>JBEEFR010000171.1:0-19496 GCA_041166285.1 Actinomycetota bacterium | reverse complement strand
GCAAGAGTGGTCCGAACGCAGCCGCCCCGAATACATGGGACTGGCGCCGGGCTACACATTCGGCAACGCCAGCGACCGCAACAGCGTCTTCAGCGCAAAGCTCGGCTAGCGCGTTCGGCTTAGCGTTGCGCCATGCCTGACGATCTGGTCCTGCGCGACGACGTCGACGGAGTTGCGACGCTCACCCTCAACCGGCCCGACAAGCTCAACGCCCTCACGCCGCAGGTGTTCGTGGCGCTGCGCGGTCACATCGACGACCTGACGAAGGACGACTCGGTGCGCTGCGTCGTGGTGACGGGCGCCGGCCGTTCGTTCTGCGCCGGGCACGACCTCACGGCTATCGCGGAGCAAGAGCGCGCGCCGTCGCGTCATTACGAGTCGGAGACGGTCGACGCGCTCGAAGCGTTGCCCAAGCCGACCATCGCCAAGATCAAAGGCCACTGCTTTACCGGCGGACTCGAACTGGCGTTGGCGTGCGACGTGCTGGTCGCGGCCGAGTCGGCGCAACTCGGCGACACGCACGGGCAGTGGGGCCTCGTGCCGGTGTGGGGCATGTCGGTTCGGCTGCCCGAACGCGTAGGACGTTCACGCGCCAAGGAGTTGATGTTCACGTCGCGGCGGGTCCTCGGTTCGGTGGCGCGCCAGATCGGTCTCGTGGACCACGCGGTGGGCGACGACGCGCTCGACTCGTTCGTCGACGGACTCGCGCGCGAGATCGCAGCCAACTCGCCCGGGACGAACCGCATCGACAAGGCGCTGCTCGCGGCGCAGGCATCGATGACGCGCGACGAGGCGCTGCTGCACGAACGGTCCCTGCCGTTCGGCTTGCCCGAGGACATGGGCGACCGCATGGCCAACCCGGTGAAGAAGCGCTGATGGACTCGTTCACGTACGACGGCTTGACGTTCGACGTCGACGACGCCGGCCCGAGCGACGGCGAGTTGATCGTCCTCCTGCACGGCTTCCCGGAGTCGAAGGCGTCGTGGCGCGAGGTCACGCCGTTGCTCACCGCGCGGGGGTACCGCGTCGTCGCGCCGAACCAACGCGGGTACTCGCCCGGGGCGCGCCCGTCACGTCGACGCGACTACACGCTCGACAAGCTGGCGCGCGACGTGCTCGCACTGGCGGACGCTGCTGGCGCTGAACGATTTCACGTCGTCGGTCACGACTGGGGCGGCGGCGTCGCCTGGCAGTTGGCGGCGAGCCACGCCGACCGCCTCCGGACCGCGACGTCGCTGGCGACACCGCACCCGCGCGCCATGGTCAAGTCGATGCTGCGGGGTCAGATCTTCAAGAGTTGGTACATGCTGATGTTCCAGCTGCCGGTCGTGCCTGAGCTCGGGATGAAGAACACGCGCTTCACGCGCCAGCTCGTGGCGTCGGGGCTACCCGAGGAATACGTCGACGAGTACGCGCGGCTCATGGCCGAGCCCGGCGCCGCGCGCGGCGCGTTGAACTGGTACCGCGCCGTGCCGCTGTCGCCACCCAGCGGCATCGGTGACGTGACGATCCCGACGATGTACGTGTACGGCACCGACGATTTCGCGCTCGGCCGCCGCGCCGCCGACGCCACCCGCGATCACGTCACCGGCCCGTACCGGTACGAAGTGATGGAGGGCGTCAGTCACTGGATCCCCGAAGAGATCCCCGAGACCGTCGCGCAGCTCATCTTGGACTTCGTCGCGACGAACTGAGTCTCTCTTCGCCCGCTACGGGACGAGAACCGTCTTGCCGACGAGTTTGCGGTCGAGCGCTTCTTGGAGGACGGAGGACACGTCGTCGAGGGGGCGGCGTGCCGGCATCGGTGGATGGAGGCGCCCGTCGGCGACGGCCTTCATCAACTCGGCGAGCGATGCTTGCTGGCCGACGGGGTCGCGGCCCGTCCACGCGCCCCAGTCGACGCCGATCACGGTGCGGTTGTTCAACAGCACGAGGTTGATCGGGAACTTCGGGATCGGGCCGGACGCGAAGCCGATGACGATGTAGGTCGACATCCAACCGCTGGCGCGCAGCGCTTGCTCCGCCAGTTCGCCGCCGACGGGATCGACGACGACGTCGACGCCGAGCTCCTTGCCGCGGGCCTTGAGGTCCTCGCGCGAGTAGTCGATCGTCTCGGTCGCGCCCGCGGCGCGTGCCGCTTCCAACTTTTCCTCCGACGACGCGGCTGCGATCACCGTCGCACCAAGCCCACGCGCCACGTCGACCGCGGCGAGTCCGATGCCTCCGCCGGCGCCGAGCACGAGCACGCGTTGGCCGGGCTGCAACGACATGCGCCGCGTGTAGGCAAACCACATCGTGCAGTAGCTCTGCAGCAGCGCGGCGGCTTGGTCGAGGCCGATCGTCGACGGGACGCGCGTCAACGACGTCGCCGCCACTGCCATTTGTGACGCGTACGCGCCGAACGCCGTGCCGAGCACGTTGTCGCCGACCGACCAGCCGTCGACTCCGTCGCCGACCGCCGACACGACGCCGGCAAAGTCGCTGCCCGGCGTGAACGGCGGCGGAATCTTGATTTGGTAGGTGCCTTGCACGAACAGTGCGTCGACGAAGTTGACGCCGGCGGCGCGCACGTCGACCACTACTTGTCCCGCACGCGGTGTGAGGTCGTCGGACTCGACGATCTGCAACAGCGACGGCGGACCGTACTCAGAACACACGATGCGGCGCACGGCCGCTGACGTTATGCGGCCTTCGGCTGATACGGAGCGAGAACGTCGTCGAGTTCGCGGACGACGGTCAACTCGACGGGCGGAGCCACGACTTCCTCCTCGGTTGGCTTGGCTGCGGTGAGGAGGCGACCGACGATGACTCCGGCACAAGCGCCGGCGATGATGACGAACGCGAGCATGAGCGCTTGGGCTGGCATGTCCGCATTATCCGACCCCCGCGCCGGTGCGACTAGCCACTTGGCTGAGAGTTGAGCAGCGTTGCGCGGCGATACCCCGCGCACCGCGCCTTTGTTGGGCGCTCCGGGTTACGCGCCGACGTCGACGAGGTGGTGGAGGATGTCGTGGATGAAGTAGCGGGAGAGGGAGTCGATGGTGAAGGCCGCGCCGTCGCTGCGGTAGCCGGTGCGCTGCCACTGCTCACCCTTCACCGAGTCGAACAGTGCCGCGAGGCGTCCTCCGCTGATCACGACGTCCTCGGCGACTGCCTCGGGATCCTGCGACGCGTATCCGTCGTCGACGGCGGTCTTGTCCTGGTCCCAGTTGAGGTAGTGCGGCCCGTCCTCGTCGAGCATGCGGCGGACACGGCCGTCGTACACCCGGAACACGTCGCGCACGTGACACCCGTATTCGAGCGGCGACCACACGTCGGCGCGGGGTCGCTCGCGTACGTCGGGACGCGCCGTGAGGACGTGGTGCCAGCGCCCGACGGCGCCGCGCAGCACGTCGGAGACGTCGGTGCACACCGTCTTCGACGCGTCGAAACCGCACTCGGGGCACCGGGCCTCGATGACCCAGGTCCAGTCCTTGTCGTCAGGAGCGACGGTCATCTCATCACTTGGCATAGCGCGCGTGCACACGATCGCAGAACGCAGCGCACTCGTCCGCGATTTCACGGCTACGGATCTCGAGCACGTTCTCGGCGTTGTACTCGCCCGAGTGCGAGCAGTTATACGAACCGGTGAACACGACGTCGTCGCACACGACGACTTTGGCGTGCATGTAGTTGTGCGGCGGTCCCGCTTGGTACGGCCGCGACGGTTTCTCCGCCAACACGCCCGCGCTGCGGACGCGCTCGAAAAGCGGTCCTTTCCACTGGGCGCGCCCGTCGTCGCGCCATTGGCGCAACGCCTGCTCCATCTGCGGGCCGTCGACCGTGACGCTCACGGTGCAGCGCCCGTCGTCGAGCACCTCGGCCAACGTCGACAGGATCGGTCCCGACGTCAACACCGGTGAACAAATGCGAATGCGCTCGTGGGCGCGCGCCACCGCGCCCGCGATGCGCTGACCGAGTTGGCGGCCTCGCGCCGGCGAGAACATGGCGCGTACCCAGGCGCCGTCGATCGTCGCGGGCTCGTCGACGATGGTGCCGCTGCCCTCGACCTGCTTGCGGTTCCACAGCTCCTCGAAATCGTTCGTGTAGGCGGCGCAGAGGTCGGCCGACGACATCGTGACGATCACGTTCTCCATGTGCGTCCACGCGTCCTCGGTCCAATTCGCCGAACCGGTCCAGAGGTCGGTGCTGTCACGCACCATGTACTTGTGATGCATGAGGTCGGGGACGCCGGGGATGGCGGTCGACGGCACGGCGGCCGCGAGCCGCTGCAGCGCTGAGGGACCTTCGGGCGGGGGAACGCCCGGCTTCGTCCGCGACTCGTCGTTGTAAACGGCTCGCACCTGCACGCCCCGCGCTTCGGCGGCGTCGAGCGCGCCGATCAAGCGGTCGAGCGACGGCGGTTCGAGGTGGGCGTCGTACACCGCCATGTCGAGCGTGGTCCGCGCGCCGTCGACGAACGCGACGAGCGCGTCGAGCGTTTGCGAGGCGGGTTGCCCGCCGTCGGTGAGGAAGGTGATCACCCGAGTTGCTGCTTCGAACCCGCGATCGCCCGTTGTACCGCTTCTTCGACGTGGCGCGTATCGATGCCAAGTTGTTGGCCGATGTGCACGGACCAGATCTCTGAACGCAGATTGGTCTCGAAGTCGATTTCGGCGCGCACGTCGGCACGTGCGGCTTGACGGTTCTGGCTCACCATCACGAAGGTCGACAGGAAGATCGCCTCGAGGCTCACGATCATCGTCAGCAACCCGAACGGGAACTTGTCGAACTTCAGCGACGCGCCGATGAGTCCGACGTTGATGGCGATCCAAATCCCGAACCAGATCGTGTGGATGTACACGAAGTTCAGTGAGCCAGCGAAGCTCGTGATCGTGTCGGCGACACGGTCCTGCGTCCGCTTGAGGTCCTCGATGATCTTGTTCTCGTTGCTCACCTTTTTGGCGAGCACCGGGAAGAGGTTTCCGTCGACAACGCCGTCGGCTTCGTCGATCACCCTGCACGCCGGACATTCATGGACAGTCGCGTCGGTCATGCCGACAGTGTTATGCGATCGGGCGGTCTGTGGGCTTCAGGGGCGCCAGCAGCGCCGTGTCACCCATGAGATAACGGTCGACGGCTGACGCAGCCGAGCGGCCTTCGGCGATCGCCCACACGATGAGCGACTGGCCGCGGCCCATGTCGCCGGCGACGAACACGCCGTCGACCGACGACATCCAGTCGTCACCGCGGCGCACGTTCGAACGCTCGTCGTACTCGACGCCGAGGTCGTCGAGCAGCCCGTTGTGCTCGGGTCCGAGAAAACCCATCGCCAGATACACACGCTCTGCGGGCAATTCGAAGTCGGAGCCTTCGATCTTCTCGAACCTGCCGTCGACCATCTCGACTTCGTGGGCGCGCAGCGCGCGCACGTTGCCGTCGTCGTCGCCGAGGAAGCATTCGGTGTTGACGGCGAACACGCGCTCGCCGCCCTCTTCGTGCGCGGATGTGACCTTGTACGTCATCGGGTACGTCGGCCACGGCGCCGTCGCCGGACGCTCTTCCGGGGGACGCGGCAGGATCTCGAACTGGTGGATGGACTTCGCGCCTTGGCGGTGCGCAGTGCCGAGGCAGTCGGCGCCGGTGTCGCCGCCGCCGATGATGACGACGTGCTTGCCCTCCGACGAGATCGGTGAAGTGGCGAGGTCGCCTTCCTGAACCTTGTTCGACGGCGGCAGGTACTCCATCGCCTGATAGATGCCGTTCAGTTCGCGTCCCGGGATCGGCAGGTCGCGCCAGTTCGTGGCGCCTCCCGCGAGCACCACGGCGTCGAACTGCTCACGGAGTTCCTCCGCCGTCACGTCGACACCCACGTTCACGCTCGTGCGGAACACCGTGCCCTCCGCCTCCATCTGTTCGATGCGACGGTTGAGGTGGCGCTTCTCCATCTTGAACTCGGGGATGCCGTAACGGAGCAAGCCACCGATGCGGTCGGCGCGCTCGAAGACCGTCACGTCGTGGCCCGCGCGCGTTAGTTGCTGTGCCGCCGCGAGGCCCGAAGGTCCCGAACCAACGACGGCGATCTTCTTGCCGGTCTTGACCGTGGGTGGCACCGGGACGATCCAGCCCTCGTCCCACGCGCGATCGACGATGGAGACTTCGACCTGCTTGATCGTCACCGGGTTCTGGTTGATGCCGAGCACGCACGCCGTCTCGCACGGCGCCGGGCACAACCGCCCCGTGAACTCGGGGAAGTTGTTCGTGGCGTGCAGTCGTTGGATCGCCTGGCGCCATTGGTCGCGGTAGACGAGGTCGTTCCAGTCCGGAATGAGATTGCCCAGCGGGCAGCCCTGGTTGCAGAAGGGGATGCCGCAGTCCATGCAGCGCGACGCCTGCGTCTGCAGGTGGTCCTCCGGGAACGGCTCGTACACCTCCTTCCAGTCGCGCAGGCGCACCGGCACCGGACGCCGTGTCGGCGTCTCCCGGTCGTGCTTCAGAAATCCCCGTACGTCACCCACGACTAACCCCTCGCCGCGGCCATGACGGCCTCGATCGGATCGCGGCCGAGCGACTCGGCCTCTGCCATTGCGTCGAGCACCCGTCGGTAGTCCTTGGGCATCACCTTGCGGAACTTGCGCACCTCGGTGTGCCACCCCTTGAGGATCTTCTCGGCGACGGGCGACTCCGTCTCTCGGTAATGCGTGCGGATCGTGTCGCGCAACCACTCGACGTCTTCCTCGTCGAGTCGTTCGAGGTCGACCGACTCGAAGTTCAACCGCTGTACGAACTTGTCGTCGTCGTCATAGACGTATGCGACGCCGCCCGACATTCCGGCTGCGAAGTTGCGCCCCGTGGCACCGAGCACGACGGCCTTGCCGCCCGTCATGTACTCGCACCCGTGGTCGCCGACGCCTTCGACCACCGCGGTCGCGCCGGAGTTGCGCACGCAGAAGCGTTCGCCGACGATGCCGCGCAGGAACATCTCGCCGCCCGTCGCGCCGTACAGCACGACGTTGCCGGCGATGACGTTGTCTTCGGCGACGAAGCCTTCGGCGGCGCCGCGCGACGGGCGCACGATGACGCGCCCGCCCGACAACCCCTTGCCGGTGTAGTCGTTGGCGTCACCGAAGAGGCGCAGCGTGATGCCGCGCGGCACGAACGCGCCGAACGACTGACCAGCCGATCCTTCGAACGTCACGTCGATCGTGTCGTCGGGCAACCCGTCGGCGCCGTACCGCTTGGTGAGTTCGTGGCCGAGCATCGTGCCGACCGTGCGGTTCACGTTGCCGATCGGCAACTGGATTTTCACCGGCGTGCCGTCCGAAAGCGCCGACGACGCCAGCTCCAACAGTTCGACGTCGAGCGCGCGGTCGAGGCCGTGGTCCTGCGACTTCGTGCAGTACTTGTCCTGCTCCCACGGCGAGGTGGGCTCGAACAGGATGGGGTCGAGGTCGAGTCGCTGCGCCTTCCAGTGCTCGATGGCGTCCTGCGCGTCGAGCATCTCGACGTGGCCGATCGCTTCCTCGAGCGAGCGGAACCCGAGCATCGCCAAGTGCTCGCGCACTTCTTCGGCGACGAATTCGAAGAAGTTGACGACGAACTCCGGCTTGCCGGTGAAGCGCGCCCGCAGTTCGGGGTTCTGCGTCGCCACACCGACAGGGCAGGTGTCGAGGTGGCAGACGCGCATCATGATGCAGCCGCTTACGACGAGCGGCGCGGTGGCGAAGCCGAATTCTTCGGCGCCGAGCAGCGCGGCGATCATCACGTCGCGGCCGGTCTTGAGTTGGCCGTCGACCTGCACGACGATGCGGTCGCGCAACCCGTTGAGCAGCAGCGTCTGCTGGGTCTCGGCGAGGCCCAGCTCCCACGGTGCGCCCGCGTGCTTGAGCGACGTCAGCGGTGCCGCAGCCGTCCCGCCGTCCTGACCGCTGATCAACACCACGTCGGCCTTCGCCTTCGCCACCCCGGCGGCGACGGTGCCGACGCCGACTTCGGCGACGAGCTTCACGTGCACGCGCGCCGACGGGTTGGCGTTCTTCAGGTCGTGGATCAGCTGCTTCAGGTCCTCGATGGAATAGATGTCGTGGTGCGGCGGGGGGGAGATCAACCCGACTCCCGGCGTCGACTGACGCGTCTTGGCGATCCAGGGATAGATCTTCGCCCCGGGCAACTGGCCGCCCTCGCCGGGCTTCGCGCCCTGCGCCATTTTGATCTGCAGGTCGTCGGCGTTCGAGAGGTACTCGCTCGTCACGCCGAACCGACCCGACGCCACCTGCTTGACCGCGGAGCGTCGCAGGTCACCATTGGCGTCGCGGGTGTAGCGGTCGGAGTCTTCGCCGCCTTCGCCGGTGTTCGACTTGCCGCCGATGCGGTTCATGGCGATGGCGAGGTTCTCGTGCGCTTCCTTGGAGATCGAGCCGTAGGACATCGCGCCGGTGGCGAAGCGCTTGACGATCTCGGAGACGGGTTGCACTTCTTCGATCGGGACGGGCGGTCGGTCGCCGTGCTTGAACCGCAGCAACCCGCGCAACGTGGCGAGGCGCTTCGACTGGTTGTCGACCGCTTGTGAGTACTGCTTGAACACGTCGTAGCGACCCGACCGCGTCGAGTGCTGCAGCTTGAACACCGTCTCGGGATTGAACAGGTGGTACTCGCCCTCCCGGCGCCACTGGTACTCGCCGCCGACCCACAGGTCGCGGTGCGCCTGCTCCGCAGGGCGCTCGTAGTGGGCGTAGTGATGCCGCGCCGCGACCTCGGCCGCGACTTCGTCGAGGCCGACGCCGCCGAGCTTCGACGTGGTGCCGGTGAAGTACTCGTCGACGAACTCGCCGCCGAGGCCGACCGCTTCGAAGACCTGCGCGCCGGTGTAGGACGCGACCGTCGAGATGCCCATCTTCGACATCACCTTGAGCACGCCCTTCGAGCACGCCTTGATGTAGTTGTAGATCGCCTTCTGGGGCGTGACGCCGGTGAGTTCGCCGTGGGCGATCATGTCCTCGATCGTCTCGAACGCCAGGTAGGGATTGATCGCCGCCGCGCCGTACCCGATGAGCAGCGCCATGTGATGCACTTCGCGCGCGTCGCCCGTCTCAACCACGAGTCCGACGCGGGTGCGCGTCTTCTCGCGGATCAAGTGATGGTGCACGGCGGCGGTGAGCAGCAACGACGGGATCGGCGCGTACTCGGCGTTCGAGTGACGGTCGCTGAGCACGATGATGTTGGCGCCGTTGTGGATCGCCGCGCTGACGAGGCTGCGCACGTCCTCGATGGCGCCGCGCATGCCCTCACCGCCGGCAGCGACGGGGTACAGCCCGTCGATGGCAAACGGCGTGAAGCCGTCGACGCCGCCCTCCTCGTGGATGTACATGATCTTGGCCATGTCGTCGTTCGACAGGATCGGCGACGGCATCACGATCTGCTTGCAGCTGTCGGGCCCGGGCGCGAGCAGGTTCGACTCGCGACCGATGGTGCGCGCCATCGACGTCACCATCTCTTCGCGGATGGCGTCGAGCGGCGGGTTGGTGACCTGTGCGAACAGCTGCGCGAAGTAGTCGAAGAGGAGGCGTGGTCGCTCGGAGAGCACCGCGATCGGCGTGTCGGTGCCCATCGAACCGAGCGCTTCGGCACCGGTCTTGGCCATCGGCGCGATGACGATCTTCAAGTCCTCGCTCGTGTAACCGAACTCGCGCTGCTGGCGTACGACCGTCGTGTGTTGCGGCGTCAGCATGAAGCGGTCGGGCAGATCGTCGAGATGCGTCAGCTGGCCCAGCCATTCGCCGTACGGCGCGGCCTCGGCGAGCTCGCGTTTGATCTCGTCGTCGCGAATGATGCGGCCCTGCGACGTGTCGACGAGGAACATCTTGCCGGGCTGCATGCGGCCCTTCTCGACAACTTTTGCCGGATCGATCGGCAACACGCCGGCTTCCGACGCCATGACGACGAGGCCGTCGTCGGTCACCCAGTAGCGCCCGGGGCGCAGCCCGTTGCGGTCGAGCACGGAGCCGATGACGGTGCCGTCGGTGAAGGCGATGGACGCGGGACCGTCCCACGGCTCCATCACCGAACCGTGGAACTGGTAGAAGTCGCGCTTCCACGCGGGCATCGACTCGTGGCGCTCCCACGCCTCGGGGATCATCATCAGCACCGCGTGCGGCAGCGAGCGGCCGCCGAGGTGGAGGAACTCAAGCGCCTCGTCGAAGCTCATCGTGTCCGAAGGCGCACCCTCGGTGAGGATCGGAAAGGCGCGCGCCAAGTCGCCGGGGAACAAGTCGGATTGCAGTTGCGACTCGCGCGCACGCATCCAGTTTCGGTTGCCCTGCACCGTGTTGATCTCGCCGTTGTGCGCGATGTAGCGGTACGGGTGCGCCAGCGGCCACGAGGGAAACGTGTTGGTGGAAAAGCGCGAGTGCACGAGTGCGAGCGCCGTCGTCATGCGCTCGTCGTGGAGGTCGGGATAGAACTCCTGCAGTTGCAGCGACGTGAGCATGCCCTTGTAGACGAGCGTGCGCCCGGAAAGCGACGGAAAGTAGAGGTTGGCTTCGTGTTCGGCGCGCTTGCGCAGGACGAACAGGCGACGCTCCAGCTCCATCCCGGACGCGCCGCTGACGAACACCTGGCGGAAGATCGGTTCGACCTCGGAAGCGAACACCCCGATCATCGAGTCGTCGACGGGGACGTCGCGCCAGCCGAGGACCGTGAGTCCCTCGTCGGCCGCGAGCTTCTCGAACGCGTCGACCGCCTGCGCCGTGTCCTCCCGCGGCAGGAACGCTGTGCCGACGGCGTAGCTGCCCGCCTCGGGAAGCTCGAAGTCCACGACGGCGCGGAGGAACGCGTCGGGGACTTGGATCAAGATGCCGGCGCCGTCACCGACGTTCGCCTCGGCGCCCGTGGCGCCGCGGTGGTCGAGGTTGCACAGTGACTGCAGGCCGAGTTGCACCATCTCGTGCGACTTGCGGCCGTGTACGTCGACGACGAACGCGACACCGCACGCGTCGTGCTCGAATCGGGGGTCGTAAAGGCCCTTCGGCTCGCCAAAGGCGGGCCCAAAGAGGCCGGGCGGGCGGGCGGGCCCGGGGGGCGTACGCAAAGTCGTCGGTCCTTGAAGAGAAGTGTGCTCGGGAAGGAACGGGACGACGCTGGCCCGTGGGTCGGATCACTGTACTAGTGATCTGCAAAGATGCCCACATGCGACGTCGTTTGATCCTTTTGTGTGCCTTCGTCACTGCGCTCGTCGGCGGAGTGGGCGCGACGGGCCCCGCCCACGCGGCCTCCGTCGTCGGCAAGACAGGCTTGTACAAGGACAGCTGCGGGAACACCCACGTGTGGGTGAACGGGCAGGACCTCGGCCCCGAATACTTCGTCTGCATCCCGCCCGAGTAACGGCGAGTGAACGATCCGTCCGTAGACTTGCGCGCCGTGAAGCGGACCCGGCGTGACGCCGAAGTGTGGAGCCAGCAGCGCGCCGCGCAGGCGCGCCTGTCACCCGAGGAACGGATGCGGCAGAACGACGCGATGACGCGCGTGTGGCACGAAGCCGCGAAGGCACGCCAACGCGCCGCGAGTGCCTGAGTTCCTCCCGCGCACTGACTCGGCGGCACTCGACACCGAACGCGTTCTGCGGGCGCTCGACGTTGCCCGCGTCGACTACGTGCTGATCGGCGGTGTCGCCTGCATCGCACACGGTGCGGAACAGCTGACCTTCGACACCGACATTCTCCCCTCGCTCGATCCCGACAATCTCGACCGGCTCCTCGGGGCGCTCGAGTCGCTCGGCGCCGGGATCTTCGTCGACGACGCACGGCTGGCGATGGAGGCCGGCGAGCTTTGGGAGACGATCTCATTGCGGGGCGGCGGAGCGGGACTCGGCGACGCGGAGGCTTGGCACTTCAGCACCGACGCCGGCCTCGTCGACGTCGTGATGCGCGCGGCGGGCGTCGGCGACTTCGACGCCCACGTCGACAACGCCCGCCAGTTCGAGGTGTTCGGCCTCTCCGTCAAAGTTGCCGGCCTCGACGAACTCGTACGGTCGAAGGAAACGCTCGGCCGCGCGAAAGATCTACCGGTACTGGAACAGCTCCGCGGGTTGCACGACGCCGGTTAGACGCCGGTCCGCGGTTTGTGCACCCGCTCGGTCGACGCCGGGAACGCTTCGAGGAGTGCCGTGGGCCGCTGCGGGCGCGGCTGGAGATCGCCTCCGCAGTTCGGGCAGATCCCGCCGAGCTTCTGTGCGCACTCCTCGCACCACGTGCACTCGAACGTGCAGATCACCGCTCCTGGCCGGTCGGCGGGCAGATCGTCGTCGCAGTTTTCACATCCCGGCTTCATCACGAGCATGCGGCAGTCTTACGCAATGAGGCGCGTGCTCGGCATCGTCGTCGCCGCCAGCCTCGTGGCGTGTGCGCACACCGCCGCGCCGAGCCGACCGCCGGCTCACGGCGCGCTGCTCGCGTACCGCAGGCTTCCCGGCGTCGTCGCCGGCGCCGCGACGTACAAGATCCGGTACACGTCACGCTCGCGTGGTGGCGGGGCCATCGTGGTCACCGGCTTGGCGATCGTTCCGCATGGCACGAAGCACGACCGCGTCGTGTTGACGTACGCGCACGGCACGACGGGATTGGCGGACGCGTGTGCGCCGTCGGCGCATCCCTCGGGCAGCGAAGTGCGCGCCATCGGGCTCACGGCCGTGAGCCACGGTTGGATCGTCGCGGCCACCGACTACGAAGGACTCGGGACTCCCGGCCGCCATCCGTACCTCGTCGGAGTGAGCGAAGGCCGCAGCGTGCTCGACGCCGCCGTCGCAGCGCGCCAACTCCCGCAGGCGCACGCCGGCAATCGGCTGCTGATCGCCGGCTACTCCCAAGGGGGCCATGCGGCGCTGTGGGCCAACCAGCTCGCCGCTACGTGGGCGCCGACGTTGCGCGTCCTCGGCACCTTTGCCGGCGCACCGGCGACGGAGATCGATCGCATCCTCGCTGCCGGCCGGACGTTTCCGATTCAGCGATTCCTCCTCGCCATCGTTGGTGGGTACGCCGCTGCCTATCCGCGCGCGCACCCGAGCGCCTATTTGACCGACGAAGGCCTAGCCCTGCTCCCGACCGTCGACACCGGCTGCCTCGGCGACATCGACCGCGTCGCGCGTCGCGTACCGCCGGACCGACTCGTGCGGCCTGAAGGACCGACCGATGCGGAGTGGCAAGCGCTCGGACGCGCCAACAATCCCGGATCGCGCAAGCCGGCGGGTCCGGTTCTCGTCGTGCACAGCGATCAAGACGACGTCGTGCCGGTCGCGCTCAGCGCGCTGTTGCGCGACCGCATGTGCGCGCACGGCGCCGTCGTCGAGCGGCGCGTCATTCACGCGGGCGGCCACACTGCTGCCGCGTTCCCGGCGTTGATCGCCGCTGCCGAGTGGCTCACGCAACGCGCCGCGGGGACGCAGCCCGCGCACGACGACTGTCGGGCGCGCCGAGCGACTTAAGCGGACTCTGAGGCAGCTGCTTCGCGGTCGGCGGTGACGGCGTCGAGCAACTCGTATTCGATCGACGTGTCGGTCCAGCTCTCGAACTGCGTCAGGCCGATGTTGTCGAACTTGTTGCGAAGCCACGCGCCGTTGGCGTCGAGCAGGCCGAGCTTCGACAGGTTCGGGACGATCTTGGAGAACAGCATCATCTGGAACGGGTCGTCGTTCTTCGACATCCCCGGCGGGCGCATCGTCGTGATGGCGACCTTCGGGTCGACGCCCATGCGCTCCCACACTTCACCGGCGACGAGGCGGTCGCGCAAGCGCACGGCAGCTTCGTAGGCGAACTCCTGGCGCTCGCCGAGTTCCTTGTCGGTCAACCCTTCGTAGAACTCCTTGAGCGACAGCACACCGAAGGCGACGTGGCGCGCTTCGTCGCTCATCACGTAGCGCAGCAGCTTCTGCAGCAACGGCTCCTGCGTGATGGCCTGCACGAGACCGAACGCCGCGAGCGCGAGGCCCTCGACCATGATCTGCATGCCGAGGTACGTGAAGTCCCACTGCGGGTGGCTGATGATGTCGTCGAGCAACAGACCGAGGTGCGGGTTGAGCGGGAAGTGGCCGTTCAGCTTTTCGTCGAGATAACGAGCGAAGACTTCGACGTGGCGGGCTTCGTCCATCACCTGCGTCGCTGCGTAGTACTTGGCGTCGATCCACGGCACCGTCTCGACGATCTTGGCGGTGCACAGCAGCGCGCCCTGCTCGCCGTGCATGAACTGGCTGAGCATGAAGTTCTGCTGGTGGATCGCGATCTCGAGCCACTCCTTCTCGCCCCACTTCTCCATCGGCGTGCCGGTGAGGTCGATGCCCATGGCCTTCAGCATCTCGGGGTTCGAGTCGGGCGACATCGCCGCCAACTTCTCCTGGTCGACGTCGATCGACCAGTCGAGGTCAGTCGAGCCGTTCCACTGCGCGGTCTTCGCCTTCTCGTACAGCTTCGACAGCGGCACGCGTGAGCGCTCGTAGTCCCAGGTGAAGATGGTGTCGGAGTTGTCCTCGACGACACGGATGGTCGCTTCCCAGTCGGGCTTGATCGCCAGGATCGCGTCGAGGTCGTCTTGTTCTTCGCGGCCGAGGATGTCTGCGTCGGATGCCATACGTAGAAAGTTACACAGTGTCGGTTTATTGGTCAACGCGTGTACGTTGGAATGCTGATGAACGATGAGTGACGGCACGCGCAAGGTCGGCCGGCCGCGCGGCCCGCGCGTCGACCCCGCTGCGCGCCGCGACCAACTGCTCGACGCCTGCGTGGTCGCCATTCGCAAGCACGGCGCCGACGTGTCGATGTCGGAGTTGGCCGAAGAAGCGGGCGTGAGCCGCCCGATTCTGTACGACCACTTCGGCGATCGCTCCGGCGTGGCCAGCGCCCTCGTGTTCCGCTACTCCGCGCACCTGGTGCCATCGATCGGCCAGGTGTTCGAGCCTGACGTGCCGTTGCGCGAGGCCGTCGCCAAGGGCATCAACATTTTCTGTTCCTTCGTCGAGAAGGAACCGGAGGTCTTCCGCTTCCTCCTCGACGCCAGCGGCCCGCCGGACCCGGGAACGATGAACAGTGCGCTCGGCGAGATGTTCGCGTCGTCGTTCTCGGCGTCGCTGTTCGCCGTCGGCCGCGATCCCGCGATGGGCGACGTGTGGGGGCATGCGCTTCCGGGCGCCGTGTTCGCGGCGGTCGAGTGGTGGTCGTCGACGCGCACAATGCCGCGCAAGACGCTCGTGAGTCACCTCACGGCGCTCGTCGCCGACGCCTTCGAGGCGTGCGGCGTCACGCGGCTCGCTCCGCCGTCCGCGTAAGTCACCCTGGCTTTATCCACAGGCTGGGTGGATACTGGTTAGGCAGGCGAACAAGCTGGGCGCGGTCAACCCGGGGGAGGGCCGATGCTTGACGAGAAGATGAAGTATCACCCCGACGCGGTGATCGACGCCTTCGGGCGCGTCGCAGCCGCAGTCGCTGCCGGAGGCCCAAGGGATGCGGTCCTGTCGCTGATTGCGTCGTCGGTGTGCGAACTCGTCGACGCCGATGTCGCGGGGGTGACGTTGCGCCTCGACGACGGGATGCTCATGACCGTCGTCGCCGAGGGCGTGGAAGCCGAAAGCTTCCGGGGAAGGATCTATCCGCCCGAAGGCACCTCAACCGACCGTGTGCTGCGCACCGGCGAGGCCGTGGTCGTAGACAACCTCTCGGCGGTGCCGGTCATCGGCGCCCGTCTGCCCGGCGTGGCCCTGGGGCCGTCGGCGTTCGTGCCGGTCACGATCGACGGACCGTACGGGGTGCTGAGCGTGAGCCGACTCGTCAACCGCCCGGGGTTCACCGAGGTCGATCTCGACGTGATCCGCTGCTTCGCCGCGCAGAGCGCGCTCGTGGTCCAGAACGACTGTCGCCGGCGTCGCAACGTCGCCCTCGACCTCATCGCGGAGCAGGCGCGAATCGCAGAGGATCTGCACGACACGGCGATCAACGAGATCTTCTCCGCCAGCCTGATCATGTCGGGACTCGCGAATCAGGCCGCGCCGGAGCAGCGCGAACTCGTCGTGAAGGCCATCAACGCGCTCGACAACGCCATCAAGCTCATCCGGCAGGCCATTTTCGGCCTCAGCGAGTCCCGCGCGCTGCCGGACGGGCGCTTCGATCTGTACCCATAGCGCATGAACATCCATGTGATGAATTGCGAAATGTGATAACCCAAGAGAACCGGCGGCTGGGGCCAGAGGATTCGATGTCCGTTCGTACAACACCTGACGCAGTCGTGGCAGCTTTTGGCCGCGTCGCCAACGCGATCGTCAGCGGTGCCGAGCGGGACGAAGTCTTGGAGTCGATCGTGTCGTCCTTGCGTGAGCTCGTCGACGCCGACGTCGCTGCCCTCGCCCTGCGGCTGCCCGACGGCCACCTCGAAGTCCTCGCTGCGGAGGGAGTCGACGCCGAGTTGTACCGCGGTGTGCGATTTCGCGCCGATGGCACCACCGTCGACCGGGTGATGCGAACCGGCGAGACGCTCGGAGTCGAGAACCTGTCGGCGAAATACCCGCGCCAGCCGCCGCTTCCCGGCGGTAACCCGGGGCCCGCAGTGCTCGTGCCCCTGCGCGTCGCGGGTCCTGACGGCGCGCTCGCCGTGATGCGGCTCGCGGGACGCGCCGACTTCGAAGAGCAAGAGCGCGAACTGATCCGCGCCTTCACGGACCAAGCCACAGCGATGCTCGAAGGCGACCTCGACCGGCGTCGCGGCGCGGTGATCGAGCGCATCAACGACCAGGCGCGCATCGCCGAAGAGCTCAACTCGTCGGCGATCAACGAGCTCTACAACGCGGGGCTCACGCTGTCGCGGCTGTACAACCGCACGTCGGATCGCGAAACGCGCGAACTGGTGGTGACGGCGATCGAAGTGCTCGACCACACGATCAAGCTCATCCGCCAAGCGGTGTTCGGGCTCGAGCTGTAGCCGCGACCTAGTCGAGTCCCAGCTCCGTAGCGAGCCGTGACCGGCGGATCTTGCCGTTGGCGCTGCGCGGGATCTCCTCGACGCGCGTGATCTCCTTCGGATTCTTGTAACCCGCGAGCCTGCTCCGGAGCGCCTGGGTGACGACATCGTGCGCCGCGCCGCCGACGTAGACCGCGCACACGCGCTGGCCCCAGTCGTCGTCCTCACGCGGGAAGACGGCCGCGTCTTCGACGCCGTCGACGGCGAGCAGCACGCGTTCGATCTCTGCGGGGTAGACGTTGACGCCGCCGGAAATGATCAGGTCGTCGCGCCGCCCGTCGAGGAACAGAAAGCCGTGGTCGTCGAGGCGCCCGAGGTCGCCGACGGTGAACTCGTCGCCGTTCCACGCCGCTGCGGTCTTCGCGGGGTCGTTCCAGTACGTGAAGCGCGCGTACGGCGGCGGGGTGCACCAGATGGTGTTGTCGGCGTCGACGCGAAGCGTGCGTCCGGCGCGAGCGCGGCCGACCGTGCCGGGGCGTGCCAGCCAATCGTCGCTCGAGCACGCGGTGAACTGGCACTCGGTGGCGCCGTAGAACTCCCACACGCTGTCGCGGGGGAACGCAGCGATGGCGCGACGTTTGACGGCGTCGCTCGTCGGCGCGCCGGCGTGGCACAGCAGGCGGAAGGAGCGGAACGTCGACGGGTCGTCGCCGGCGACGTCGAGCAGACGGTGCAAGTGCACCGGCGCCATGAAGCTCGACGTCGGCTCGTACGCTTCGATGGCGCGCAACTGCGTCGGTGCGTCGAACTTGCCGGGCAGTACGACCGTGCCGCCGGCGAGCAGTGTTCCGGTGGCGAAGCGCACCGGCGCCGAGTGATGCACGTTGCCGCATACGAGGTGCACGTCGTCGGCCGCGAAGCCCCACTGTTCGTTCTCTTCGTCCTGCAGCGCCCGCGCCTCGGTTTCGCCGAGCACTCCCGACCACACGCCCTTCGGGACGCCGGTCGTCCCCGACGTGTAGAGCATCGGGCGCCCTAGTGGCGCCGGTGCCAGTTCCGCGGCGGGGCCTTCCACCAGGTCGGCGTCGGCGAGCACGCGTGCCGGTTGCGCGTCGGCGACGAGTGCGTCGCGCTCATGGTCGGTCAACAGCGCGTTGAGCACCACAGGGACGATGCCGACGCGCAGCGCTCCCAACACGAAGCACAGCCGCTCGGCGGTGAGCCCGGGATCGCTAGGGATGAAGGCGACGCGGTCGCCGGCACGCGCGCCGTCGCGCAACAGCGCGCCCGCAATACGCGACTGCAGTAACTCCGCCGCGTCTGCGGTGAGCGCTACCGCGTCCACTCGGTGGCGATCAGCTTCGCTTCGGTGAACGCCAGGACGCCTTCGTGCCCGCCCTCCCGGCCGATACCGGAAGCCTTCACACCGCCGAAAGGCGTCGACGGATCGGACACGATGCCGCGGTTCACGCCCACCATTCCGACCTCGAGCCGTTCCGCGACCGACAGGGCGCGCGCGAAGTCGCCGCCGGCGACGTATCCCGCGAGGCCGACGTCGCAGTCGTTGGCGAGTTCGAGCATGCGGTCGTCGTCGTCAGGCACGGCGACGATCGGCGCGACCGGGCCGAATATCTCCTCGCGCAGGATCGGATTGTCGGGCGCGACGCCGGTGAGGATGGTCGGGGCGAAGAACGTGCCCTTGCGGTCCGTCAGCCGCGCGCCGCCGGTGGCGGCCGTCGCCCCGGCGTCGACGGCGCTGCGCACTAACTCGTCGACCTTGTTGAGCGACTTGTCGTCGATGAGCGGGCCGACGTCGGTGCCCTCTTCCATCCCGTTTCCGACGACGAGCTTCTCGAACCGCGCCACGAGTGCGTCGGTGAACGCGTCGACCAGCGGCTCGGCGACGTAGAAGCGGTTCGCCGCGGTGCACGTCTGGCTGTTGTGGCGCAGCTTGGCGACGAGCGCGGCGTCGATCGCAGCGTCGACGTCGGCGTCGCCGAGTACGAGGAACGGCGCGTTGCCGCCGAGTTCCATCGCGCAACTGACGACGCGCGGCGCGGCCTGTTCGATGAGCTTCGCGCCGACCTCCGTCGAACCCGTGAACGACAGCTTGCGAACCGGGCCCTGCGCGAGGCACGCCTTCACCACGCCGCCGGTATTCGTCGTGGGGATCACTTGGAAGACGTCGGCGGGGAGTCCGGTGTCCTTGAAAATGTCAACGAGGCGCACCGCGGTGATCGGCGTGAGCGACGCCGGTTTGGCGATCACCGAACACCCGGCGGCGAGCGCCGGTGCGAGTTTGCGCGTCAACATCGCTGCCGGGAAGTTCCACGGCGTGACCGCCAGCACGACGCCGATCGGCTGGCGCAGCACGATCTTGCGCCCGGTCCCGTTCGGCAGCACGCCCACGTCGCCGTCGAGGCGCACCGCTTCTTCAGAGTTCCAACGGAAGAACTCCGCCGCGTACTTCACCTCGGCGTGACCATCAGCGATCGGCTTGCCGTTCTCGCTGGTGATCAACCGGGCGAGGTAGTCCTCGTTGTCGAGCATCGCCTGCCAGCACGCCCGCAGAATTTCGCCGCGTTCGC
>JBEEFR010000170.1:0-15271 GCA_041166285.1 Actinomycetota bacterium | reverse complement strand
CCAGGAACTCGAGCCGGTCCGACCGCGTGAGGATGCCGACGGGGTGCCCGCCGTCGAGCACGAGGATCGCCGACGACGCCTCGAGTGCGCTGACGGCATCTTCGACGGGTTCACCGCCGCCGAGCATCGGCAGCGGCGGCCCCATGACCTTGTCGAGAGGGCCGTCGAGCACCGACGGATCCTTGAACGCCGCGTCGAGCAGGTCGCGCTCGTGGACCGCGCCCCGCACCTCAGCGGCGACGATCGGCGGCTCGTGGGAGACGACGGGCATCTGCGACACGCCGAACTCGCGCAGGATCTCGATCGCCGACCGAACGGTTTCTTCCGGGTGCACGTGCACGAGCTCCGGGATTTCGGTGCCTTTGCGCGCCAGCACGTCGGCCACCGTCTGCCCCTTGGAACGCAAGAAGCCGAAGTCGGCCATCCAGCCGTCGTTGTAGAGCTTGGACAGGTAGCCGCGGCCCGAGTCGGGGAACAGCACGACCACCACGTCGTCACGCGAGAGCTCGTGCCCGACCTTCACTGCGGCCCACACCGCGGTGCCGGCGGATCCGCCGACGAGGATGCCCTCTTCGCGCGTGACGCGTCGCGCCGTGAGGAAGCTGTCACGGTCGCTCACCATGACAACGCGGTCGACGACCGACGCGTCGTACGTCGTCGGCCAGAAGTCCTCGCCGATGCCCTCGACGAGGTAGGGGCGTCCTGACCCGCCGGAGTACACGGACCCTTCCGGGTCGGCGCCGACGATCTGCACGTCGGTGCTCTGCGACTTGAGATAGCGGCCGACGCCGCTGATCGTCCCACCGGTTCCGATGCCGGCGACGAAGTGCGTGACGCGCCCGGCGGTCTGGCGCCAGATCTCCGGGCCCGTCGTGTCGAAGTGCGACTGCGGGTTCGCGGGGTTCGAGTACTGATCGGGCTTGAAGGCGTTCGGGATCTCGTTTACGAGCCGGTTCGACACCGAGTAGTAGCTGTCGGGATGTTCGGGTGACACCGCCGTCGGGCACACGATCACTTCGGCGCCATACGCGCGCAACAGCGCGATCTTCTCGGGCGCCATCTTGTCCGGCATGATGAAAACGCAGCGGTACCCGCGGCGCGCCGCGACGATGGCGAGACCAACGCCGGTGTTGCCGGACGTCGGCTCGACGATCGTGCCGCCAGGCTTGAGCAGCCCTTCACGCTCGGCGGCGTCGATCATGGCTACCGCCGGGCGGTCCTTGACGCTGCCCCCGGCGTTCAAGAACTCGAGCTTGGCGAGCAGCTGACACGACAAGCCTTTTCCCATGCGGTCGAGGCGAACGAGCGGCGTGTTGCCGACGAGGTCGAGCAGCGAATCGGCGATTTCCATCTCGGCCATGATTCTGAGGTTATGCCCGAGATGGTGGAGATCGAGCGGTACCGCAAACTGGCGGACCGCGTCGTCGGTCGAACTATCGCCAAAGTCGACGCGCCCGACGCTTGGTACATCAAGGACGCCAACAGTCCGCGGACGCTTGCCCGCATCCTCAAAGGACGCACGATCACGCGGACGCGCCGTATCGGGAAGCTGCTGCTCGTCGACACCGACGGGCCCACCATCGGCATGCGCTTCGGGATGACGGGCCGCCTCGTAGTCGACGGACTCGAAGGCGTGGACGATCTGATCTATTCGAGCAAGCGGAAAGAGGCCGCGTGGGATCGATTCGCGCTGACGTTTACCGACGGTTCGCGGCTGTCGATCAACGACCCGCGCCGCCTCGGTGGCGTGACCCTCGATCCGCCCGAAGCGCACATGGGTCCCGACGCCGGCGCGATGTCGCTCGCAGACCTGCGTGCCGCAATGCAGTCCGACGCGCCGCTGAAGTCGCGGCTGATGAACCAGGCGCGGATCGCCGGTGTCGGCAACCTGATCGCCGACGAACTGTTGTGGCGCGCCGGGCTTTCGCCCGAACGCGCCGCGCGCTCGCTCGACGCCGAAGAACTCAAGGCGTTGCACAAGCACTTGAAGGCGACGCTGCGCGACCTGCACAAGCGCGGCGGCTCGCACACCGGTGATCTCATTGCGCACCGCGTCCCGGGCGGCGTGTGCCCGAAGGACGGCGTCCCGCTCAAGCGTTCGACCGTCGGCGGCCGGACTACGTGGTCGTGTCCCGAGCACCAACGGTGAGCGCGCGTTCGTCGAACTGCTGCGCGCCCGTCGAAAGGATCCAGTCGTGGCCGTAGCGCGCCACCGGAGGGAACGTCGACGCCAGCACGCGCAGGAACAGCGAACGCGGCGCGAGGTCGGACCGCACGACCGCCTCGCATTGCTCGCCCTCGTCGTTGAGCGTCAGCTCCGCGGTGCCGACGATGTCGCCGCTCACGTGCGCCAGCGCGCGCTGCTCGGCGACGACGTCCTCGAACGCGATCGTGAACGACACGGTGTATGGCACCGGGGCGCGCACGGTGCAGCGCCATTGCTCGCCCGTCGCCAGTGCACGCGCGTCGAACGCCCGCAACCACGGCCACCATCGGCGGTATGCGGACACGTCGGCCATCGCCGCCCAAACTGCCGCCCGCGGGTGCGCGAAACGGAACGCCTTGTGCGTGACGAGTTCCACAGCGCCACTCTTTCACCGCGGCTTACTGTGCGCCCATGCCCGAGAGTGACGGTCACGGCCAGACGCCGCGCAGCCTGCCGCTAATCCTCGCCCGCGAACTCGCGGCGAACCTCGCGACGCCGATGTTCCTCATCGACGGCGAGGGGATGCTCGTGTTCTTCAACGAGGCGGCAGAGCTGATGCTCGGCAAGCAGTACTCCGAGATCGGCCAGGTGACAGCGCCTGACTTCGGCGACATGCTGCGACTCGAGACCCTCGACGGCACGTCGTTGCGCAAGCGCGACTCGCCGCCTGGCATCGCCTTCAACCAACGCGAGCCCGCGCACAGCACATTGCTGGCGACGACGCTCGACGGCAACCGCAAGGCGCAGTGGGAGATCACGGCCTATCCGCTGTTCGGCCGCACCGGCGACATGCACGGTGTCTTGACCGTGTTCTGGGAGGCCAAGTCTTGAGAGCGCGCGTGTGGGGCTGTCGCGGATCGGTCGCGGCTCCGGGCCCAGACACCATGCGCTACGGCGGCAACACGTCATGCGTCGAGGTGCTGGGCGACGGCGGCGAGGCGCTGGTACTCGATGCCGGCACTGGGATGCGTCCGCTCGGTGTGCAGATGTCGCAGGCGGGCATCAGGACGATTCACGTGTTCCTGACGCACCTCCACATGGATCACCTCCAAGGTCTCGGTTTCTTCCGCCCGCTGTTCGCACCCGACGCGGAAGTGCACGTGTGGGGTCCGCCGTCGCCGGTGCAACCTCTCGCTGACCGCATCGCGACGTACATGTCGCCGCCGCTGTTTCCCGTCCGCGTTGCCGACATCCCGTGCCAACTCACGTTCCACGACGCTCCGGCCGAGCCCGTCACCATCGGTGGGTTGACGGTGACCGCGTCGCTCGTGACGCACCAAGGGCCGACGGTTGGGTATCGGGTCGAGGAGAACGGCCGGTCGATCGTGTACTTGCCCGATCACGAGCCCGGCATCGCCGGTCTCGACCTGGCGTCACAGCCGACCGAGTGGATCAGCGGTCACGGTCTGGCGTACCAAGCCGACGTCTTGTTGCACGACGCGCAGTACGGCGACGACGAGTACCCGCGCCACGCGGGGTGGGGGCATTCGGCGATCGGCCACGTCGTCGCCTTCGCGCAGAAGGCCGAGGTGCGCCATCTCGTCTTGTTTCATCACGACCCGTATCACACCGACGCCGAACTGGAAACGCTCAACGACGACGCGTGTCGGTTGTGGGGCGGCGATGGCAAAGAGTGCGTTTCGTCCGCTTGGGAAGGCATGAACATCGACCTCGGGCGGGACGGAGTTTCGCTCGAGGCGATTCCGTATTAGCCCTCCGTTCACCTAACTTGAGTTGGATGGGGAGCATGGATCGCAGGGACTTCTTGAAAACCGCGGCCGGAGGCTTCGCGCTGTCGGGCTTGAAGAAGCACGCGGGCTTCCACCTCGTGAAGCAGTTGATCCCTGGCCGCCCGGCGCGGACTCCCGTGAAGCACCTCGTCGTCGTGATGATGGAGAACCGCTCCCTCAACCACTACCTCGGTTGGTACGGCAAGGAGAACCCGAACTTCGACGCGCGCCAGTCGTTCTCGGTGCCCGACCTGCGTCCCGGCCGCGCCGGGCAAACCGTGACGACCAAAGACTGGGGTCAGCGCGGCATGAAGAATTTTCACGGCCGCGGTTGGGAGGACCCGAGCCACGGATGGGACGGCGGCCGCGCCGAGCGCGCCGGCGGGCGCGTCAACGGGTGGCTCGACCCGAAGACCGGCAACGACGAGTTCTGCCTCAGCTACTACAACGACATCGACGTGCCGGTGTGGGCGCAGTTCGCGCGCGACTACCAAGCGTACGACCGCTGGTTCGCGTCACTCCTCGGACCCACTGAACCGAACCGGTACTACTTGCACTCGGGTCAGTCCGGCGGCCTGAAGAACAACGACCTGCCGCCGCAATACTCGGACCACGCCGAATGGCGACTCGGTTGGAACTGGGCGACGATCTGGGACCTGTTCGATCGCTTCAACGTCAGCGCGACGAACTACTACTGCAACCTTCCCGAGTTGGCGTACTGGGGCGCGCGTCACGTCAACCGCATGCGCCACATCAGCGCGTTCTACGAAGCGTGCGACACGGGGACGCTCCCGCAGGTGTCGGTGATCGCGCCGTTCTATTCACTGGCGTACGACTTCGGCAACGACGATCACCCCGCTGCTGACCTTCGCCTCGGTCAGGCGTTTCTTTCCGACATCGCCGAAGCGTTCCTGAAGTCGCGGCACTACCAGCAGGGCGCACTCGTCGTGACATACGACGAGTGGGGTGGGTTCTTCGACCACGTCGCGCCGCCGCGTCTCCCCGACGATCGCGGCACGCCCGCCGATCCCGCTGGGCAGAACGACTTCGGCCAGCTCGGCTTCCGCATCCCGTCGTCGATCATCAGCCCGTGGACGCACCGCGGCGGCGCGGTCGACCACACCGTGTACGAGCACTCGTCGACGGTGAAGTTCATCGCCGAGAACTGGAACCTGCCGTATCTGACGACGCGCGTGCGCGCCACGAATTCGATCGAGCACGCGTTTGGAGGCTTCCGCAACTTCAAACGGGAGCACGCGTTCTCGCCGTACGACGCGCCGCTGAAGGCGTGGCGCAGTTCGGCGGCCGGCGGCGCCAACGAGTTCCTCCGCGCCGAAGGCACCGATCCGACGCGGTTCCCCGAAGTCGGTCATCTCCCTGGAGCCCCCGACTGGCCGCTGCCTCCGTTGCCCATGCCCGACGACCCCGTCCCCGGCGGCCCGACCCACCCGACGCGTGACCCGAGCGGCGTCGAGCGCCTGCTCGAGATCGGCTGGTTCGAGAAGTTCAAGATCCGCACCGACTGGAAGTTGGCCGACAGCTTCCTCAAGTCGCGCCACGAGTTGCTCGCCGACGTGAAGCGAGGATGAAGCGCTTCGCGCCGGTCATCGCGATCGCCGCGGTGCTGGCCGCGGTGGTCGCGCTGCAGTCGCCGGTACGGGCTGCACCGGGTCTCTCCGTCAACAGCGTGATGTCGTCGCCCGCCGGTTCGTTGCCGACGGGGCCGAGGGACAACGACACCGCGGTGTTGCCTGACGGCCGACTGGTGACGCCGGTTGGCAAGACGGTTCCCGTCGACCTGTTGCCGCTCAACGCGGTGTTGTCGCACGACGGCAAGCGGTTGTACGTGTCGTCGGAGGGTGGAGACGACGAACCGAAACACGACCCGATCTACAACCGCTTCATCAGCGTCGTCGACACGACGACGCTGAAGACGACGCGCGTGCAGGACGACTCGCTGCAGTACGGCCTCGCCGAGTCGCCCGACGGCAAACAGGTGTATGCCAGCGAGGGCGACGTCGGACGCGTCGGCGTGTTCGACGTCGCCGGCGGAACGCTCGTGCGACAGGGCAGTGTGGCGCTCGACTCGCAGGACTTCCCGTGGGGCCTCTCGTTCAGCCCCGACGGTCGCTACGCCTACGTCGTCGGGTTCCGCGGCAACTCGCTGTCGGTCATCGACACGAAGACGCGCAAGGCGGTCGCGCGCGTCGGCACCGGTGAGTATCCGTACACGGTTGCGGTTTCACCCGACGGCAAGCGCGCGTACGTGTCGAACTGGGGACTGTTCAACCTGGAGGCCAGCAAGGTCGAGTCGAACGCCGACGTCGTCGACCTGCCGCCGGTGGAGAACGGCGGCTACAACACCGACCGCTCGTCGTCGGTGTGGATCTACGACCTGAGCAATCCCGCGGCGCCGGTGGTGACCAACAAGGTGCGCATCGGCGCGGACATCGACGGCTACGACGTCATCGCCGGGAGCCTGCCTTCGAGCATCGCCGTGTCGCCCGACGGCACGACGGTCGCCGTTACCGCGTCCAACGAAGACAAAGTCGTGCTCCTCGACGCCGTCTCCGGCGCGACGAAGAAGACGTTCGACTTTCGCGTGTTCGGCGACGGCGGGCCGACGGGTTCGCAGCCGAACGCGTTGGCGTGGTCGCCCGACGGCAAGGTGCTCTACGTCGCCGAAGGCGGCAGGAATTCGGTGGCCGCCGTTGACGCCGCCACCGGCGCGGTGCTGGTGCGCTTGCCGACCGGTTGGTATCCGTCGGCGATCGTTCCTGCCGAGGGAGGCAACCGGCTGTTCATCACCAGCGCGAAGGGCTGGGGCGCGGGCGCCAACGGAGTCGAAGTCGACGACCCCGCGAAGGATCTTGGCGGCAACAACCCCGCGTACATCGGCAACCTGTTGAAGGGCACGCTGCAGTCGGTCGATCTGCGCACGGTGTGCGGCGGCAACGTCGACGTCCTGAACGACGCCGTCGACCACGACAACGGGCTCAGAGCGCAGACGAACGCGGCGGCCGCCAACGACGTGTTGCCCGCGTCCTTCGGCGCCGGCCCGTCGAAGAAGATCAAGCACGTCGTGTTCATCCTGAAAGAGAACCGAACGTACGACCAGATACTCGGCGACCTCGCCGGTACCGAACGCGACAACCGACTCGGCCTGTACACCGGCCCCGTCACGCCCAACCACCACGAGGCCGCGACCGCGTTCGCGCACGGCGACAACTACTACGACGTCGGCCAGGACAGCTTCGACGGCCACTTCATCATCGACAGCGGCCACGAGAACGAGTTCGACCAGAAGGTCCACCCGACCGTTTGGAACGCCAACAAGCTCGGACCCGAAGGCCTCTACGTTTCGGCGCCCGAGAACCTGCCGATGGCCGGGTACATGTGGAACAACCTGTACCGCCGCAACGTCAGTTTCCGCATCTACGGAGAGGCGACGTACTTGCTCGGCCTCGGGCCGACGACGCTCGTGCCGCCCAACGTGTTCAGCCTCAACCCGAAGCAGTTCTTGCCGCAGGCGTTCGCGCTGCAGAACAACTACTCGCTGACGTATCCGAGTCAGATCACGCCGAGTCGACCCGCGGGTGGTGACGGCAACACCGACGAGGACCGCGCTGATGACTTCTTGCGCGAGCTGCCGTTGCTCGACGCCGCCGGGCAGGTCCCGCAGTTCATGTTCCTGTGGCTCACCGACGACCACACCGAAGGCACGACACCGGGCCGCCCCACACCCGAGTACGAGATCGCGCGCAACGACCACGCGCTTGGCCGCATCCTCGAAGGGCTGACGAACTCCAAGGCGTGGGACGACATGGCGATCTTCGTCACCGAGGACGATCCGCAGGACGGCCAGGACCACGTCGACGCCCACCGCACGATCCAGCTCGTGCTCAGCCCGTACGCGAAGCGCGGGTACACGTCGCACGTCCACGAGTCGAACCTGTCGACGCTCAAGACGATGGACTTGCTGCTCGGCGTGCCGCCGAACTCGACGCAGGAAGCGAGCGCGACGGCCATGAGCGACTACTTCCAGTCCACGCCGCAGGTGACGCCTCGGTTCGCGACACGCGCCCAACAGGTTCCCTTCTCCACCAATCCCGCTGCGGCCAACGCGCCGAACCAGAAACTCGCCGCCGCAGCACAGTTGATGGAGTCGGTGCCGAAGGGCCTCGACGAGGGTGGCGAAGACCTGCAAGAGGTGCTGCGGTTGCGTCACGAAGGTGCGGCGCAGGCCCACGAACCCGGAGTGCCGCAGCTGACCGATAAGGTCGAGCACACGCTGGCGAACGGCGAACCGGCGCGTCTCGCATTGGCGCCCAAGCCCGGCGGCGCATGCCCGTTGGCGGTCGCAGGCTCGACCGAAGGATCGCTGCCGGCGACCGGCGGACGCAACGAGATGGCGGTCGTCGCCATGCTCGTCGCGGCGGCGATCGCCGTGCGCCGCCTGTGGAATTCTGCGCGGTTTCCGCGCCTCTCGAGCTAACGAATCGCGCAGACCATCCGATGGGGTTTATTGATGGACCCCGAACAAGCGCGCCCGCTCACGGCGCTGCTCGAGCTCGCCGAGCGCGCGCTCGCAGGCGCGTCTGTCTCTGAACTCGAGGCGGAAGCGGCGCAGGTGCGGGCGGCGTCACCGACCGACGCTGCGTTCTGCTGTCGCGTCGACGACGTCGTCGCCGCGGCGCGGACCCGTTTCGCCGAAACGGACGAGCTGCGCCTGAACGAACACCGGCTCGCCGAGGCGCAGCGCGTCGGTGCCATGGGCAGCTACGACTGGCACATCGTCAACGACACGAATGCGTGGAGCGACGAGCTGTACCGCATCTACGGCACCGAGCCGCAGTCGTTCAACGCGTCGTACGAAAAGTTCATCGAGTTCATCCACCCCGACGACCGCGAGAAGGTCAAGGCCGTGCACATGCAGGCCTACGCGACGCACGAGCCGTACCACATGGAAGAGCGCATCGTCCGCGCCGACGGCGACGTCCGCATCCTCGATTCGACGGGCGAGGTCGCCGTCGACGCCGAGGGCAATCCCATTCGCATGTACGGCATTTGTCGCGACATCACCGACCAACGCCGCGCCGAGGAGGAAGCGCGCCGGCACGGCATGCGCTTCGAAGCGCTGCTCGAATCATCGCCGGACGCGCTGTTGGTGGTCGACCGCGGTGGCGTCATCGTGCAGGTCAACCGGCGCACCGAGGATCTGTTCGGGTACGCGCCGGACGAGTTGATCGGCCGCACGATCGAAGCGCTGATCCCGCAGCGGCTCGTGACCGCGCACCGCGTGCATCGCGCCGCGTACATGGGCGGGCCGGTGGCGCGGCCGATGGGCACGGAGCTCGAAGTGATCGCCCGCCACAAGGACGGCCGCGAGATCCCGGTCGACATCAGCCTCGGCGTGCTGAAGACCGACGACGGCGCGCTCGTCGCCGCCTTCGTGCGCGACATCACCGAGAAGAAACGCGCCGCGGAGTTCGCGCTGCGGCTGCACGATGCCGAAGTCCGCCGGCGCCACGCCCTCGAGATCAACGACAACGTCGTCCAAGGCCTCTCTGCCGCCGTGTACGCCTTCGACATGGGGCTCGACGAAGCGGCGAAGTCCGCGCTCAGCCGCACGGTGTCCTCAGCGCGTCTGATGATGAACGATCTGCTCTCCGGCACCGACGACGATTACGACGCCGGCGAGCTCGAACGGGCGCGTCCGGCGGTCTCGACGCTTCCGGTGCTGCCCCTCGCACCGCCCGAAGAAAAGGGCGTGCACGTTTGGCGGGTGCTGCTCGTCGACGACGCTCGCGACATCCGCGTGCTGCTGCGGCGCGTCTTCAACGCGGACGGCTCGTACGAGGTGGTGGGCGAAGCCGTCGACGGCGAGGCGGCGATCGCGCTCGCCGACGAACTCACGCCTGACGTCGTGGTGCTGGACCTGGCGATGCCGGTCATGGACGGCCTCGAAGCGCTCCCGCAGATCCGCGGCAGGTTGCCCAACGCCAAGATCGTCGTGCTGTCGGGCTTCGACGGCGCGCGCATGCGGGAGCCAGCGCTCCTCGCCGGAGCAGACGCCTACATCGAAAAGGGCGGCAACCTCTTCGGGGTGCTCGAGACGATCCACGGCTTGCTGCCGACCGCGGTCTGAGCAGCTAACCGACGACGATCGTCGCCGCCAGCGCGACGCGGTGGTCCTTCGTCCACGGCGGGCCGAGCGACTTTCGCGGCGCCGCCAGCGCGTCGGTGCCGACGATGCGCGCTGCTTCAGCCTCGACGGTCTTGGCGTCGTAGAGGTGCACGTCCCACCCGCGCCGGCGCGCCAAGTCGTCGAGCACCTGGCGATACATCACCGAGTCGGCCCGCGCCTCCCACGGCGAGCGGCGCAGCACCGCGATGTCGGTCGGGAAATCCGCAGCCCACGCCGCCAGCGAGATCGACTCGATCCCGTCTGGCAACGCGTCGAGCGAAGCCGACGTGGTCTTCACGACCGAAGCCCGCACGCGATCAACGAGCGCGGCGAGTGCATGGTCAGACAGCGGCGGCCCGCTGCGGTGCATCTCGTGCGGCCCGCCTTCGTGGTGCACGGGCGCGGCGGGCAACCCGTCTTCGATCATCTCGATCCGCCGGCGGTCAACGACGGCGTGGTCAGCGGAAGCCGTAACGGCCACAGCCCACCCGAAGTGATGCACAATCCCCAGCCGCACGCCGACAGTCTGGCGCGCAACGAGACCTGCGAAGCGCCCTCGGTAGGATTCGAACCTACGCACCCGGCTCCGGAGGCCGATGCTCTATCCCCTGAGCTACGAGGGCTAAGGGAGATCGAAGCGTAGCGGTCGGACGTTTCTGCTTACGATGCGGGCGTGCCGAAAGTGTTGGTCGTGGACGACGACCCCGTCATCCAACGCCTGCTCCAGGTCAACTTCGAGATGGAAGGCTGGAAAGTCGTCATCGCCGACGACGGAGTCGCGGGCCTCGACGCCGCGCGCAAGGAGAAGCCCGACTGCATCCTCCTCGACGTGATGATGCCGAAGAAGGACGGGCTGACCGTCGCGGCGGAGTTGAAGGCAGATCCCGACACCGCGCACATCCCGGTCGTGCTGTTGTCGGCGAAGGCGCAGGCCGGCGACCTCGGTGCCGGTATGGCGACGGGCGCCGACGAGTACATCACCAAGCCGTTCGATCCGCTGGAGTTGCTCGATCGCGTCATCGCGCTGATCGAGGGCGCCTAACCAGCTGCGCGCTAGAGCTGTTCGGGCGCCTCGATGCCGAGGAGACCGAGGCCGATCCGCAGCGTCGTGGCGGTCGCCGCGCACAACACGAGCCGTGAATCGCGGGTGGCGTCGTCGGCTTTGAGGACGGGGCACGCTTCGTAGAACGCCGTGAAGTCCTGCGCCAGGTCGAACAGGTAGGTGCACAACTTGTGGGGCGCGCAGAGGTCAGATACGGCTTCGACCGCTTCGGCGAAGCCGACGAGGGCGATCGCCAGCGCGCGCTCCTGCGGCTCGACGAGTGCGACCGAAGCACCGGTGATATCGCCGTCGTTTACGCCCGCCCGGCGGAAGATCGACTTGATGCGCGCGTGCGCGTACTGGAGGTACGGCCCGGTGTTGCCCTCGAACGCGACCATGCGTTCGACGTCGAAGCTGTAGTCCTTCACCCGCTCGCTCGCGAGGTCCGCGTACTTGACCGCGCCGATCCCGACGGCCCGGGCGACTGATGCGCGGGTGTCGCCGTCGAGTTCGGGATTCTTGTCTTTGACGACGGCCGCCGCGCGTGCGACGGCGTCGTCGAGGAGTTCGCCGAGCTTCGGCGTGTCACCGGACCGAGACTTCAGCGGTTTCCCGTCCGTGCCGAGGACGGAGCCGAAGTTGACGTGCTCCGCACGCGCCGGCGGCGCAAGCCATCCCGCCATCTCCGCGGCGACGATCACCTGTCGCAGGTGTTGGCTCTGTCGGCTGTCGACCACGTAGAGCAGGCGGGTGCCTTTGAGGTCGCGGATGCGATGGCGGATGGCGGCCATGTCGGTGATGCCGTACGCAAAGCCGCCATGCGAGTACCGGATGATCAGCGGCGCCTCATACCCCTCGACGAAGATGCACAGCGCACCGTTGTCGACGACCGCGACGCCGAGCTCCTCGAGCTCGCGGGCGGTGTCGGCGAGGTCGGCGTTGTACCAACTCTCGGGTTTGACATCGTCGTCGACGAGCAGGACGCCGAGCCGCTTGTAGATGGCGACGTTGTGCGCGTGCGCCGCGTCGACGAACCGACGCCACACCTGGAGGGTCTCTTCGTCGCCGGACTGCAACGCGACGGTGCGCGCCCTTGACCGCGCCGCGAAGGCTTCGTCGGTCCTGCGTCGACCGTCGGCCTCCTTGTAGAACTCGTTGAGATCCTCGAGCGTCGGCTCGTCACCGGCGTCGCGCCGCTCGATGAACTCCTCGAGCAGCGCGCCGTAGTTGGTGCCCCAGTCGCCGTAGTGGTTCTGGCGGATGACGGTATGGCCGAGGAACCCGAGAGTGCGCGCCAGAGAGTCGCCGATGATCGTCGAGCGCAGGTGGCCGACGTGCATCTCCTTGGTGATCGTCGGACTCGAGTAATCGATGACGACGCGGTCGGGATGATCGACGTGCGCGACCCCGGCACGGGTGTGCGTCGCGATGGTCGCGACGGCGTCGCCGAGCGCGTCGCCGCGCAGCCAAATGTTGATGAATCCCGGTCCCGCAATCTCGGTTCGCTCGACGACGTCGTCGAGTTGTGCGGCGGCGATGATCGCGGCGGCGACGTCGCGAGGCGCTTGCCCAAGGCGCTTCGCCAGCGCCATTGCGGCGTTGGCTTGGGCGTCGGCGTGCTGCGACGGCCGCAGCACGGGGTCCTCGTCGGCGAAGTCGGCTCCGAACGCGGCGGCGATCGCAGCCGACAGTCGCGCGCCGACGACGACAAATGGTGACGGTGACCGGGCCATTGCGTCTCTAATCTCGCACGGATGCCGCCGATTCCCCGAAAGCTGCTGTCGGCGAACGCGTCTGTCGACGGCGACGGCCACCTGCGCATCGGTGCGCTCGACGCGCTCGACCTCGCCGGTGAGTTCGGCACGCCGCTGTTCGTCTACGACGAAGATGACATCCGCGCGCGTGCGCGCGCCGCGGTGGCGGCCTTCGGCGAAGGCGTGGCGTACGCGTCGAAGGCGTTCCTGTGCAAAGCGATGGCGCGGCTCGCGCACGACGAAGGCATGTGCATCGACGTGTCGACGGCGGGGGAGTTGCACGTCGCGCTGGCCGCCGGCGTGCCCGCGGAGCGACTCGTGCTGCACGGCAACAACAAGGACAGGGTCGAGCTTGCCCGCGCGCTCGACGAAGGTGTCGGGCGCATCGTCGTCGACTCGTTCGACGAGATGGACCGCATTGAGGAACTGCTGAAGCGGCGGCCTGACACCCGCCCGCGCGTGCTCGTGCGCGTCACGCCCGGCGTCGAGGCCCACACCCACGAGTACGTGATGACCGGCCAGGAGGATTCAAAATTCGGCTTCTCGCTCGCCAGTGGCGCCGCCGCCGACGCGATCGCGCGACTCCGGACGTTGCCCGTCGATCTCGTCGGCATCCACGCCCACATCGGCAGCCAGATCTTCGCCACCGCGGGCTTCGAGCAGGAGGTCGCGATCCTGGCTGACCTCGTGCACGCGACGGGCGTCGAAGAGCTCTGCGTCGGTGGCGGGCTCGGCGTGGCGTACGTCGGCTGGGAGGAAGGCCCGACGATCGGTCAGTGGGGGGCCACGGTGAAGGCCGCGGCGGCCAAGGCGGGCATCGACGCGGGGGTGCGCATCACCGCGGAGCCCGGTCGCGCCATCGTCGCCCCGACGGCGGTCACGCTCTACCGCGTCGGCACGATCAAGGAGCTGGACGGGATCCGCACGTACGTCGCCGTCGACGGCGGGATGAGCGACAACCCACGCCCCGTGCTCTACGGCAGCGGCTACGAGACGTTCCTGCCGCGCTGCGTCGACGCCGAACGCGAATGGGCCGTCACGCTCGTGGGCAAACACTGCGAGTCGGGCGACGTGATCGTGCGCGACGCGCGTGTCCCGGCCGACACAGGCGTCGGCGACGTGATCGCCACGCCGGTGACGGGCGCGTACGGCTATTCGATGGCGTCGAACTACAACAAAGTGCCGCGTCCGGCGGTCGTGTTCGTGCGCGGCGGCGACGCACGCGTGGTCGTCCGCCGAGAGACGCTTGACGACCTCCTGCGCCTCGACGTCGACTGACGCGTAATTCGCTGCGCACGGCCCCCCAGGGAGTCCTAGCGTCGCCTGCATGGTTACAACGGCTGGGGAGCCGCTTCTAGAGGCGCGCGACCTTCACAAGGCATACACGCAGGGAACCAATGTCGAGCACGTACTCAACGGCGTCAGCCTGACGGTGACCTCGGGGCGGTTCGTGTCGATAATGGGCCCGTCGGGATCCGGCAAGTCGACTTTGCTGCACCTGCTCGGCGGCCTCGACACACCGGACAAGGGCGAGGTGGTGCTCGACGGCGCGCCGCTCTCGGCTCGGTCCGATGACGACCGCACGAAGCTGCGCCGCAACCAGATCGGCATCGTGTACCAGTTCTTCAACCTGGTGCCGGTGCTCACGCTTGAGGAGAACGTGGCGCTCCCGGCCGTGATCGCCGGTCAGTCGCCGAACACGTACGGCAAGAAGCTGGCGGAGGTCATCGAGCTCGTCGGCATGGGCGAGCACAAGAACAAGCAGCCGGCGCAGCTCTCGGGTGGCCAGCAACAGCGCGCCGCGATCGCGCGAGCGCTGTTCATCGAACCCCGCGTGCTCCTGGCCGACGAGCCCACCGGCAACGTCGACATGCGGACCGGCGCCGAGATCCTCGAGCTGTTCGGCGCCGCGCAACGCGAACTCGGCCAGACGATCGTGATGGTCACCCACGATCCGCGCAGCGCGGCGCACGGCGACGAAGTTCTGCTGCTGCGCGACGGCCAGCTCGCCAGCACGCTCGATCTCACCGACGGGCGGCGCACGCAGGACGCGGCGAAGCGTTCCGGCAACGTCCTCAAGTGGCTCGAGAAACTGGACAGCACCGCGGCCGTGCGCAAGGTCCGCGCATGAGCCTGCAACGGCTGAGCTCGGTCTCGGTGCGCAACTTGGCGCGCCGGAAGGGCCGCTACGCGCTGACGGCGAGCGGCATTGCGCTGGGCGTCGCCGTCTTGTTCGCCGTGCAGGTCATGGCGGGCGCCACGAACGCGGCGCTCAACCGCGCCATTCACGGCGCCGCCGGCAAGGCCGACGTGTACATCAACCCCGTCGGCAACTTCGACTCGACGCTTCCG
>JBEEFR010000169.1:0-13258 GCA_041166285.1 Actinomycetota bacterium | reverse complement strand
AGAATGCGGCGAAGCACGCCGCGCTCGTGACGCCGAACGTCACGACGCTGAACACGACAACCTTCGCCCAGAGCACATTGAGCCGTTGCGGCACCGCGGCGAACGTGGTGCGGATCATCCCGGTTGCGTACTCGCCCGTAATCACGAGGACGCCGAACACCGCGATGGCGAACTGCGCCAGGATGCCGCCGGTCAAGCTCGTCGACGACGCGTTGAACGTCGCAAGGTCCGACGCTTTGAGGTGGCTGAACTGTGCGACGAAGACCGCGCACACGATTGCCGACAGGCCGATCGTCAACACCGCAGCCGTCAATAGCGTCCAATAGGTCGAGCGGATGCTGCGGATCTTCGTCCACTCCGACTTCAGCACGTTGAGGAAATTGTGTCCCGACGGTTGCGTACGCGCGCCGGCGGCGATGGGCACTTGGGCGACGGCCATCGTCACGCCACCTTTCCTGTGATCGGCGGAATGACCGGGGCTCTCGACCCGGGGACTCCCGCGAGGTACTCCACGCTGTCGCGTGTCAGTTCCATGTAGGCCTCTTCGAGCGAAGCATCTTGCGGCGACAATTCGTGCAACGCGATCCCCTTGGCTGCGGCCAAGTCGCCGATCGCCTCGGCGGTCAGGCCGGTGACCGCGAGTGCGCCGTCCGCTTCCGCAGTGCTGGCGCCGCCGTTCGCGGCACACAGGTTCGCGATCGCGTCGATCCGACTCGACCGGACGCGCACGAAGTTTTGCGCGCTTCCGTGGATGAGCGCTTCAACCGAAGTTTCGGCGAGCAACTTGCCTTTCCCGATCACGATGACCGAGTCAGCGGTGAGGGCCATCTCCGACATGAGGTGGCTCGAGACGAAAACGGTCCGTCCTTCCGCCGCCAGGGATCGCATCAGATTTCGGATCCAGATGATCCCGTCGGGGTCCAGCCCGTTGACTGGCTCGTCGAAGATGAGCAACTCCGGATCACCGAGCAACGCGACGCCGATCCCCAGACGCTGGCCCATGCCCATGGAGAACTGACCGGCCCGTCGCTTTGCCACGCAAGAGAGGCCAACGATCTCCAGCACTTCGGTGACGCGCTTTCGTGCGATGCCGTTGCTCTGCGCGATCGACCACAAATGATTGAACGCCGAACGCCCGTCGTGAAGCGCTCCCGCTTCCAACATTGCGCCGACGTGGAACAGAGGGTTACGCAGCGACGTGTACGGCTCGCCGTTGATCGTGACGGCTCCGGCGGTGGGAGCGTCGAGGCCCATCACCATGCGAAGCGTCGTGGACTTGCCCGCGCCGTTGGGACCGAGAAACCCCGTCACCTGGCCGCCCTGCACTTCGAAGGACAGGTCGTCGACCGCCACCGTCGCGCCGTAGTGCTTTGTGAGCCCGCGCGCTTCGATCATCGCGAATGCTGGCGGTCAGGGGAGACACGAAGGGTGTCAGTGGGCATGAGAGCCCCTCTCGTAGGGGCGTCACCCTATCCTAGTTCACGAATACTAGCAATATGTTTCCCGAATAGGCTTACACTAGTTGCCGATGGCCAACTGGAGCTTTCTTACGAACCACGCGCGAGCATTGCTGTTCATCGCCGACCGACCGGACGCGCGCCTACGCGATCTCGCGAGCGAACTCGACGTCACGGAACGCACGGCCTACGTCATCGTCGCCGACCTCACCGAGGCCGGCTACGTCGTGAAGCAGAAGGACGGGCGTCGCAACCGCTACCAAATACAAACGCACCTCCCGCTCCCCGATACCGGATACGAGCGACCGATCGGCGAAGTGCTCCACTTGTTGACCGACGCCAAGCAACGCAAGCGGGGTCGAGCCCGTACGTGATGTGTCTCATAATTCTAGAAATAGATTGCATGTATTAGATTACCGGCGTACTGTGAGGCACGAAGGCCGCGTCAGTGGCCGCAGAAGGAAGACCCGACAAATGAGGTACTCCAACACGATGACCCTCGGCACGAGCACAGTCCTCGTCGCCGCAGGCGCCATCCTCCGTTACGCCGTGTCCTATGAAGGCAACGGATTCGACATCCGCATGATCGGCACGATCTTGATGATCGCCGGCGTCGCCGGGGCCATCCTTTCGTTCATTCTCATGGCATCGTCGAGGAACGACGTGGCCGCCCAGGGCGGCTCGAACACCACGGTGGTCGAGGCCGAGCGCGTCGACTAACGCTTGTCGGCGACAAGAGCGTCAGCCGCGATGGTTCCGTCGATGACGCCGTTCGCGACGTCGGCGAGGCGACGGTTGTGGTTACGTGCATGGTTGCGCAGCACCGCGAACGACTCGTCCATGTCGATGTTGAGCCGCTCAGCGACGACACCCTTCGCCTGCTCGATCACCACTCGGCTGTTCAACGCGTGCGTGAGTTGTTCCGTAACTACCTGCGCTTCGGACGCCGCGCGGTGTTGGAGGATGGTAATCGTGGCGACATCGGCGAACGCCTGGGCGATCTGAATGTCTTCCGGTCCCATCTGACCCCGGCCGACCCGGAACAAGTTGAGGGCGCCGATGACCGAGCCGCGCAGCCTCATCGGCAACGCGTGCACCGACCCGAACCCGGCCGCCAAGGCTTCGGCGGCGAAGATCGGCCATCGCCCGTTGGCGGCGGCGATGTCCTGGTTCACCACCGGGAGGCCTGTGCGGTGGCAGTCGAAACACGGTCCTTGTTGGGCCTGTATCTCGAAGACTTCGAGGCCGCGCATCGCGGCGCTCGAAGAGCCCATGACGCGTAGCTGACCGTCCGCAGCCGCGAGCATGATCCCGGCGGCATCGACGTCGAGGACCTCCACGCACCCGTCGGCGAGTCGCGTCAGCAGGTCGACGACGTCGAACTCGTCGACCAGGCTGTCGGCCAACTCCACAAACGTTCTGGCGAGCCTTGGTTCTCTTGTCATGACGTGCCCCTCGACTGCATCTTCTGCCCATGATGACTCACGGCATCGGGTCTTTCTCGCCGCTCGAAAGATCGAAGCGCACTCGCCTGTCGACGACGTCACGCGCGACCTCGGTGAGACTGCGGTCATTGCCGAACGCATACGCGCGTAGTCGCACGAGCGCCTGCCCGACGGTCACCCCCAGCTGCGCCGAAACCATGCCCGATGCCTGATGCACGACGTACTGGAAGTCGGCGTTCGCCTCCAGTTCCAGCGCCACCGCGCCGGGCGCGGCGTCGGCTTGGATCAGTAGCAGTGCCTGCGCCGTGAGGTCGGCCATCAGGAGCGCGTCGGCGTGCTCGGCGTCCGTCAACGCTCCTGGCCGATCGCGGTAAAGGTTGAGCGCGCCGAGTCGAACGGCGCCGACCTGCAGCGGAAAACCGAATATTCCTCGCACGCCTGCGGTGACCGCGGGCGCGCTGAACGCCAGCCACCGGGGAACGGTCGGATTCGCGAGGTCGGGTTCGAGCGCGGGACGGTCATGGGTGTAGGCGTCGACACAGGGACCTTCACCGAGGTCGTACTGCAGTTGTTCGATCAACGCGCTCACGCAGTTGGTCGTGCATACGGATCCGCGCGGGATATCGCCCGACATCAGCATGATCCCGGCGCCGGTGACGCCGACGACGTCCGCGGAAATCTCGCACAGCTTCCGGGTCTCGAGATCGCCAGACGGGCCTAGGAGTCGCGCGAGGAGCTGAAGCCGGCGCTCGACGCCGTCGCTCAAGAAGGGGCTCTCTCCGCCTCGGCCAAGGCGGATGCGGGCGCGCCAACCTCCGCGTCAGCAGCGACGGGTTGCGATGGCACGTCGACCCACGTCCCCAGTGCGGATGCCGCACCGGCGGGATGGACCGGGAAGACCGTCGGGAGTGCGCGGTGGTCCGTAAGCCCGCAACGATCTAACAGCCGCGCCGCCACAACTGAGGGTGCGCGAAGTTGCAGCGACAGCGAACGCGCAGCGAGACGATTCCGCGCCGCGATCAGCGTGCCCAGGACCGACGCGTCGATGAATGTCACGCCGCTGAGGTCGACCAGCACGTCGGCGTCGTCGAGTTCGGAGGCGCGATCGATGACGGCGGCGAGCGCGACGGTGGTGGAGGGATCGTGTTCGCCGGCGAGCCAGACCACCGTAAACATGCGGTCACCACGAACGCCGGTTGGATCGCGGCGTGTCAAAGAGATGGGGAGAGACTCTGCGTGAGCCATGGTTGCTCCTGGCGTCAGGTGTTGCGTGACGCGCTGCCTAGGTCTGGAGCATCGCTTGACTCGAACCCTACACCCAATGCGGAGCGGTACCGCCGACACCGACGCGCTTCCCACCCAGGCGGAGCGGGCCGCTGCGTTGCGGTCGATGAAACGGCGTGCCACTTCCCTCCTCGCGTTCGTCACGGTGGTGTTCGTCGCTCTGGCTGTCGCCAACCGCGACGTGTGGTGGGCCCGCGCCGCGTTCGCCGGCGCGCAGGGCGGGATGGTCGGCGGTTTGGCCGACTGGTTCGCCGTGACCGCGCTTTTCCGCTACCCGCTCGGTCTCCATATCCCGCACACGGCGATCATTCGCGAACGCAAGGACCAGTTCGGCGCCACTCTCGGCGGCTTCGTCCAAGACAACTTCTTGAGCCCCGATGTCGTTGGTGAGCGCGTGCGGGATGCCCACGTGGCCGAACGCGTAGCGGCGTGGCTCGCCGACGCCGACAACGCCGCCGTCGTGGCGCGCAACCTCGTCGAGGCCTCGGTGGGCGCGCTCGACGTCGTGCAAGACGACGTTGTGCAACGGGTGCTGCACGAGCAGATCGAAGCTGCGCTTACGCGGGTCGACGTCGCTCCCCTGGCGGGCCGACTGCTCACAATCGCCACCGACGCCGGACGCCACCGCGAGCTACTCGACGTCGCGCTGCGAGGAGTGATCACGTTCCTCGACGAGCAGCGGGAACCGTTGCGCGAGCGCTTTGGCGCCCAGTCGCCGTGGTGGTTGCCCAACGCGATGGAGGACCGGCTGTTCGACCGCATCATCGAGGGCGCCCGCGTACTGCTGGCGTCGGTGGTGGCCGACCCAGAGCATGAGTTCCGCGATTTGATCGACGCACGGTTGGCGGCGCTGGCCGACCGACTGCAGCACGATTCCGCGATGGCCGAACGCGGCGACGCGTTCAAGCGCGAGGTGCTCGAACACGAGGCGTTACGAGGGTGGAGCGTGAGCCTGTGGGACGACCTCAAGTCGATGCTGCGTGACCAAGCGCCGCTCGCTGAGTCCCCTCTCCGCCTTCGCGCGACCGACGCGGTGCGCGGCATCGGCGAACGCCTTCTCCAGGACGACGAGTTGCGGGCGCGTCTCGACGGATGGGCCGAGACGGCGAGTCGGTACGTCGTCGAGAACTACCGCGGCGAGATCGGCGGACTCATCACCACCACCGTGGCGCGTTGGGACGGCGCCGAGACGTCCGACAAGCTCGAACTCGTCCTCGGCCGCGACCTGCAGTTCATTCGCATCAACGGGACCGTCGTCGGAGTGTTGGCCGGACTCGCCTTGCACGCCCTAGGCGGAGCGCTTTCGTAGGCGAATTCGGACCAATGGGTCTGCGCGCGCTCAGGAGTTGAAGATCCGGTGTCTCAACCGCACCCTGAGTGGATACCACTCCATGGGGTTGGAATCACCACTGTGCGCGGTCGTTCGACTGCGTCGGCCAGCCCAAACTCTGCTCAGGAGCACTCATTGCGTTACTCCCGTCGGCCCGCCCGCTTGGTGGTGACCGCTATCGCGGTTACTTCCGCGCTGGTCGTCCTTCCCTTCGCTACGGCCGCTAACGCCGCCGTTCCGGCTGCATCGGCGTTTGGCGGCACCGTCCAAGTCGGTGGCCAAGACGTCGTCCCGCCAACGCCCGCGGTCTCGGTAGCCGCTCCATCGGGCGACCAAACAGCCACCGCGGTCGACCTTCCCGTCTCGCCCGTCATCGTGAACGGCACGCTGACCGCTACGGCCAACGTGCACTCCACCGCCAACATTGCGTCCGGCCTCACGGTCGTGCAGCAAGCGGTCGCCGGTCCGTACAACGGCCGTGGCCTCGCACAGATCGAGGGCGCCAGCGTGCTCATCGGCGTTCCCGGCCCAGACGTGTCGCTGTTGACAGCTTCTGCGATTCGCGCCGAGGCAGCCGTCGTTTGCGGTGCCACGCCGAAATACACCGCCAACTCTGAGGTCGTCGACCTCGCCGTCGCCGGGACTCCGATCCCGCTGAACGCACCCGTGCAGGACCTGATCGACGCCATCTCCGGCGCCCTCACCGACAGCGGCCTCAACGCCGTCGCCGATGTTCAGCGCAATGTCGTCACCCCGATCGCCGGTGGTGGCATCGGCGTCGACGCACTCGTCGTGACGGTGCTTTCCGCCGCCGGCGCAACCCCGCTGGCCCAGGTGCGACTCGCACACGCTGAAGTAACCGCCGCTGCTTGCAGCGCCGCGGCGCAGTGTTCTGACAAGGCGGACAATGACGGCGACGCCAAGATCGACGCAGCCGACCCCGGCTGTCACAGCGACGGCAACGCCAACAACGCCTCGTCGTACGTGCCGACCGACAACGACGAGCGCGACGCTCCGCAGTGCTCGGACGCCAAGGACAACGATGGCGACGCCAAGATCGACGCGGCGGACCCCGGCTGTCACAGTGACGGCAACGCCAGCAACGCGGCGACGTACGTCGCAAGCGACAACGACGAAAGCAACGAAGCCGCCAGGGCTGCCGCTGCCACCCTGCCCCGCACTGGTGCGGAGAGTGGCCTCCCGCTTGCGGGCGCCGCAATGGTCACGCTGACCACACTCGGGCTGCGCTTGCGCCGCCGCCTCGCCGGCTAGAGCCAATCCAAACCGACGAGACGTAATCGATGAAGGCCCGGGCGCATGACCGGGCCTTCATCTCTCTTTCGGGGCCTACTTAGCGGCGGGCGACGCGGTAGCCGACGAGCAGGGCGATGTTGGCTGCGTACAGCCACACACCGAGCAGGACGACCGCCGCGAGGGCATCCGACGCGTACCGATGCTCGAAGTTCGCGCCGAACCTGAGGTAGGCGACGTAGGCAACCGACAACAGCGCGATGCTCGCCGCGGCGACGACCGCTCCCCGAAGCGTGTCCCGCCATCCCGGCGGGGTGCGCGGAAACACCTTGTAGGCCGCGGCGACCGTGGCGATCGCCGCGGCGAAGCTCAGCAGCAGCCCCAGCGCCAGTCCGACGGCGACCTCGGCCGGCGAGTCACCGAGCGTCGCCGCGCCGGCATAGCCCGCCACCAACGTGGCCAGCACGAGGATCGGCACCAGGCACACCAGCAGCAGCGCCGCACCGCGCCCGCGCAGTCCGGAGTCCTGCGTTTCGCCACCGACGCGGTCGAGGACGCGGACGAGTCCCGCCCCGTACGCCGTGGCGGGCCAGAGCGCGGCGACGATGGCCAGCAAACCGAGTGTCGTACTCAGATGCGCGACGCGCTGTAACGCCCGGTCGACGCCGAGCGCCGGAGGAGCGACACGGGCGAAGTAGTCGGCGACGTGGTGGACCTGGCCGGCATCGACGACGAGCGTCGTGACCCACAGCGCCACGACGACCACGGGCGCGAACGAGATCAGACCGTAGAAGGCCAACGCTGCGGCGTGGAGGAACATGTCGTCGGCGCGCGCCGCGCTGACGGCGAGCCGGGCGTCGCGAACCACGTCGCTGAGGTTTCGAGACATCACATTGGAGGCGGCGACCGGAATCGAACCGGTGTACAGGGCTTTGCAGGCCCTTGCCTAAGCCACTCGGCCACGCCGCCGTTGAGCCCGCGCAGAATACTCGGGCGGCTCCGCACTCCCGTTTTCCGTCGGACGAGTTCGGGTTTGGACGGTCAGTCGAAGGTCCAGCGGGTCGCGTTGAGCGGGAAGCCGTTGTCCTCGTCGATGAAGGCGAAGACTTTCTTCGGGCGGATGATCCACACGGGGCTTTCCATGGTGGAGACGTCGAGGTCCCACGTCTCTTGGTACGCCGCGTTGTAATCGGCTTTGCGATCCGCGGGAAGGTCTTCGACCACGCCCTCGATGATGACGGACTGCGTGCCGCGCTCGGGAGTGATCGAGACGCGCGGATCGCGTCCGATGTTGTGCGCCTTCTGGGACTTCTCGTCGGTGCTGAACGCGACGCCGTCGCCCAGCCACACGGCCCAAACCGGGATGAGGTGCGGGGCACCGTTCGCCTTCGTGGTGGCGAGCCACCAGATGTGGCGACCGACCAGGCGCTCCTCCGCCCACGACCAGGGCAACAGCCCGAGGCCTTCGTCGGCGGCAGCGATCCCGTAGCCCTCGGGGACGCTGGGGCGCGATGCGTTAGGGGTCAGCATCTGGCGCACGGTACGCCGGGGGTGTGACGCGCTTCGCTAGCGCGCCGTCGTCATGTTCGGCGAGGTCGTCACTCCAGGCGTGACGCCACCACCGCCTCGCTGTTGCGGTTGCCCGCTCCCGCTCGGTCCGGTCGCCGGCGTGGGCGTCGTGCTCGTGCTGACGTCGCGGTCGGTCACAGTCAGCGAGGCGCGCTCGGTGTCCGTGCCGTGGGCGCACCGCATGTCGTAAGAGCCCGTCTTCAGCGTCATCGTCAGCGTCTTCGACGACCCTGCGGCGACCTTGTCGACGCTGCCGAGCGTCGCGTTGTTCTGGTCGACGGAGAATCCCGTCACCTTCGACGAACCCTGGTTCTTCACGTCGAAGGCGATCTTGCCGGCGCGCACGGTGGCGGTCGCCGGGTCACAGCCCGCGTCGGAAAGATTGATCCGGAGGTGGCTGTCGACGGCCGAAGACGACGAGTCGCTACCGCACGCGCTGAGCGCGAGCGGAACCAGTGCGAGGCACAGACAGCGACGGAAGGCGGATACCACCACGGAAGACATAGATCGATACAGGGATGAAATAGGCGAGCCATCCAACCGCTTCGATAACGGTCGGCTTGGGTTGGATACCCAGCATCCCGGTCAGTAATGCGGAAAGCACCGAACCCGGCTTGATCAGCCACGACAGATCGACCGCTTGGCCCTGCCCGAAGTTGATCCATCCGGCCTCGTGGCCGGTGTGCACCGCGAACGCGACGAGGCCGGCGGCGACGAGCACGAGCACGAGTCCGGTCGCCTTGAAGAACTTGGCGAGGTTGATGCGCACGCCGCCCTTGTAGATGCCGACGCCGATGCCGATGGCGACGACGAGACCCAGCAGCGCGCCACCGGCCGACGCGGCGCGGTTGGCGGCCGACTGGAACGCGGCCACCAAGAAGACGGCGGTCTCGAACCCCTCACGCAACACCGCCAAGAACGCCATGACGACGAGGGCACCACCGGAACCCGCGGCCAGCGCGACGCCGGCGCGCTGTTCGATCTCGCCCTTCAACGCCCGCGCGTGATGGGCCATCCACACGATCATCGATGTGACGAGGCCGACGGCGATAAACGACACGACGGTCTCGAGTTGCTCCTGTTGTCTCTGCGGCAGTTGCTGGTTGACGAGCTCGAGCGTGACGCCGACGGCGAGGCACAGCGCAGTCGCCAACCCGACGCCCAGCCACACGTACCGCAACAGGCGCAACGCGCCGTGCTGGCGGAGGAACGCCGCGATGATCCCGACGATGAGCGACGCCTCAACGCCCTCCCGGAGTCCGATGACGAAGGTAGGGAGCACTGAGCACAAATATTAGGCGCACCTAACAAATGAAGGCAAACGCCCCCCTGGCGTCGGGCTACGTTGCGGCAATGGCGCTTCCGACGATCCCGTTCGTCGACGCGCTGCCTTGCCCATTGCGCCGCGCCCACGGCCCGAAGCCAGAGCCGCAGCTCCCCGCCGGTCACCTGCGCTGGTCGCGCACGCTCGTACAAGGCCGACCCGCGGTCTACGGCGAAGCCGGCGAGGGTCCGCCCGTCGTGTTCCTGCACGGCTGGGGGCTCGGCCACCACGCGTACAAGCGGCCGCTGGCGCGCCTCGCACTGCGCGGCATGCGCGTGCTCGCGCCGGCGATGCCCGGCTTCGGTGGGACGAGCGATCTGCCCAACGGCTCCGGTATCCACGCGTACGGCGTGTGGGTCGACGCGTTCATGGAAGCCGTCGGTGTCGACGAACCCGCGGTCGTCATCGGCCACTCGTTCGGAGGCGGCGTCGCCATCACGCTGGCGCACGACTACCGGTCGCGCGTGGCGAAGCTCGTGCTCGTCAACTCGGTCGGAGGCGCGGCATGGGGCCACGGCGACCGCGCCCTGTCGGACCGGCCGCTGTTCCACTGGGGAGTGCACTTCGCCAAGGAGTTGTGGCCGCCGACGAAGGGCGTGCGTCTCGCGCTGAGCGTGCGCGAGGACCTCATCCCGAACTTGCTGTTCAACCCGCGGGCGATGTTCACCGCCGGCGCCCTGGCGGCGCGCGCCGATCTGCGCGGCGAGCTCGAGGAATTGCGCGACCGAATGGTGCCGGTCGTCGTCGTGTCGGGCGCCGACGACGACGTCATTCCGATGTCGGCGTTCGACGCGCTGTGCGGCGCGTTGGGCATCGAAGGACAGGTGTTGCCGGGCGACCACTCGTGGTTGCTGGCCGATCCGGACGCGTTCGATGAAGTCATGGCAAACGTCGTAGGACTGGGGAGCTCGTAGTGGCCACTGTGAAGGAACTGCGGAAAGGACTGTCGGGAACCACGATGCCGAAGGAGGTCGCCGACGCCATGTTGGAGACGGCCTCGGCGTTGTGGTTGTCGTCGGACAACGCGCAGCAACTCACCGCAGATCTCGCGCTCTGTTATCCGCCGCTCAAGCGCGCCGAGGTGCGAGCGCGCGTCGTCGCCCAAGGTGGCGTGTGGCGTCTGACGGTGGTGACGCGTGACCGCAACGGACTCCTCGCCGACACCGCCGCGATCCTGTCGCTCGAAGGATTCTCGATCCGCGGCGCATCGGTCGCCACGTGGGAAGACCCGGCGCTAGCGCTGCTCGCCATCACCGTGGACGGTGACGAGCCCGGAACCGAACGACTCGACGCCATCGGCGCGGCGTTGAAGGCAGCGGCCAAGGGCAACCGCCCGAGCGTGCCCTTTGCACCGACCGGTCGCGCCTACGTGCGGCGAACCGGTGTCGCCAACGGCGACGACATGATCAGCGTGGTAGCTCCCGACCAGGTCGGGCTGCTGGCGACGGTGTGCGGGTGGTTCACCAGCGAAGGCGCCAGCATCGAGGCGGCGTGGATCACGGGCGAACGCGACGAAGCGAACGGCGTGTTCGTCATCGACGGCGACGTCGACTGCGCGAAGTTGGAGCGCGAGCTCACACTGGAAGACCACAGCATCGAGGCCGTCGTCGGATCGATGTTCGACGACGCCCGCCGCGCCGGCGAAGTCATCGTCCGCAACGCCGTCGACTTCCTCAGCGGGTTCTTCCGACGGCAATAAAGGTGTGTGCCTCAGTCCGGCACACTCGCGGGGAGAGCTTTGATCAACTGCTCGCGCATACGCGTCAGCGCCGACAGAGCCTCGCCGGGCACTTCGAAGGCCCACGCTTGCCAGAACTGCTCGATACCGTCGTCGCCTAGCGCGACGAGCGCGCGGCGGGCCAGAGCGCCGTCGTTTCTGAAGACGTGCACGACAAGCGTTTCTGTGTCCAGTCCCGCACGTGCTGCCGTCTGGAGCGTGTCGCCGAGGTGAACGAAGACGCGCACCAACGCTCGGAGTTCGTCCGGTGTCGCACCGCCCAACTGTGATTCGGCAAGTTCGTCGCCGCGCGCGATCGCGCCGAGTACCCGGATGTTCAGCCCGACCCACGTGTCGTACGCAGTAATGGCCTGCTGCAACGGAAACGGACCAAGGTCCACGCGGACGACATCGAGCGGTGCGCGTTGCACAACCTCACGCAGTTGCGCGACGAGGTCGCCCAACGGCGCACCTTTCCGCAAGCTCGCATCCGGAGACGCTTCCTGCGGCAACGGAGGAGTGTCGTGCGCGGTGTAGAGGACGATGGGCATCGCAGGCGCCGCGGCGCGCATCACGGGGATTGCCTCCGCCGCCGTCGCTGTGGGCATCTGAAAATCCGTGATGACGACGGACGGCGAGAGGAGCGTCACGAGTCGGATGGCTTCCGCGCCGTCGCCCGCCTCACCGACGACTTCGAAGTCCCGTTCGAACCTCAGCCGCGAGCGGAGAAGCAAGCGAATCTCGGGGTCGTCGTCAACGATGAGTACGCGGAACAACGACTGGGTCTGCTGGTTGCTCACCGTCGGGTGATACCCGCGGCGCCTCGCCTAAAAGCACAGAGGCCGCTCACGGTTTCCCGAAAGCGGCCTCTGAACTGCTGTTATGTGGAGCGGTAGACCGGGCTCGAACCGGCGACCTCGACCTTGGCAAGGTCGCGCTCTACCAACTGAGCTACTACCGCAGGACGCAGAAACCTTACTTCGCGTTGGCGAGTTTCAGAAGTTCGTCGAGCGCTTCGTCGAGGTAATGGGCGATGTCCTCGACGTTGGGGATCGTCTCCGCGCACGCCACGAGGCCGAAGTTCATGGTGTCCATGTAGCTCATCACGGTGATGTTGAGCGCGCCACCGTCGGCGATCGGACCCATCGGATACATGGCGATCATGCGCGCGCCGGCCGAATACAGCGGGAACGGCGGCCCCGGCACGTTGGAGATCGTCACGTTGAAGATCGGGCGGTGACGGTCGGCGATCTTCATCGTCGAATACAGACGCGCCGCGCGCGCCGCGATCGCCGGCGCCGCGAACTCGGTCCAGTTCGTGAGTGTGTCGGCGCCGATGGCGCGGTCCTGCTCCTTGGCGTTCTTCGTGGCCTCGCGGATCGTGGCGAGCCGCTCGAGCGGATCGTCGACGTTGCTGGCGAGGTCGACGAGCATCGAGCTGACGCGGTTGCCCATCGCGCCCTGCTCCTCCTCGGCGCGCACCGAGATCGGGATCATGCCGACGAGCGACCCGTCGACGTGCTCGCTCTTGGCGTCGAAGAACCGACGCAGCGCGCCGGAGCACAGCGCCAGGACGACGTCGTTGACCGTGCCGCCCAGCGTGTTCTTCACGTGCTTGACGTCGTCGAGGCTCATCTGCGTGAACGCGAACTTGCGGTGCGGCGATATGGCGGTGTTGATCGACGTGCTCGGCGCGCTGAACGGCGCAGGCGGCGGCGTCGCATTCGGCTCGCGATTGCGGCGGCGCAGGTTGAGCGCCATCTCGGCCGTGCGGCGCACGGCCTTCACCGCGGCGATCGGCTGACGGGCGAGGCTCTGCGCGGCGAAGCCGACGAGCTCCGCGTCAGACGGGATCCGGTCGGGCTGCCACGTGTCTTCGCT
>JBEEFR010000168.1:0-7977 GCA_041166285.1 Actinomycetota bacterium | reverse complement strand
ACCCAACCCCATCGCGGCCTCGTCCGTCCTCATCAACGCGTATGTCAACGAGTTCCTGCGCGACACCGACAAGGCCGGCCCGGCCCCCAAGGTCGGGTGGGACTTCGAGGACGAGTCGCCCGGCAATGACGCGCGCGGCTTCCCGCGCGAAGGCGCCATGCCGCCCGAGGTCGAGACCCACCTCGTGAACGCCGTGCTCACCAACGGGGCGCGGTACTACGTCGACCACGCGCACCCCGAGTACTCGTCACCCGAGTGCCGCGACGCGTTGAGCGCGTTGCGCTTCGACCGCGCCGGCGAGGTGATCCTGCAACGCTCGATGGAATACGCCTCGAACTTGTTGCAAGGCGACGCCCACATCGCCGTCTACAAGAACAACTCCGACGGCAAGGGCAACAGCTACGGCTGTCACGAGAACTACCTCATGGACCGCGCCGTCCCGTTCGCCACGATCGTGCGACGCATCATCCCGTTCTTCGTGACGCGCCAGCTGTTCACCGGTTCGGGCAAGGTGGGAAGCGAGGCGCCGGGCGGCGACGCCAGTGCGTTCCAGATCACCCAGCGCGCCGACTTCTTCGAAGAAGAGGTCGGTCTCGAGACGACGCTGAAGCGCCCAATCGTCAACACCCGCGACGAACCGCACGCCGATTCGCAGAAGTTCCGCCGTCTCCACGTCATCTGCGGCGACGCCAACCTCGCGGAAGTCGCGACGTTCTTGAAGCTCGGCGCCACGTCCATCGTGTTGGCGCTGATCGAAGACGACGTACGCGGCGGGCGCGACATCGACCTGGCGGCGCCGGTCGCGGCGATGCGCCACGTGTCGTCCGACCTCACGCTGCGCAACGCGCTGCCCCTCGACGACGGCTCCACGATGACCGCGCTCGACATCCAGTGGGAGTACCTCGGGCTGGCGAAGAAGTGGGCCGACGAGCACGGCTTCGACGCGATCGGAGGTGACACTGTCGGCCAGATGGTCATCGACCGATGGGAGACGGTGCTCAGCGGACTCGAGACCGATCCGTTCACGCTTTCGAAGCAACTGGACTGGGTCGGCAAGCTCCAGCTCATCGACGCCTACCGCGAGCGCAACGACATGCAGTGGAACAACGCCCGCCTGCGGGCGATGGACATCCAGTACCACGACCTGCGGCCGGCGACCTCGCTGTTCCATCGCATGAAAATGGAGACGCTGATCCCCGAAGCCGAGGTGCTCACCGCGGTGACCGAACCGCCACGAGACACGCGTGCATACTTCCGGGGTAAGTGCCTCCAGAAGTGGGGGAGTTCGGTGGCGGCGGCCAACTGGGATTCGATCGTGTTCGACCTCGGAGCGGAACCTCTTCGGCGTGTGCCGATGATGGAACCGTTGCGGGGAACAGCCGAGATCGTGGATACGTTGTTGGAATCATGCGCTACACCAGCCGAGCTTGTGGCAAGACTGGGCGCCTAGGAGATATCTGATGGCTGAAAGAGAACTCAAGAAAAAGCAGGCGCCGGCCAAGACCGAAGAAGAGGTCGCGGACGAGGCGCCGGCTACCACGGAGCGGGGCGAGAAGCTCAAGGCAGACATCGACGACCTGCTCGACGAAATCGACGAGGTGCTGGAGGAGAACTCCGAAGACTTCGTGCGTTCGTACGTCCAAAAGGGCGGTGAGTGACTCTTCCCTCGTTTTCCCCGGCTGATTCGCCGGGGCCTGATTTCGCCCGCCTGCTCGACCGCCTCGGGCTCGCGCCGCGAGCGCCCGAGGTTGGCGCGTTCGACAAGGTCACGCACGGCACGACGATCGTGGCGCTCCGTTACTCCGAAGGCGTGCTCATGGCCGGCGACCGCCGGGCGACCGCGGGCAGCGACATCGCGCACCGCAACATGGACAAGGTCTTCCCGGCCGACCGCGACTCGGGCATCGCCATCGCCGGCGCCGCCGGGATCGCGGTCGAGATGGTGCGCTTGTTCCAGACGCAGCTCGAGCACTACGAGAAGTTGAGCGGTAACAACCTGTCGCTCGAAGGCAAGGCCAACCAGCTCGCGCAGATGATCCGCGGCAACATGAGCATGGCGATGCAGGGCCTCGCGGTCGTCCCGCTGTTCGCCGGCTACGACACTCGTCGTCAGATCGGGCGCATCTTCACTTACGACGTCACCGGCGGGCGCTACGAAGAGTCCGATTTCCACGCCACCGGCTCGGGTGGTCGCGACGCTCGCACGACGATCAAGCTCGGCTGGCAGCCGGGCATGACGCGTGACGAAGCGATCGAGCTCGCCGTGCAAGGCCTGTACGAAGCCGCCGACGAGGATTCCGCCACCGGCGGCCCCGACGTCGTGCGCGGCATCTATCCGCTTGTCGCGACGATCACCGCGACCGGCTTCACCTACGTCGACACCGAAGAAGTCGCGGAGCGGTTCCGAGCGTTGGTCGCGCGCCTGAGCGAAAGCGCCGGTGGAACGTCGTGAGCATGCCGTTCTACGTCGCGCCGGAACAGTTCATGAAGGACAAGGCGGACTACGCGCGCAAGGGCATCGCCCGCGGCCGCGCCGCCGTCGCCGCGGTATTCGAGGGCGGCATCCTGCTGTGCGCCGAAAACCCGTCGACGAACCTGCACAAAATCTCCGAGATCTACGACCGCATCGCCTTCGCCGGCGTGGGTCGCTACAACGAGTACGACCAGTTGCGCCAGGCCGGGGTGCAGCACGCCGACGTCAAGGGCTACACGTACAGCCGCGAGGACGTCGACGGCCGCTCGCTCGCCAACCTGTACGCGCAGCAGCTCGGCCTCGTGTTCACGCACGAGATGAAGCCGTTCGAGATCGAGATCCTCGTCGCGGAAGTCGGCACGACGACCGTTGACGATCAGCTGTTCCACATCCTGTACGACGGCACGGTGACCGACGAGCATGGCTTTGCGGTGCTCGGCGGCGACTCCGACGCCATCACCGAGCGGCTCAAGGAGTCGTACTCGGACGGCGCAGCGTTGAACGTCGCGCTCCAGAGCCTCGTGACCGCGCTCGCCGGCCCGGACCGAACGCTCAGCGCCGCCGACCTCGAGATTGCGGTGCTTGACCGCGCCGTACCTCGCCGCGCCTTCCGACGTCTCGCCGACGCCGAAGTCGCCCCATTGCTCGCGTAGTACCCCGCAGAGGTCTACGGTCGCACTGTGGAGCGGCGCATCTTCGGTCTCGAGAACGAGTACGGCGTCACGTGCACGTTGCGCGGCCAGCGCCGGCTCAGCCCTGACGAGGTGGCGCGGTACCTGTTCCGGCGCGTCGTGTCGTGGGGCCGGTCGTCGAACGTGTTCCTGGAAAACGGCGCGCGGCTGTACCTCGACGTCGGTAGCCACCCTGAATACGCAACGCCGGAGTGCGACACCGTCGGCGACCTCGTCATTCACGACAAGGCCGGCGAGCGCACCCTCGAAGGCTTGGTGATCGAAGCCGAGCAGCGCCTGCGCCAAGAGGGCATCCGTGGTGTCGTGTACCTCTTCAAGAACAACACCGACTCCGCGGGCAACTCCTACGGCTGCCACGAGAACTACCTCACGAGCCGGCGCGACGACTTCGGCCACTTCTCGGAGGTGCTGATCCCGTTCTTCGTCACGCGCCAGATCTACGCCGGTGCCGGCAAAGTGCTGCAAACGTCGCGCGGTGCCGTCTTCTGCCTGGCGCAGCGCGCCGAACACATCTGGGAAGGCGTCAGCTCGGCAACGACGCGCAGCCGCCCGATCATCAACACGCGCGACGAACCGCACGCGGACGCCGAGAAGTACCGGCGCCTCCACGTCATCGTCGGCGACTCGAACATGAGCGAGTACACGACGTTCCTCAAGATCGGTACGACGTCGATCTTGCTGCGCATGCTCGAAGATCCGAAGGTCGTGTTGCGCGACATGACGTTGGAAAATCCGATCCGCGCCATCCGTGAGATCAGCCACGACATCACGTGCACGCGTCGCGTCAAGCTCGCCAACGGACGCGAGGCTTCCGCGCTCGACATCCAGTTCGAGTACCTGACGCGCGCCGAGCGTTACGCCAAGACCCATGACCTTCATCCGCACGAGGCGCAGGCGATGAAGATGTGGAAGCACTGCCTCGAGGGCCTGGAGAAGGACCCGTTCTCACTTGACCGCGAGTGCGACTGGGTCATCAAGCACAACCTCGTCGAGAAGTACCGCGCCAAGTACGAGATGCCGCTCGGCCACCCGCGCATCGCGCTTCTCGATCTGCAGTACCACGACGTCAGCCGCACCCGCGGCGTGTTCTACAAGCTGCAGAACGCCAACGCCGTCGAGCGCATGGTCGAGGACGCGGACATCGAGAACGCGCGCGAGAACCCGCCGCAGACAACGCGCGCCAAGCTGCGCGGCGACTTCATCCGCAAGGCCAAGGAGCGCCGGCGCGACTACACGGTCGACTGGGTGCACCTGAAGGTGAACGACCAAGCGCAACGGACGGTGTTGTGCAAGGACCCGTTCAAGTCGAAGGACGACCGCGTCGATCGTCTGATCGCTTCGCTCTAGACCTTTGCCTGCGTACCGCACCGGCACCGTCTCGCAGATCCTGGGCGCCCGCCGAGGACTCCAGCGCGTCGAAGTCGACGGCGAGCCTGCGTACGTGCTCACCCAACTAATCGGTGACGTCGACGTGGGCGACCGAGTCGTCGTGAACACCACCGCCGTCGACCTGGGCCTCGGCACAGGGGGCTGGCACTTCGTGCACTGGAACCTGTCGCGTGACGACGTCAAAACCGACTCCGGTGGCCACGTCATGAAGCTGCGCTACACGAGCCTGCAAGCCGACACGGGCGTGGCCGAGGAATCCGACGACGTACCCACGACGCTCGGCGGCGTGCCCGTCATCGCACTGGCGCTGCACAGCCAGCTTGCGTGCGCGGCGGCGGCGATCAAGGCGTGCGACGACGCGCTGCGGGTCGTGTACGTCATGACCGACGGCGCGGCGCTCCCGCTCGCCTTGTCGGACCTCGTCGCCGATCTCGTCTACGAAGGCGTCGTCGACGCCACGGTCACGGCCGGCCATGCCTTCGGTGGTGACCTCGAGGCCGTCAACCTGCGCTCCGCGCTCACCGTTGCCCGCCACCGTTTGCAGGCCGACGTGATCATCGCCGGCATGGGACCGGGCTCGGTCGGCACGAGCACGACGCTCGGGTATTCCGGCATCGAAGTCGGCGGCATCGTCGACGCGACGAACGACCTGGGCGGGCGCGCCATCGCCGCGCTGCGGGTCTCCGAGGCTGACCCCCGCCCGCGCCATCAGTTCGTCAGCGAGCACAGCGTCGTCGCCCTCACCACGGCCACGCACACGCCGGTGTTCGTCGCCGTCCCGTCGGGCACCGAAGGTCTTCCCGACCTCGGCCCGCACGCGTTCGTGTCGGAAGTCGACGAGCCCGACGCCGTCACGTTCCTGCATCGCCGCGGCATCACGCCGACAACGATGGGTCGCACGCCGGGCGACGATCCGCGCGCCTTCGAGTTCGCGGCGGCGGCGGGTGCTTACGCCGCGCTACTCGCGGGCGGGTAGCGTGCCGCGCCGTGTCTACGACTGAACCCGCGACCGGCGGGCACCACACGCGCCGCCAAATCATCGAGTGGGCCGTCGTCATCATCGCCGCCTTCCTGGCGGCGACGGTGTTGCGGGCCACGGTCGTGCAGGCGTTCAGCATCCCGTCGGTGTCGATGGAGAAGACGCTGCTGGTCGGCGACCGCGTGCTGGTCAACAAGCGGAACAAGTCGGCGCACGTCGGCGACATCGTCGTGTTCAAACGGCCGCCCGGCGAAGAGGCCGCTGCGATCAAGGACCTCATCAAGCGCGTGATCGCCACCGAAGGCCAGACGGTGTCGGCGAAGGACGGCAAGCTGCTCGTGAACGGCAAGGCGATCCCCGAGCCCTACCTCGCGCCGCACACGCCGACGGTCATGGAAGGCAGCGTCACGGTGCCGCGAGGAGAAGTGTGGGTGATGGGCGACAACCGCACCCAGTCACGCGACAGTCGCTTCTTCGGCCCGATCAAGAAGTCGACGATCGTCGGCCACGCCTACTTGCGCGTCTGGCCTCCCAGTCGTCTCGGCGGGTTGTAGCTAGCGCAGCTGGTCGGTGAGCGCCTCGATGAGGCGGTCGACGTGGTCGCTGTACACGCCGTCCATGCCGTAGGCGAACGAGAGCGCGAGGGCGCGGGGCTGCTGTGCGTCCCAGGCGAAGGCGAAGCGCTCGAAGCGGTGGAGCAGCGTGACGAGGCCGGCGTTCCAGTCGGTCCAGTGCATGTTGAGGGCGTCGATGCCGACCTTCTGCAACGTCGCGGCGCGTCGCTCGGGGCCCTCGCTGATGCGACGCAGGCGCGTCGAGTCGACCAGCTTCACGGCCTCGTTCTGTTCGCGCCAGGTCGCGACCAGCTCCCAGTCGTGGTGGCATAGCCAGAGACGGTCGGTGGCGGCATAGGAATCGGCCACTTCGAGGGTGCGGGCGACGGCGTCGGGATCCTTCACGTCGAGCGAAAGCGGCAGGTCCGTACCCACCGATTCGTACAGCTCGGCGAGCGTCGGCATGTGTGACGGCAGCGACGAACGGTTCAGGTCTCGGATCGAACGGCGCCGCAATCCGGCCCTGACTACTCCGTCGTGGTCGAGAACGACCTCACCGTCCGCGGTCAACCAAATATCGCTCTCTAATCCCGTCGCGCCCAATTTCCGGGCAAGTTTGAAGGCGTCGAGCGTGTTTTCTGGGGCGTGTGCGCGCGCACCGCGGTGGGCGAAGGCGATTGGTGGGCGCTGTAACGAATCCATGGTCTCATCGTTGACTAGTTAGTTGGGATCAGTCCAAAACCCCGCAGATGAGTCATAGCCAGAAATCGGTCATTCGGCGCAGGATGAACTCAACATTCAAGCAACAACTACACCGCAAGGAGACACCGATGGATGGACGCAATACCGAGCCTCTCGTAGCGCTCGTGCGAGCCAGCTGTCCGACGTGCGGTGACGTTGAGTTACCCGGCACGGCACTGCAAGCACGCCGCTGCGAAACCACGGGTGAAGGTTCCTACAGCTTCGGTTGCCCCGAGTGCGGCACCGTCGTCGTCAAGCCGGCCGACCAACGACTGCTCGACCTGCTGACCGCCAGCGGTATCCCGATGACCTCTTGGAGCTTGCCGAGCGAGCTGGCGGAGTCCCACGCCGGCGATCCCATCACGTACGACGACATCCTCGCCTTCCACGACCTCCTGTCGACCGACGACTGGTTTGCGCAGGTCGAGGAACTCGTCGCCCGCGACGACGCTTCCTGACGCACTGATCATCGAGCCGCACTAGCTGCGGCGTAGATTCCGACCGTGGGAAACATCGGTGGACCCGAGATCATCGTCGTCCTGATCATCGCCCTGCTGGTCCTCGGGCCCAACCGGCTCCCACAAGCCGCGCGCCAGATGGGCAAAGCGATGGCGGAGTTTCGCAAGGTGACGGGCGGCCTCCAGGCCGAAGTGCGCGACGCCATGTCGCAGCTCGAGAACGAGGTCAGCTTCACCGAACCCCCGGGTCCGCCCGAGATCCCTGCTGTCCCGCCTCCCACGCCGTCCGTTCCGCCGGCGCCGCCGTCCGGCGAAGAGAACGCGTAACTAGGCGTGGCCGACGAGGCGGCCACCGCCGCCACACACGACGCGAACACCAGCGAACTCGGCGCCATGACGCTGGTCGAGCACCTGACCGAGCTGCGCAAGCGCTTGTTCATCTCGTGCATCGCCATCGCGGTGGGCGCAACCATTGCGTTCTTCGTCTACAACCGCATCCTCGACTTCCTCGTCCACCCGTACTGCGACATCCGCGGCCGACACGGCTGCAAGCTCTACGTCACGTCGCCGCTCGAAGGGATCGCTGTACGGCTGAAGATCGCGGGATACGGCGGTCTCATGCTCGCCAGCCCGGTCGTGTTGTGGGAACTGTGGCGGTTCATCACCCCCGGGTTGCACAAGCAGGAGAAGC
>JBEEFR010000167.1:0-21371 GCA_041166285.1 Actinomycetota bacterium | reverse complement strand
ATCAACGAGAACGCGAAGGCGCCGGCGATCTCGTCTGTGCAGCCCGAGCTGTGCCACAACGAGATCGTCGGGTGGGGCCAACACGGCGACATCACACGGCAGATCCTCACGCTCGTCCAGTTGCGCCACGATCACGAACACCCGCAGGTGGCGCGCCGCTTCGACCTCGTCGAGGAGATCATGCGCGAGATCGTCGCGGGCATCGAGACCGTCGAGGCCGAAGGCGAAGGCGAGCTCGCGCAACTTTTCGATCTGATGATCTACGGCACGTTCGTCGCCCTCCACATGGCCGAACACGCGGGCATCGATCCGGGTCCCATCCCGATCATGGATGCCCTGAAAACCGAACTCGCCGCCGCTCCGTGACCTGCCCGCTGTGCGGGACGAAGCAGCGCCGTTTCCGCGAGTTCAGCGGGCGCGCCAACGCGCAGTGCGCGTCCTGCGGATCGCTGGAGCGTCACCGGCAGCAATGGATCTGGCTCGAACGCACCGGCCTGCTGGCACGGCTACCGACGCTGCGCCTGCTCGACCTCGCACCGCATCGCGCGGTCGGGCCCGCGCTCCAAGCGGTCGCGGGCACGTACGACAGTGCTGACCTGATCCCTGGCAAAGCGAACCGCGTCGTCGACGTCTGCGCGATCGAGGACGCCGACGCATCCTGGGACGTCATCGTGTGCTCGCACGTGCTCGAACACGTGCCCGACGACGCCGCCGCCATGCGCGAGTTGTTCCGCGTCCTCGCTCCGGGAGGCGTCGCACTCATCGCCGTTCCGTTGCGCGGCGAGGCCACCGACGAAGACTTCGGCTGCGACGAGGCCGAGCGGCTCCGGCGCTTCGGCCAAGCAGACCACGTTCGCCGCTACGGCTGGGACTTCTTCGACCGCCTGCGCGCCGCCGGCTTCGACGCCGACCCCGTGGACATCCGCGACTGCACAACCGACGACGAGCGCACGGAACACGGCCTGACCACCGCTATCCCGTGGATGGACCCCGAAGCCAAAGAGCTCTGGGTCTTACCAATCGCGCGCAAGCCGTAGTGAGCCTTTTGGAGCACTTTCGCGGCGATTTTTGCGCCAAATGACTCACGGTCGCGACTTCGAGGCGCGATACGCCGCGAGAAACTGCGCCGCAGCGGTCTCGAACGCGTCGCCGAACTCGAGGTAACTGTCCGGGAGCGGCGCGACCGACGCGTACCCGCGCAGCGCGCAGCCCTTGGTGACGTCGTCAAGGCCGAAGACGAATCGTGCAATATCGAACCCGGTGTAGCCCCACCCTGTGTCGTTGAAGTCGTAGAGACCGGGGACGTGCGCCAACCACGCCGTGTTGTGCAGCCCGATGTCGGCGTTGATGAGTTGCCAGTCGGTCGGGCCAAGCTTCGCGACGGCGGCGACGAGTTCGGGACCGGGCGCCCGGCCGCTGAGCGCATAACCACACATCCGAGCGGCATCCCAGTCCTTGACGCGCGCGTTTTGAGGCGCTGCGAAATCCACGGTCGCGGCGTGCAAGTGGGCGAGCGCCTCGCCGAGTTCGTACGCGTATTTCGGACGCGACCTGTCACGGCAGCGGCGGCCGCGCACCCACGAATACACGCACGCGGGACGCCCGTCGACGTCGGCGACACGCGCGCCCGTAGTAGTGCGCCGGACACGCGGGACGACCAGGGTCGACGACGCGAGCGACTCGACCCACGCCGTCTCCATCTCGAACGCGGCGCGGTCGCGGATCGGCAACTTGCCGCCGAGCCGCAACTTCCAGCGCGTCCGATCTGACGCGATGACTCGATACGTCGTATCGAGTCGATCGTTGAGCCGCTGGGTTCGTCCTTCGATACCGAAGGCGGCGAGCGCCTTAGTAGCGGTAGTGGTCAGGCTTGAAGGGGCCGTTTTGGGGGACGCCGATGTAGTCGGCTTGGTCCTTCGTGAGCGTCGTGAGCTTCACGCCGAGCTTGTCGAGGTGGAGACGGGCGACCTTCTCGTCGAGTTCACGCGGGAGGCGGTAGACGCCGACCGGGTAATTGTCGCCCTTCGTCCACAGCTCGATCTGGGCGAGCACCTGGTTGGTGAACGACGTCGACATCACGAACGACGGGTGGCCTGTCGCGCAGCCGAGATTCAGAAGGCGACCTTCGGCGAGCACGATGATCGAGTGGCCGTCGGGGAAGGCAAACTCGTCGACCTGCGGCTTGATGTTGAAGTGCTTGACGTCGCTCATCTTGTGCAGCCCGGCCATGTCGATCTCGTTGTCGAAGTGACCGATGTTGCCGACGATGGCGTTGTGCTTCATGCGGCCCATCGCCTCGGCGCTGATGATGTCCTTGTTGCCCGTCGCAGTGACGAAGATGTCGACCTTGTCGACGACGTCTTCGAAGCGCACCACTTCGTAACCCTCCATCGCCGCCTGCAGCGCGCAGATGGGATCGATCTCGGTGACGAGCACGCGGGCGCCCTGGCCGCGCAGCGACTGCGCGCAACCCTTGCCGACATCGCCGTAGCCGAGGACGAGCGCGACCTTGCCGCCGATCATCACGTCGGTGGCGCGGTTGATGCCGTCGATGAGCGAGTGACGAATGCCGTACACGTTGTCGAACTTCGACTTCGTGACCGAGTCGTTCACGTTGATCGCCGGCCACAGCAGCGTGCCGTTCTTCTCGCGTTCGTAGAGACGGTGCACGCCCGTCGTCGTCTCCTCGGTGACGCCCTGCACGTTCTGGCCGATCTTCGTCCAGATGCCGTTCGTCTCGGCGATCGTCCGACGCAGCGTGTCGAGCACGATCTTCATCTCGTCGGAGTCGGCGTCGGTGGCGTCACGCACTTCACCGGCCTTCTCGAACTCAGTGCCCATGTGGACGAGCATCGTGGCGTCGCCGCCGTCGTCGAGGATCATGTTCGGGCCGTTGCCGTCGGGCCAGCGGAAGGTCTGCTCGAGGCACCACCAGTACTCCTCGAGCGACTCGCCCTTCCACGCGTACACCGGGATCCCGGCGGCGGCGATCGCTGCCGCGGCGTGGTCCTGGGTCGAGAAGATGTTGCAGCTCGACCAGCGCACCTCGGCACCAAGGGCCGTCAGCGTCTCGATCAACACCGCGGTCTGGATCGTCATGTGGATCGATCCCGTGATGCGTGCGCCGGCGAGGGGCTGCGCGCCTTCGTACTCGGCGCGCACCGCCATCAGACCGGGCATTTCCTCTTCGGCGAGGACGATTTCCTTGCGGCCGAACGCGGCGAGACCAATGTCGGCGACTTTGTAGTCAGTGCTCATAAGGAGCGACAGCCTACGGGGTCCGCTACGAAACGACGACCTTGCCGATCATCCCGGGATGCACGAGACACGCCATCGGATAGGTGCCGGGCTTCGTGAACGTGACCGAGTACTTGTCGCCGGTCTGCCAGTCGATACCCGACGACTTCAATCCCCCCGAGCCGTCGAAGTTCCCGGCGTCGATCGTGACGTGAGGTTGCGCGGGGCCGCTACCAGGAGGACCGTCGGTTTCCTCGAGCGGAGGAGTGCGTCCGGGCCAGCCGCCGCGGGGTCCGTAGATCGACTCGCTCTGTGCGACGGTGCCGTCCTTCTTTCGCGTATAGAACGGCACGTACGGCGGCACGTTGAAGCTGATGGTGTGCGCGCCTACGAACGTCCACGTCACCGGTTCACCGACCTTCGCTCGCACCGTGCGCGGCGTGAACTCGTTCACCTGACCCTTCAACGTCTCGATCATCTGCTCCGTGCCCGATCCCGCGAGGTTGCCCTTGAACTCGCTGTTTCCCGCGCGTTCCTTGGCGAACTGCGCCAGCAGCGGCTTTTCGAGCTGATCAGCGTCCCGCTTCGCCTGCCGATTGACGTCCGCCTGCGACGGGACCTTTCCGCTTTTCGTGACCGTGATCTGGCCGCTCATGTCGGGACCGTGGAGCGCGCAGTAATAGAAGTACGTGCCCGGCCTGGCGTTGTCCGCGATCTTCATCGTGAACTCGTTGCCTTGCGCGCCGAGATACGGGATGAAACCGCTCGAGTAGTACGAGTGGCGGCCGTCGAACGCAGGCTGTGGTGTGTCCGGACACGCCTTTTCGCCCTTCGGAAGACCCGTTCGCAGGAAACACGGTTGCGCGGCGGCCTGATTGACGCCTCTCTCGCCGAAGAAGAACGGCAGGCTCTTGTCGAACTCGTCGGCGGCTGCCTGCACGTCGGGTGCGAGGTTCGCGGGGTCGACGCCAGCCACCAGCGACTTGCGCACGACGGGGAGGATTTCCGGGGCGACGAGGTCGTCGACGCGCGTTCCGAGGGTCACGGTGTGCGGCTCGCCCGACCACGTCTGGTGAAACTTGAGAGTCATGCCGGGCCGCACCGTGACGTCGCGTGGGTAGTAGCCGCGGAACGTGCCGGCGAATTCATCGCTGCGGTAATCGACCTGGACGGTACGGATGCCACCACCACTGGAGCCGCCGCATGCGCCGAGCGCGCCTGTGACGAGTGCGAGCACGACGACTACGAACGTTCCGCGGTTCTGCATGACGCGCACGCTACGACACGGCCGGAGGTGGGAAGGCCTCTTCGGCGAAGCGGTACTTCCCGCGGTCGACGCGGTGCAGCACGAAGTGCAGGATCGGGCCGACGGTGACCGCGAACAGCACCGTCCCAAATCCGACGTTGCCACCCAGGGCCCACCCGACGGCGAGCACCGTCAGCTCAATCACGGTGCGCACCGTCCGCAACGGCAGGCCACGGTCGACCAGTCCCGTCATCAACCCGTCGCGCGGACCGGTACCGAGGCCGGCGCCGATGTAGATGCCGCCGCCGGCGCTGATCACGACGTCGCCGAGGATGCACACGCCGTACGCCGCGGCGCCGTGCGGGTGGAAGTCGACGCGTAGGAACTGGTTGATGGCGACGCCGATGACCGCGATGTTGATCGCGGTGCCAACCGTGATGCGTTGCCGCAGCGGGATCCACAACACGAACAGCAACAGGCCGACGACGATTGACACGGTGCCGATGCCGACGTTGACGTGTTTGTGGATGCCTTGGTGCAACACGTCCCAGGGCGACAGGCCGACGTGCGCGTCGATCATCAACGCCGCGCCGAGACCGACCCCGATCAGTCCGACGAAGAACTGCGCGCTGCGCGCCGCCAGGTCGCGGTTCAACGAGCGGGGTTCGCGTTGAGGTGCGCGAACCGCTCGGTCTTGCGACGGGCGCGGTACGCATCCACGATCGGTTCCAGTTCGACCGGCGTGGCGCCGTGGAGGATCACGCCGGTGGCGCCGAGGTCGAACTGACGTTGAATCACGTCGACGCACTGATCCGGCGAGCCGGTCGCCGCCGGCGCGAGCCACTCCGCGGGGATGACCTCGGCGACGCGCTCGAGTTGTTCGGTCGTCGCGATGTCGTCGATGGCGCCGGGGATCGACGTCACGGCGTCGGACGCGCGGAACCTCGCCAGCGCGGCGGGATCCCAGTTGTTCGTCTCCACCAGCAGGTCGCCGTACGCCTGCAGATACGTCGCCATACGCCCGACGGTCTTCTTCAACCGCACGTCGTACGCGATGTGATCGCCCACGGTCGCGAGGCATGACCAGATGCGGACCGAGTCGGGATCGCGACCGGCCTTCTCCGCGCCTTCGCGGATGGCGGCGACGCACCGCGCCAGCGTCTCGTCGGTGAAGAACGTGTGCAGGATCACGCCGTCGAAGACGCGCCCACCGAGGTCGAGGGAGTTCGGCCCGAAGGCGGTGAGCATCAACGGGATCTGCGTCCGTCGCCTCCCCAGTCGGCACGAAGAAACGGAAAGTTGCCGGCGGGTCCGTCGTGGCCGAACACCATCTCGTTCTGCCACAGGTTTCGCATCAGCGCGGCGAAGTCTTCGAGCTGCGCGGTCGTGATCGACGGCAACCCGAACGCCTTGAACAGCGGCGCGATGCCGCGGCCGAGTCCGAGCGCGAAGCGACCGTCGGTGAGCTTGTCCATCGTCGTGGCGAAGGACGCGGTGACGATCGGATGCCGCGTGTTGTGGTTGGTGACACCGGTGGCGATGCCGAGTGTCGTCGTCGCCGCGCCGACCGCGCCGCACAGCGTCACCGCCTCTTTCACGTTGAAGCGTTCCGACAGGAACACGGAACCGAGCCCGATGCGCTCGGCGTCGCGGACGTCGGTCAGCAACGCTTTCGGATCACGCGCCGCGCCCGCCATTCCGTAGAACGCGAGCTCGTTCAGCGGCGTTTTGCCTCCGCCGGCGGGCGGGTCAGCCAAGAGTTCCCTCGAAGTCGAGGTCGAGCGCGTGACGTCCCGCGCCCTGCGCCATCGCGACGAACATGTCGTCGCCGCGCTCGGTTTGTCCGACGACTTGCGACGCGCCGATCGCCATCACGAGACCCGACGTCGTGTGGCGCCGGTACTGCCACCACACCTCGTCCCACGTCAGGTCGATGCCCTGGGCGACCATGCCCTCGTGGTACAGCCGCACGAGATCCTCTTCGTGTTTGCGGCGGTCTTCGACGGTGAGTCCCGCGCCCATGAAGTAGCTGAGGTCGGCGATGCCGTAGCCGTGCGCCAGCGTCTGCCAGTCGACGATGGCCACCGGCGGGCCGCCCTCGTCCGTGCCAAACAGCATGTTGTCGAGGCGGTAGTCGGAGTGCTGCAGCGTGCGCGGCCGGTCGCCGAGGTCGTACATCTCACCCATGCGCGGAAACATGCGCTCCGCGAGGGCGAGGATGTCCTCGTCGATGCGGCCTTCGTACCGCGCCTTGAAGCCGGGGTAGAGCATCGTGCCCACAAAGTTCTGCGTCATGTCGGGGTTCTCGCCGTAGCCACCGAGCAGCCACGCCATCTCCGCGAGCTTCGGGTCACCCCACATCGGTGCGTGCAGCTTCGGCAGTTCGGCCACCGCTAGCGCAGCTTCGTCGGGCGTGCAGCCGGTGAGTTGGTTGCCCTGTACCGCGGGGGCGAGGTCCTCGAGCAGCAACACGAACTCACACGTCGCGTCGTCGAAGTCGATGTAGTGGCACCACGGCGCCCGGATGCCGAGCTTGTCGCGCAACTGCATGTAGAAGTTCGCCTCTTTGCGATACGTCCCGAGGGCGACGCCGGCGTTGCGCGACGTCGGTTCCTGCGACGGCACCTTCGCCACGAGCGACTTCGGCCCGTCGCACGGCTCGCTGTAGGTGAACGTGAGCCGCTCGCAGTCGCCGATCTGGCCTGTGCCGACGGGCGTCAGCGTGACGCCCGAGATCGGTAAGTCGAGCGCGTCCGACAACCACTCCGGCGTCAGGAGTTCCTCCGCCGTCGCCCCGATGATCAGATCAGCCATGCGGGTTTTCTACTTGCTGGCGACCAATTCCGTCGCGAGCGCGAACAAACCGTCGACGCCCGCGGCCTCGCCGCGTTTCCAGCCCGTTGCGAACGCTTCTTCGTCGATGAGCTTCGCCGCAGTGCTCGTTGCGTCGCGCCACAGGTCGACGCCGAGCTGTGACTTCCGGAAATGCAGGGCGTTTCCGGCGGTCGTCGCCAGTCCGAGACACGTTCCCGCGGCTTCGGCGTCGCCCTCGGTGACGGAGAGCGCCGCGCTGAGATCGAGGACGTCAAGCGCGCCGGAGTAGGAGTCGCGCTGCGAGTAGTGCTCGAGCGTGGCGCGCAGGAGCGGACGCGCTGCGGCGGCGTCGCCCTCCAGTACCGCGAGCAGCGCACGCGGCAGAGGCGCGCTCGAACCGGACCGGTCCGCGTACGCGTCCTGCTCCTCGACTCGCCCCAGCCACAGTCGGACGCGGACGGCATCTCGGCGCGCCGCGTGTACATAAAGCGCGACGCCCGTCTCGCTCCGCGCGTCGCTCTTATAGCTGCGCTCGACGACGGCGAGAGCCCCGGTCGTGTCGCCTGCCGACAGAAGGGCTCGACTGTCGAAGCTGCCCGCGGCGTACGCCTCCGGCATGAATGACCTCGCTTTGCGGCCAGCCTCGGCAAAGGCATGGCTCGCCGTCGCGAGATCGTCGCCGGCAAACGCCATGCGGCCTACGCAATCAAGCGCGGCCACCTCGTCGGTCACCGAGCCCGTGCGGCGCGCGTGCGCGACGATTTGCTCGGCGATCGCCAGCGCGGCGCGCCCGTCGCGACCAGCCGCGAGTTCGAAGCGCAGCCCGAGCGTCGCAGTGATCACGACGCGGTCGCCCGTGCGCACCATCGTGTCCCCGGTCTCGGCGAGAAGAGACGCGGCGGCGGCAATGTCGCCGCGGTGGTGCAAAACCAAAGCGAGGTTCGCCGCGGCCTGCGCTTCGTGGCGCGGGGCGTTCGCCGCTCGGGCGAGTGCGCGCGCCTCCTCGAACGTCTCGACCGCACCGTCGAGATCACCGACCGACAGCCGCGTTGCCGCGCGGTTGTTGAGCTCGGCCGCGAGCAGCAGGTGGTGTCCGGCTCGCCGTGCGAGGGCGATCGCTTCGTCGTGAAGACGTTGTGCGGTGTCGAAGTCGCCGCCCTTCTCGGCGGCGATCGCCTCGGTCTGGAGGCGCCACAACGCAAAGTACGGATCGGGATCGGCGGTGAGCAGCGGCGTGCTCTGCTCCAGCGAACAGCGCGCTCCGCTGAGATCGCCCAGGGCGTCGAGCACAACGGCCTCAGCGAGGAGCAGGCGGCCGCGCACGTGCTCGGGGCGGGTTCCGGGGTGGTCGAGCGCGACGCGTAACCAGTGATGGACGAGGTTGAGGTGGCCGACGCTTCGCCAGCGGCTCTGGCATCGCAGCACTAACTCGTCGAGTCGCGTCGGGTCGGAGTCATCGGCGGCCCAGGTGAGCGCTGCGACGATGTTGTCGAGTTCCACGTCGATGGCGTCGGCTTCCGCGAACCAGTCGATACCGACGAAGTGTTGCGCCCGCGCGTTGCGCAGCAGGTGAACGAGCCAGCCATAGCGGCGCGTTTCGATGTCGTTCGCTTCGCCGGCCGCCAGCAGTGGCTCACGCGCGTACTGACGAATCGTCTCGAGCAAACGGTAGCGGCGCCGCGACTTGTCGTGGTCGTCGACGACGAGTGACTTGCGCGACAGGTCAGTCAGCACGTCAAGCACGTGCTCTGCCGGGAGAACGTCGTCGCTACACGCAGCTTCGGCGGCTTCGAGCGTGAATCCGCCCGCGAACACCGACAGCCGGCGCAGCAATGTCTGCGCTTCCTCGTCGAGAAGCGCGTAACTCCAATCGACGGTGGCGCGCAGCGTGCGCTGGCGCTCCAACGCAACGCGACTGCCGCCGGTAAGGAGGCGAAAGCGGTCGTGCAAGCGCGTCCGGATTTGGTCGACAGCAAGGAGGTCGAGGCGCGCCGCGGCGAGTTCGATTGCCAATGGAATCCCGTCGAGGCGTTCGCAGATCTCGACGATCGCGGCGCGTTCGTCGTCCGTCGTCGGGACCCAATCGGGCTGTGACAGCCGTGCGCGTTCGAGGAACAACCGGATCCCATCGCTGGTCTCGTCACTGGTTTCCATCGACGGCACGCGCCAGACGATTTCGCCGGGAACGCCCAGGGTTTCTCGCGACGTCGCCACGACCGTCGCGTTCGGGCACGTGGCGACGATCGCTGCGATGAGCTCGGCGGCGGCTTCGATCACGTGTTCGCAGTTGTCGACTACGAGCAGCGTCGCCGTACCCGACAGGCGCTCGGTGACGAGTTCGCGCGGCGTGCGTCCCGGTTGCGCGCGCAAATGAAGGGCGTCGGCCACCGCCAACACCACGGCGTTCGGATCCACGAGCGGCGCGAGCTCGACGAACCAGGTGCCCCCGTCGAACCCGTCGGCGACGGCTGCAGCGACGTGGAGTGCGAGTCGGGTCTTGCCCGAGCCGCCGGCGCCAGTGAGCGTCACGAGCCTGTGGTCGCCCACGAGCTTGGTGATTTCACGCAACTCCCGCTCGCGCCCGACGAAACTCGTCAGCTGTACCGGCAGGTTGTGAGCAACCTGGTCCAGCGACCGCAGCGGTGGAAACCGTTGGTCGAGTTCCGGATGGCACACCTGGTGTAACCGCACCGGGCCGCTGAGGTCTTTCAGGCGGTGGGAACCGAGATCGCGGAACGAGTACGGACGGCCGTCAGGACGGCACAACGCGTGCGCAGTCTCCGACAGCACGATCTGGCCGCCGTGGCCGGCATTCCCGACGCGCGCTGCGTGATGCACCACGAGCGACACGTACTCGCCGTTATCCGCGGTCGCCTCGCCGGAGTGAAGTCCCATGCGGACCCGAATGACGCCGTCATGAGGCCACGCGAATGCTTGGAGGTCCCGCTGCGCTTGCACCGACGCGTCGACGGCCGACGTGGCGTCGGCGAACGCCGCGAAGACTCCGTCGCCCATCGTGTTGATGACGACACCGTCGTGGTCCTCGATCGCGTCGCGGAGGATTCGGTGATGCGCGTCCTGCAGCCCGCGGTAGCGGTCGCCGAGCGCCTCGAGCAGGCGAGTCGATCCCTCTATGTCGGTAAAGAGGAACGTCACTGTGCCGCTTGGTAGTTCCCCCATGCGCGCGCCAAATTACTGCGTACACCCCTCCCGTACTCTTGCCAGCGTGTTGCTCGGTTGGCGATGTCCGGTGTGCGGTGCGGCGGGCGAAGTGCCGTGCGCGCGCTGCGCGTCGTCGATGCGTCGCGCCCAACGCGTGCCCGCCATCGCGGGCGTCGACGGGTGCGCGGCGTTGTTGTCGTACCGCGGCGCCGCCCGCGAGCTTGTCGCGCGCGCGAAGTACCGCAACCAACGCGCAGGGTTGCGCTGGCTCGCCACCGGTATGGCCGGACTCGTGCGCGACGAGTCATTCGACGTGATCACGTGGGCACCGGCGAATCCGTCACACGCGCGTCGCCGCGGGTTTGACCACGGCGAACTCCTGGCGAAGGAAGTCGGGCGTCAACTCTCGACGACGGCGGTGTCACTGCTGCGACGCGATCGGGGCGCGCCGCTCACCGGCAAGTCCGCGGCGCAACGCCAGAGCGGTCCGCCATTGCGGGCGACGGCGGCGGCATCGCTGCAGGACGCGACGGTTCTGGTCGTCGACGACGTCATCACGACCGGCGCCACGCTCGCTGCTGCGGCGCGGGCGTTGCGGTCAATCGGCGCGACCAGGATCTTTGCCGTAGCGGCGGCGTATACCCCGCCACCGTCGTTCGCCCCTATCAAGATCTCGGCGTAAGGGCGTACGATGCGGGTAATGGATCGGATGTGGGTCTGTGGTTGCAAGCCGATGCCAGTCGCAGGCGAAACGGCCCACGTAAGGCAGTCCGGGATTCGTCCTCGGCTGCTGAGCACGGTGCGATTTAGATGTAAGTCCTGAACGCTGCGCGGCCGATCCTCGGCTGGTAGCGCCAGGCGGATGTGGGGACGAAGACCAGGTCAGCCACATCCGATCCATAAACAGAAGAACCGACCAGAAAGCAGGGTGCGCGTGGAAATCACCATCAGCCACCGAAACGTCGAGGTTCCGAAGCCCTTGCGGGCTGCCGTCGACGAGAAGGTTGGTCACCTCGACCGTTATCTCGAAGCCATCGAGCGCGCCGAGGTCCGTTTCGTCGAAGAGCCGCACCGAAGGCTTTCCGAGCGCGAGGTTTGCGAGGTCACACTGGTCGGGCGCGGCAGCGGCAACGTCCTGCGGGCGCGTGCGATGGCCAGCGATGCCATGGCTGCTCTCGACACGGTGATGGACAAACTGCAGCGGCAGTTGGAACGGCGCAAGGGGCGCCTAGTCGGCCGCAGCCACCCTCGCCGCCGGGTGATCGCCACGCCGTAACGCGTTCGCGCCTACCGTTACGGCGTGGTTGACGGAGCTGCGCCGCCTGCGGTCATCAGAGTCATGGTCGCCGACGACCAAGAGTTGTACCGGCGCGGTGTCGAAGTTGTGCTGTCGACCGAAGAGGACATCGCGATGGTCGCCGAGGCGGCCGACGGTGCTGAGGCCGTGCAGCGCGCCGAAGAGTGCGCGCCCGACGTCATCCTCATGGACATTCGCATGCCGAAGCTCGACGGCATCGAGGCGGCGCGCCGCATCAAAGAGCTCGTACCGACGACGCGCATCATCATGCTGACGGTGTCCGACGAGGACACCCACCTGTACGACGCCATCAAGGCCGGCGCCAACGGCTACCTCTTGAAGGACCTCGCCATCGAGGAGGTGCCGCAGTCGATCCGGCGCGTGTACGCGGGTGAGAGTCTCATCAGCCCGTCGATGGCGTCCAAGTTGCTGACCGAGTTCTCGACGCTGTCGAAGAAGGTCGAGCAGCGCCAGCAGATCGCGTCGCCGTCGCTGACGCCCCGCGAAGTCGAAGTCCTGCGCTTCGTGGCCAAGGGCATGAGCAACCGCGAAATCGCCGAAGAGCTCTACATCTCCGAGAACACGGTCAAGAACCACGTGCGCAACATCCTCGAGAAGCTGCACCTCCACTCCCGCATGGAAGCCGTCCTCTACGCCATGCGCGAGCGCATCATCGACCTGGGTGAATAACTAGACAAACGCGCGAGAACTTCGCGCCCTCAGGCGTTGGTTGGGCGAAAGCAACCACTCTGGGGGCAAGCATGCGCAATCGGCGTTTCGTGGTCGGTCTGGTCCTGACGGGCTTGTTATTGGGGGCGGGCGCGTTGCCTGCAAAGGCGCTGCTCGGTGTGCCGACGCCGCCCGTTCCTTCACCGGGACAGCTGCAGTCGACGGTCAAGAGCCTCGTCCCGGCGAAGCCGACCGTGATCGTGCCCACGGTGCCCGACCCGAACCACCTCGCGCTGCCGATCCTGCCGTATGTGGCGATCCCGGACGGCGCCCGTCCCGCCCTCGGCGTGCTCAGCCCGACGGCGGTCGTGACCTGCCAGGTCGCGTACCTCGGTCCGCTCGGCGGCATCGTGGCGCTGAGCAAGGTGATGGACACGCTCGGCCAGCATCCGGTTTCGCCGAGCTTCTTCTCGCCGGCGTTCGGTCCTGTCTCCACCATCTGCACCGCGTCGGCGTTCCCGACCGTCTCGTCGTGCGGACCCGACGGCACGATCACCGACGCCCTCGCCGATCACCCCGAGGTCCCGGCGCTGCCGGGCGGCGTCCCCACCGTCGACCCGTTCGCCACCGTGCCGGCACCGTTCGCGTCCTTGGTCGTCGAGATCGGCGCCGTGCAGTACGACATCGCGCACTACGTGTACAACGACAGCGCGCACCTGCCGCTGCAAAAGAAGGTCTACACGCAGCTCGAGTGCAAGTAGGCGCCTAGCGCCTGAACGGGCGGCTTCACGCCCTACACTCGTCAGCCCGATGAGTGTTCTCAGCAAGATCCTGCGCGCCGGTGAAGGCAAGAAAGTGCGCGCCCTCTCCAGCTTGGTGCCCGACATCAACGCGCTCGAAGCAGAGTACGAGCGCCTGTCCGACGCCGACCTGCAAGCCAAGACGCCAGAGTTCAAGAACCGGATCGCCAACGGCGAGGAACTGAACGACCTGATGATCGAGGCCTTCGCGGTCACCCGCGAGGCCGCCAAGCGCGTGCTCGGTCAGCGGCACTTCGACGTCCAGCTGATGGGCGGCGCCGCGCTGCACTTCGGCTGGATCGCCGAAATGAAGACCGGCGAAGGCAAGACCCTGGTGTCAACGCTGCCGGCGTACCTGAACGGGCTGACCGGGCAGGGCATGCACATCGTCACCGTCAACGACTACCTGGCGACCTTCCACTCGGAGTGGATGGGACGGCTGCACAACTTCCTCGGACTGTCGGTCGGGCTCATCCTCGGCGACAACCTCCACGACCGCCCGGCGCGCATCGCCGCCTACGCCGCCGACATCACGTACGGCACCAACGCCCAGTTCGGCTTCGACTACCTCTACGACAACATGGCTCGCTCCCGCGACGCCATGGCACAGCGCGGGCACATCTACGCCATCATCGACGAGGTCGACTCGATCCTCATCGACGAAGCGCGCACGCCACTGATCATCTCCGGCCCTGCCGAGGAGTCGGCGCGGCTGTACGCGCAGTTCGCCGCCATCTCCCGGGGGCTGACCCGCGACGCCGACTACGAAGTCGACGAAGAGAAGCGCACGGTCGCCCCGACCGAAGAGGGCATCGAAAAGGTCGAGCGCGCCCTCGGTGTCGGCAACATGTACGACGCCGTGTCGGTCAACTACGTGCACCAGCTGACCCAGGCGTTGCGCGCCAAGGAGCTGTACAAGCGCGACAAGGACTACGTCGTCATGGACGGCGAAGTGAAGATCGTCGACGAGTTCACCGGTCGCATCATGGAAGGCCGCCGCTGGAGCGACGGGCTGCACCAGGCCGTCGAGGCGAAAGAGAACGTCCACGTCAAAGACGAGGACCACACGTGGGCCACGGTCACTCTGCAGAACTACTTCCGCATGTACGAGAAGTTGGCGGGCATGACCGGTACCGCGGAAACCGAGGCGTCGGAGTTCGCCAACACGTACGGACTCGCGGTCGTGCCGATCCCGACGAACAAGCCGATGATCCGCAAGGACAACCCGGACCTCATCTACGCCCACGAAATGGCGAAGTTCACCGCCGCAGTCGAAGACATCGTCGAGCGTCACGATCGTGGGCAGCCGGTGCTGGTCGGCACGGCGTCGGTCGAGAAGTCGGAAGTCCTGTCGCGGATGCTCGAGCAGCGCGGCATCCCGCACAACGTGCTCAACGCCAAGCAGCACTTCCGTGAGGCCGAGATCGTCGCCCAGGCGGGACGCCTTCACGCCGTCACCGTCGCCACCAACATGGCCGGTCGTGGCGTCGACATCCTCCTCGGGGGCAACGCGGAGGGCCTCGCCAAGCGTGACGTCCTCGCCGAGGGTCTCGATCCCGAGTCCGAAGAGGGCCAGGCGAGGCTGAAGGAACTTCTGCCGCGTCACGAAGCAGCGTGCAAGGCCGACGGTCAAAAAGTGATCGAACTCGGCGGGTTGTTCGTACTCGGTTCCGAGCGCCACGAGAGCCGTCGCATCGACAACCAGCTACGCGGTCGTTCGGGCCGTCAGGGCGAGCCCGGCGAGAGCCGCTTCTACCTGTCGATGGAAGACGAGCTCATCCGCATTTTCGCCACCGGCGCCGTCCAGTGGCTGATGAGCAAGGCGCTGCCCGACGACGAGCCCATCGACATGAAGATGATCTCGAAGGCCGTTGAGCGCGCGCAGAACACCGTCGAACAGCGCAACGCCGAAATCCGCAAGGACGTGCTCAAGTACGACGAGGTGCTGAACGAGCAGCGCAAGGTGATCTACGCCCGTCGCATGCAAGTCCTCGACGGGGAGAATCTCCGCGACCAGACCATCGAGGTACTCCACGACGCGATGGAAGAAGCGGTCGACGAGTACTGCCAGACCGATTACCCCGAAGACTGGGATCTCGAAGGTCTCCTGCGCGCCGTCGCCACCTACTACCCGACGAAGTTCGCGGTGGCCGAACTGCAGCAGGCGTCGACGAAGGAGCAACTCGTCGACAGCTTCATCGCCGAAGGCACGAGCTACTACGAGGCGCGCGAGCAGCAGGTGGCGCAGAACTTCGGCAACGAAGACGTGATGCGCGAAGTCGAGCGCGAGGTGATGCTGCAGATCATCGACGCCCGTTGGCGCGAGCACCTCAGCGAGATGGACTACCTCCGCGACGGCATCAACCTGCGCGCCATGGGCCAGAAGGATCCGCTCGTCGAATGGCAGACCGACGGCTTCGAAATGTTCGGCCAGATGATGGGCGCCATCAACAACGACTACCTCCGTTACGTCATGCACGTGGACGTCGCGCCGGAGGAGATCGCGCAGCCCGAGGTGCAACTCGACCAGGCGAGCTTCGCCGGCGAGGACGCGGCGCCGCAGGGCAGCGCAGCGATCGCCGAAGCGGCGAAGGGCTACGACGTCGGCGAAGCGTTCGCGGCGACGGCGGCGAACAACGCCGGTGACGGCGTGCGCGCGGAGGACATCCCGCAGCAGGTGCAGCAGGTCGTGCGCAGCGAGGCCGAAAAGACCGGCCGCAACGACCCTTGCTGGTGCGGCAGCGGCAAAAAATTCAAGCATTGCCACGGGTCCTGACGAATGCGCGACTTCTCCAGTGAGTTCAACGCGCTCGTAAAGCGGTTGGACGAAGCGCGCGTCTACTTGAAAGAAACCGACGCGCGCGCTCGTATCGTCGAACTCGAAGCTGAGATGGCCAAGCCCGACTTGTGGGACGACCCTGCACGCGGCAAGGCGATCAGCAGCGAGTTCTCCGCGCTCTCCGATGACATCGCCACGATCGATTCGTTTGCAGCGGCGATCGAGGACGCGGAGACGCTGTACCAACTCGGCGTCGAGGAAGGCGACGACAGCGTCGAAGCCGAAGTGGCAGCCAACGTCGCCACCCTCGAAGCGCGGTTCGACGCGCTCGAACTGCGGGCCCTCTTCACCGGCGAGTACGACGAAGGCGATGCGGTGTGCGAATTGCACGCGGGGGAGGGCGGCACCGACGCGCAGGACTGGACCGAGATGATGCTGCGCATGTATCTCCGCTGGGCGGAGCGACGCGGCTTCTCCGTCGAGGTCGACGAAGTCACACCTGGGCAAGAAGCAGGCATCCTCAGCGCGACGTTCATCGTCAAGGGTCGCTACGCCTACGGACTGCTGAGCGCGGAGCGCGGCGTGCACCGGCTGTATCGAATCTCGCCGTTCGACAGTCAGGCGCGCCGGCAGACGTCGTACGCGTCGTTCGAACTGACCCCGTTCATGGAAGACGCCAACGACGAAGTTGTCATCGACGAGAAGGACCTCCGTATCGACTTGTACCGGTCCTCGGGTGCGGGCGGCCAGCACGTGAACGTGACGGACTCGGCCGTGCGCATCACGCACTTGCCGACGGGCCTGGTCGCGTCCTGCCAGAACGAGCGCAGCCAGCTTCAGAACAAGAACCGCGCCATGCAGGTGCTGGTGGCAAAGCTCGCGGAGCGGGCGCGACAGGAACGCGAGGCGGAACTGGCGGCGATCGCGGGACCGCAAGGTTCCGTGTCACGTGCGGGGGCGTTCATGCGCGGCTACGTCTTGGCGCCCTACCAAAAGGTGAAGGACGAGCGCACCGGCTACGAATCCGGCAATCCCGACGCCGTGCTCGACGGCGATCTCGACGGATTCATGGAGGCATGGCTGCGATTCCGTCGGGCAAGCCCGTAGGCTCTAAGCCCTAATGATTCGGCTGGATCACGTCACGAAGTCCTACAAGAACTCGACGGTCGCGCTCCGCGACGTGTCGATCAATGTCGACAAGGGCGAGTTCGTCTTCCTCGTCGGGCCATCCGGTTCCGGGAAGTCGACGTTCCTCCGCCTGCTGCTGAAAGAGGAGAACCCCGACAACGGGCAGATCTTCGTCGCCGGCAAGGACATCGGCGAGTTGAGCCCGTGGAAGGTCCCGTATCTGCGCCGCAACATCGGCTGCGTGTTCCAGGACTTCCGGCTGCTGCCGAACAAGACCGTGCACGAGAACGTGGCGTTCGCTCTCGAAGTGATCGGCCGCCCCAAGCACGTCGTCGACTCCCAGGTGCCGCAGATCCTCGAGCTCGTCGGGCTGCGCGCTAAGGCCGACAACCTGCCGAGCGAGCTGTCCGGCGGCGAGCAACAGCGCGTGGCGATCGCCCGCGCCTTCGTCAACCGCCCGCTGATCCTGCTGGCCGACGAACCGACCGGCAACCTTGACCCGAATACGACGATCGGCATCATGCGTCTGCTCGACCGCATCAACCGCACCGGAACAACCGTGCTGATGGCGACGCACGACCAAGGCATCGTCGACTCGATGCGCCGACGCGTGATCGAGCTCGATCGCGGCGTCAAGGTGCGCGACCAAGCCCGCGGCGTGTACGGGAGCTGATCTCCGATGGCCATCTCTCTCAACTACGTCGCGCGCGAGACCGCCACGAACCTTCGCCGCAATATCGCGATGTCGATCGCCGCAGTGCTGACGGTCGCGGTGTCACTCGGGCTCGTCGGCTCGGCGCTGCTGATGCGCCAGGGCGTTAACAAGGCCAACCTGCAGTGGCGGGGCGGAATCGAGTTGTCGATCTTCATGCGCCCCGACGCGCCGCAAGGTCAGATCGACGCCGTCGACCGCGAACTGCGCGCCACGCCCGAGGTAAAAAAGTTCGTCTTCGTCGACAAGCAGGCCGCGCTCGACGAATACAAAAAGATCTTCGCTGACAACGACGACATCCGCGACATCATCACGTCGAAGGACGAGATGCCGACGTCGTTCCGCGTCGTGCCGACGCGCGCGGAACTCGCCGACACGATCGGGCGTCGCTTCAAGGTGCGCGCCGGTGTCGAGAGCGTCGCGTTCGCGTCGAAGGAAGTCGACGCGTTGCTGAAGACGACGCGCCAACGCCAGGTCGCGTACTTCGGCGTCGCGCTCGTGCTGCTCGTCGGCGCCGTCCTGCTGATCTTCAACGCCATCCAGCTCGCGGTGCTGAACCGCCGCCGGGAGATCGAGGTCATGAAGCTCGTCGGCGCCACCAACTGGTTCATTCGACTGCCTTTCATGCTCGAAGGGCTGCTGCAAGGTCTCTTCGGCGGCCTGGTCGCCGCTGTGCTCGTGTACCTGTTCCGCGGGCCGATCTTCGAGGTCGTGAGCGATCCGGCAATCACGCAAAGCCTGCGCAAGATCCACGCAACGGCGGCGGAAGCCCGCAATACCGGCCTTGTGCTCATGGTCACGGGTGCGGCCGTCGGGGCGCTCAGCTCCGCCCTCGCCGTGCGCCGTCACCTGCGGGTGTAACTGCCCGGCGGACCTGTACCCTCGGTTCCGCCATGCGGAAGTTTGTTGGGGTCTTTGTTCTCGTAGTCGCGCTCGTCTTTGCCGCGGGCATGCCGCGCGTCGACGCCGCAGTGGAATACACGCTCAACTGGTCGGGCTTTGCGGTGCCCGCAAACGAGGGTCAGCAGATCACCGCGGTGACGGGCTCGTGGATCGTGCCGCTGATCCGCAACGCGCCGCCCGGGTTCTCGTCGTCGTGGATCGGAATTGGCGGATACGGGACCCGCGATCTGATCCAGACCGGCACGGCTTCCAGCGGGCGCCTAGAAGGCGATTACGCGTGGTACGAGACGCTGCCGGACAACGAGACCCGCATCACGGGCTGCGCCGGTGACGCCTCGTGCACGGTGAAGCAGGGCGACCGCGTGTCGGCGTCGGTGACGAACATCGGTGGCAGCACGTGGGTGATCGCCATGACGGACTCCGGTCGCTGGTGGTGGTCGAAGACGCTCAGCTATCAGTCCTCGCTCTCGTCTGCTGAGTGGGTGTTCGAGGCGCCGACGGTCGGCTTCTCGGGCCTTCCCGTCGGGTTCCAAACGTTGCCGGCATACGCGCCTCACGCGAGGTTCCTCAGCGGAGGGACCTACCGCCTCAACGGCGTCAACCGCCCCCTCACGACTGGGGTGGCCACTCGCCTCAAGATGTTCACGGCGACGCCGTCGTTCGTGGCGCCCGACGGTCACTTCACCGTCTGCGCATACAAGCCCACCTGCGCGAACTTCTAAGGCGTGTTCCGCCTCGGCGCTGCGTCGGACCCGGAACTGGCGTCGTTGTTGGAAACGGCGCGTGCTGCTTCGCCCACGTACGACGGGAACCACGACGGATTTCGCGCCGACACCTACAGCGGCGTCGACGGTCGTGATTGGTCACGCGCGTGTGACGGGCTGCGCGCCTGGGCCGCACACGCCGGCGCGAACCTGACGATCGCTCCGAGGCACGCCCCGCTGCGCGTCGGCGAGACCGTGATCGCGACGGGTCCCGTCGCCGGACCGCTGCACGCCATCATCCCGTGCCGCATCTCGCACGTCGTCGACGACCCAGACCACTTCGGGTTCACGTACGTCACGCTGCCGGGCCACCCCGAGTGCGGCGAGGAGACGTTCATGTTGTCCCGAGACGGCGACGACGTCGTGTTCACGATGTCGTCCTGGTCCCGCCACGCGGAGCTCCTGACGAAACTCGGGGCGCCGGTCAGCCGGTTCGTCCAACGCCGCACGAACCACGCCTACATCGCCGGACTGAAAGCCTTCTAACGCGAACTGGCTCTGTCAGGAACCGCCGGGCGGTCGCTGACAGAGCCAGTTCGGTGATCGTGGGTGGAACCGGGCGGGAGCGAGCCGCTGATCGGCGTCACACCGTCGGCGTACCGTCGGAAGCATGGCGAAGGGTGACCGGAGGCAGGTCGCGTTCATCCGTCAGTGCGACGGATGTGGGCGTGAGTACATGCCCTCGAGCCGACACGTCCTGTGTCCACGCTGTCGAATGCGCGACCTGTGTCCCGAATGTGGAGTGCCGAAGATGCGTTCGTCGCGCACGTGCGATGACTGCTGCACTCGCCACGGTCCTGCGAGCGGCAACTGGCGTGGCGGCAAGACGCGGACGAAGAAGGGCTACATCCTCATGCGAGCGCTGTGGCATCCGCGAGCGCCGAGAAACAGTGGCGGCGTTTTCGAGCACATCCTCGTGATGGAGGCCGCGCTCGGGCGATACCTACACCCGGACGAGACCGTTCACCACCGCAATGGCGTGAAGGACGACAACCGTCTTGAGAATCTCGAGCTCTGGGTGCGCCCGCAACACTCCGGGATTCGTTCGTCCGACGCGATGGCGTGGGCTAGGGACATCGTCGCAAGGTACGGCGAGGAGTCGACTTGCGAAACGCCGGTCTTAGCGAGCGTTGTTCAACCGTTTGAGGCCGACTGTTCGTGGCGGGGCTTCCAGCGGCGCCACAAGGCCGGCTACGCGGTGGTGTACGCGCCGTGGCACCCCAGAACGAGCGCGAAGACGACGTACGTCTTCGAGCACATTCTCGTCATGGAGGAATCGCTCGGTCGATACCTGCTCCCGGACGAGACGATCCATCACGTGAACGGCGTGAAGGACGACAACCGCCTAGAGAACCTTGAGCTCTGGGTCCGCCCGCAGCCAGCGGGTATCCGCGCGTCTGACGCGCTCACTTGGGCGAAAACGATCATCGCTCGGTACGAGAACGTACCGAGCGATGAATCGAATGCCGTGGAGGTGAGGGGACTTGCACCCCTGTCCGAATAGGTGTCACCGAGGCTTCTCCGAGCGCAGCCGATGATTGACTTCGGTTCCCCTCACCACCATCGGCAACGGTGAGAGACCTATCCAACTGAGGTTTCCTTTGCAGCCCGTTGGCGCAGCTACGCAGTAAGCCCGACTTGATGGCGCCCGTATTCCGTAGCGCCGGGCGGGCCACGGACGGACGTCGCTACCTAGGCAGCGAGTGCGAAGTTGTTGTTCGCGTTTATTGCTTGTTCCGGCTCTTTAACGTGGTTCCGGAGACCACGGCTCGCTTCTCCTAACTCGACATCCGATGTCGAATCAATTCGGTCCCGTGATATGTTGTGCCGACAATTGTACCCATTACCGACGACGCCCTC
>JBEEFR010000166.1:0-21678 GCA_041166285.1 Actinomycetota bacterium | reverse complement strand
TCGGTACGTCGACGACCGGGTGGCGACGCTCGACGAGCGAACACACAATGGTTTTGTCGGGCGCAAGCAAGTAGATGCTGCCCTGATCGGCGACGCTCTCGAGGCCCTCGAACGCCGACGTGCACCGCTTCGGGTCGAGTGAAGCAATGCTGTCTTGTCGGGCGAGGCCCTCCAAGACGGTCTTGCCGCCGGCGATGCCCTCGACTTCCCAGTCACCGACGCGACGCGCCGCGGACTCCAAACCGACGCTCGCTTGCTTGCGATCGCGCGCAAAGCTCGAAGCCGTTGTCGTCGCCATCACCGCGCCGAGGGCCAGGATGCACGCGCCAAAAGACAACAGCACGTAAACAACAACCGACACCCGCCCGCTTTTCCACCGATAAACGGTCACATCTGCTCATCGGCCTGCCAACGATCAACTCATAGGGTCTTTAGTCCTTACGCCCTACGCAAATCGGTGCACAAGCCACTCAACGCCCTGCACGGCGCGGAAACCCAGATAGACAACAGCCGCGCCGATCAGAACTTTGAAGTGCCAGGGCGCGGCCGGTGCTTCGCCGATCACGCGCCCGCACGTCGGGCACTCGCCTCCGTTGCCCAACGACGGCGGGTTGAAGAAGCGGGCGCACTCGTCACACCACGGCATTGCGGGGTCCTGCGCGCGCGATGTTGCTGGCGACGGGGTGCCCGATCGTCTCAGCCAGCAACGAGTCGACTTCGAGCAGCGCCTCGAGCGAGACGCCCGTTTCGAGGCCGAGATCGTCGAGGAGGTGCACGAAGTCTTCGGTCGCGAGGTTCCCGGCCGCCCCGGCGGCGAACGGCGAGCCGCCGAGTCCGCCGACCGACGTGTCGAAACGAGCAACGCCGCGTTCGAGTGCGGCGTACGCGTTCAGCAGCGCCGTGCCCCGCGTCTCGTGCAGATGCAGACCGACGTCGTTGCCGACCTCGTCGAGGACGTCGTCGATGCGCCGCGGCGTCGCCATCCCGGTGGTGTCGGCCAGCGTGACGGCCGTGGCGCCGGTGTCCCAGGCATTGCGGACGAGATCGCCGACGACCTCGGGCGCGATGTCGCCCTCGTACGGCGACCCGAAGCAACAGCTGATGACGACGTCAACCGGCATGCGTTCGTCGACGAACTCGCAGATCTCCGTCACCGCCGCCAACGATTCCTCGATCGACCGCTTCGTGTTCTTCTGGCTGTACGCCTCCGACGCTGAGATGGTGACCGTGAGCCCGTCCACATCGGTCTCGAGCGCGTTTTGCGCGCCGCGGAGATTCGGCACCAGTGCCACGTAGTCGACGCCGTCGGCGCGTGTGATCTGGGCGAGGACTTCCGCGGCGCCCGCCATCGCCGGCACAGCCTTCTCGGAGACGAACGACACTGCTTCGATGGTGCGCAGCCCCGACGCGCTCAAGGCGTCGATCAGCGCAACCCGCGCCGCGATCGAAACCGGTTCCTCGGCTTGCAGCCCGTCACGCGGCCCGACTTCGCGGATCGCGACCTGACGCGGAAACGTCATACGGGCGGGATCCCGTGGCGGCGGTCGGAGAAGTGACGATCGCGCCCGCGTGCGTTCGCGAAGCGCGCGATCAACTCGGCGCGTAGCTGGGCCGGTTCGATCACAGCGTCCATCACCATCTCGCTGGCGAGTCGCAACAGGTCGACGTCCTCGACGTACTCCGCGCGCCGCGCCGCGACGAACGCCTCGCGCTCGGCCGGGTCTTCGATCTCGGCGATCTTGTTGGCGTACACCGCGTTGACCGCCGCCTCCGGTCCCATGACCGCGATGTTGGCGGTCGGCAACGCCAGCACGGCTTCGGGATCGAACGCTGCACCGGCCATGGCGTAGAGGCCGGCGCCGTAGGCCTTGCGCAGGATCACGCAGATCTTCGGCACCGTGGCCTCCGACACCGCGGTGATCATCTTGGCCCCGTGGCGGATGATGCCCTGGCGCTCGACCGCGGTGCCGACCATGAAGCCCGGGATGTCGGCGAGGAACAGCAACGGAATGTTGAACGCGTCGCAGTTCCAGATGAAGCGCGCCGCTTTGTCGGCCGAGTCGACGAACAGGACCCCGCCCTTCACCGCCGGGTTGTTGCCGACGATGCCGATGGTGTGCCCGTCGATGCGCGCGAAGCCGATGACGACTTCGGGTGCGAACAACGGCTTCACTTCGAAGAACGAACCGGCGTCGACGAGCCCGTTGATCACGGCGCGCACGTCGTAGCCCGCGCTCTCCTTCTCGGGGATGACCGAGTCGTCGAAGGGCGTCTCGGGTTCGACGGTTTCGTACACGGGCGGGTCGTCGAAGCAGTTGACCGGGAGATAGCTGAGATACAGCCGCGCCTGCGCGATCGCGTCGGCGTCGTCGACCGCGAGCTGGTCGCCACAGCCCGACACCGTGGCGTGCATGCGCGCGCCACCCATCTCTTCGAGCGTGGCCTTCTCCCCCACCACCATCTCGGCGAGGCGAGGCGAACCGAGGTACATCGACGCGTTGCCTTCGACCATGATCACGATGTCGCAGAACGCCGGGATGTAGGCGCCGCCGGCGGCGCTCGGGCCGTGCAAGCAGCACACCTGCGGGACCTTCCCCGACAACTTCACCTGGTTGTAGAAGATGCGGCCGGCGCCGCGGCGCCCGGGGAACAGTTCGACCTGGTCGGTGATGCGCGCGCCTGCGGAGTCGACGAGCCACACGACCGGGAACGAGTGGTCGAGCGCGTACTCCGTCGCGCGAATGATCTTTTCGACGGTGCGCGCGCCCCACGAACCGGCCTTGACCAACGGATCGTTGGCGATGACCACGACGGGGCGGCCGTCGACGCGGCCCACGCCGGTGACGACACCGTCGGCCGCGAGGTTCCCGGCGGACGCATTCGCCAGCAGCGCGTCCTCGACGAACGAACCGTCGTCGAGCAACAGCGCCACGCGGTCGCGCACGAACATCTTCTTGTCGCGTTCGAGCTTCTCCGCGCCGCCCGCGGCGAGGTTGCTCTGCTGCGCCGCCACCTTGGCGGCGATCGGGTCGTGCGTCGTCATGCCCTTAGATCATGCCCCGCGGCGCCGCACGCGGAGCTTGAGGGGCGCCGGTCCGAACTCGAAGTGTTCGCGGATCTTGCGTTCGAGGTACCGCAGATACGGCGCCGGGACCGTCTTGTTCGTGAACAGCGTGAACGTCGGCGGGTCACTGGCGCCCTGCGTCGCGTAGAGGATGCGCACGCCGGGTTGAGGGTGCGCGGCCTGCGCGCCCTGGATGACGAGGTTGAGCTCGCGGGTCGGCACGCGGCGGTGGTACGCCTCGATCGCCTCGTGCATCGCCGGCACGAGCTTGTGCGCGCCCAAGCCCGTCAGCGCGCTGATCTTGAGCGTCGGGGCGTAGGTGAGGAAGTGCAGCCGCTTCGCCACTTGCCCCATCACGTCGGCACGCTGCTCAGCGTTCATCTGCTCCCACTTGTTGAGCACGATCACGACGGCGCAACCAGCGGCGTCGACGCGTTCGGCGAGGCGCTGGTCCTGATGCGTCACCCCTTCGGTGGCGTCGATGAGCAGCACGGCGACGTCGGCGCGGTCGATGGCGGCGAGCGCGCGCGTCATCGAGAAGTACTCGCTGCCGTCGTCCATGCGGTTCTTCCGGCGCATGCCCGCGGTGTCGACGAGCCGCAGCGGGCCTTCGTCCGTTTCGATAACCGTGTCGATGGCGTCGCGTGTCGTTCCCGGCATGTCGTGCACGATCGAGCGCTCGTCGCCGGCGAGGCGGTTGAACAGCGTCGACTTGCCGACGTTGGGTCGGCCGACGATCGCCACCGACATCAGCCCGTCTTGACCTTGCTCTTCGACCACCGGAGCCTCGTATGGCGAAGCGCCGAGCTGAGACAGGATCTCGTCGAGCATGTCGCCGGAGCCGCGGCCGTGCAGCGCGCTGATCGCCAATGGTTCGCCGAGGCCGAGGTTCATGAACTCCCAGATCTCGTTGTCACGGTTTTCACCGTCGACTTTGTTGGCGATCACCGTCACCGGAGCGCGGTGGCGGCGCAGCCACTCGGCCACGGCTTCGTCTTCGGCGGTGACGCCGGTCGTGACGTCGACGACGAAGAGAACCAGGTCGGCCTGGTCCACGGCCTTTTCGGATTCCTTGCTCACCTTCAGGTCGAGCGCGTCGCCGCGGGCGAGCCACCCACCGGTGTCGATGAGCGTGAACGGGATGCCGTTCCACTCCGCGTCCACGTACTTGCGGTCGCGGGTGACGCCCGGCCGTTCCTCGACGATCGTTTCGCGGCGCCCGACGATGCGGTTGATCAACGTCGACTTGCCGACGTTGGGCCGGCCGACGATGGCGATCACGGGCTGGGTCATGACGCCAGCGCGGCGCGCAGCGCCGCCCCATCGCTCGCGACGACGTCGATCGACGCCGGGAGGTCGGCCAGCGCGACGCCGTCGAGGAACCTGCCGTTCGACAGGCAGGCGTCGGGCAGCAGGTACCGCCGCCCCGGCGCGTCCTGCGCGATCGACTTCGCCACGTCCTCTCCCGACAACAATCCGGCGACGCCGATGTTGCCGCCGAAGTAGGAGTTGGGAACGACGCGCACTTCGACGTCGGGCTGCACGAGCGGACGAATGACTTCCGCGCCGTAGGTGCCAGTGAGAATCGTGACGGGCGCACCACGGCGAGCGCGGAACTGCACGGTGCCCTCGGGCAACCTCGGTCCGCGGTACGCCTCGAACTCACTGCCGTCGACGGACTGGAAGAAGCCGCCGGCGCCCATCGGCGCCAGTCGCCCTTCCCATTCCTCCGCGAAGCGCGCGGCCATCCCGATGCCGTTCTCGTGCTGCGAGAAGTCGTCGTAATCGCGCGCCGTCGGGAACGGTCTGCCGGCGAGCACGTAGTACTCGTCAGCCGCGTAGACGACGCGCCGTCCCGTCGCCGCGAGGAACTCGCGTTGCGCGTCGGCGACCGCGTCCACGATGAACTCCGCTTCGGCGCGCGTGTGTGGCCGGAGCGACGGTTCCGTCGAGAAGCGGCTGATGCCGAGCGGCACCGCGGCGCACGACGCGATGTCGGGATACTCGTCGAGGAGGCCGGTGAGCGTGTCGACGAACGCGTCGCCGTCGTTGACACCGGGGCATACGACGATCTGCCCGTGAACCTCGACGCCGGCGTCGAGCAGCGCGCGCAGCCAGCGCAGGCTCGTCGCGCCGCGACGGTTGCGCAGCATCCGGGCGCGCAGTTCCGGGTCGGTCGCGTGAATGCTGACGTACAGCGGCGCCAGTCCTTCGTCGATCACTCGCTCGAGGTCCGACTCCGTGAACCGCGTGAGCGTCGTGAAATTGCCGTAGAGGAACGACAAGCGGTAGTCGTCGTCCTTGACGTACAGGCTCGGGCGCAGGCCTTTGGGCAGCTGATAGATGAAACAGAACTCGCAGTGGTTGTCGCACGTGCGCACCTGGTCGAAGAGGGCGCTCGACACCTCGACGCCCAGCGGAATCCCGGCGTCCTTCTCCACTGTGATGGCGCGCTCGAGCCCGCCTCGGCGCAGTTCGATCGTCGGATCGGCGTCGTCGGTGAGCAGGCGGTATTCGATGATGTCGCGGGGAACCTGACCAGCGATGGTGACGATCTCGTCACCAGGCGCCAACCCGGCCCGGGCCGCTGGCGACTCGGGGTCGACAGCAACCACAACGGGCGCTGACATGGGGTCAAGGGTACAGCCCGTAACCTGTATCGATGGCAGTGGATCGTGTTCTCTTGGCAGCACCGCGCGGGTTTTGCGCGGGCGTCGAGATGGCGATCAAGGCGCTGGCGTGGATGGTGCGCACCTTCGACGAGCCGGTGTACTGCTACCACGAGATCGTGCACAACCAACTCGTCGTCGAGCGCTTTAAGGCGCAAGGCGTCGTTTTCGTGAACGACATCTCCGAGGTGCCGCCGGGCGCGCCGATCATGCTGAGCGCGCACGGGTCCGCTCCCGATGTCGTCGCTGCGGCGCGTGCGACCGGCGGTGTCGTCGTCGACGCGGTGTGCCCGCTCGTCACCAAGGTGCACCACGAAGTGCGGACGCGTGCGGGGAAGGGTTACACCGTCGTGTACGTCGGCCACGCCGGCCACGACGAAGCGATCGGGACGATGGCGGTAGCGCCCGAGTCGGTCGCGCTCGTGCAGTCGGCCGAAGACGTCTCGCGCCTCGCCGACATCGACGAGCCTGTCGCGCTGTTGGCGCAGACGACGTTGAGCCACGACGAGTGGTCTGGGGTCAAGGACGCCGTTCAGGCGCGCTGGCCAGAGGTATGGCAGCCAGGACGCAGTGACCTTTGCTTCGCCACGACCAATCGCCAGACGGCGTTGCGCGCCATCGCCGCCAAGTCCGACGCCGTGCTCGTCGTGGGTTCGGCCAACTCTTCGAACACGGTCGCGCTCGAACGCGTGGCGAAGTCGCTGTGCTCGCAGGTGTTGCGCGTGAACTCGCCCGAGGAAGTGCCCGACGACCTCACCGGTGTCGTCGGTGTCACCGCCGGCGCGTCCGCTCCCGAGGACTTGGTCAACGCCGTGATCGCGCGACTCAACCCGCGCGATGGCGTCGAGGAAGTACACGTCACCCAAGAGGACGAGTACTTCCCTCCCCCGCGCGAACTGCGTGAAGTCCTGCGCAACCGCCTCGGCGCGGACGCGTTGGCCGATGACCGCAACATCACTGCGAGCGACGTCCTCGAAGCCCTCGGCTCTTGAGCGCCAAGCTCGTCTACATCGCCAACGTCTCGCTCGACGGGTACACGGAGGACGCGGACGGAAGGTTCGACTTCACCGAACCCAGCGACGAGGTTTTCGTTTGCATCACCGACCTGATTCGTCCCGTCGAGACGTATCTCTATGGCCGGCGCATGTACGAAACGATGGCGGTCTGGGAAACCACGCCGGAGTTGGCCGCGGACTCTGAACTCAGGGCGGACTTCGCGAACGTCTGGCAGGCAGCCGACAAGGTCGTCTACTCCACCGCGTTGCGCGAGCCTTCGACCGCCAGGACGCGCATCGAGAGCGGCTTCAGTGCCGACGCCGTCCGTGACCTGAAGACATCGGCAGCGAGCGACTTGACGATCGGCGGACCGACCATCGCAGCGCACGCGTTGCGGGCGGGGCTGATCGACGAGTGCCACCTGTTCGTCGCTTCGGTGGCCGTTGGTGGCGGAAAACCGGCGTTCCCGCCGGACGTCCGCGTCCAGTTCGAGCTACTGGACGAGCGCCGCTTCGCCAGCGGCACCCTGCACCTCCGCTACCGCGTCGAAAGACCGTAGAATCTTCACCATGACGGTCATAACGGATAGAGGCACCGAGCAGTTCACTCGCATGGACGAGGGCACCAAAGAGCACTGGATGGAAATCGTCGGTGAACACGGCAAGAACGCCGGTCGCGTCCCCGAACGCATCCTCGGCATGCTGCGTTCGCTGAACGAGATCGTCGACGGCTTCTCCACAGACCAGCTGACGCACTGTCTTCAGACGGCGACGCTTGCGGAGAAGGCCGGCGCCGACGAGGAGATGATCGTCGCTTCGCTGTGCCACGACATCGGCAAGGCCGTCACCGTCTCCAACCACGGCGCCATCGCGGCCGAGATCCTCAAGTCGTACGTGCGCCCCGACGTGTACAACGTCATCCGCACGCACCAGGACTTCCAGGGCCGCCACTACTACGAGTACCTCGGCATGGACCCGAACGCTCGTGAGCAGTATCGCGACGAGCCGTGGTTCTCACTCGGCGAGCAGTTCGCCGACGAATGGGACCAGGTCGCCTTCGACCCCAACGGCGAGACGTACCCGCTCGAACACTTCGAACCGATGGTTCGACGGGTGTTCATGCACCAGACGATCCAAGCCAACAGCTGAGCGACCTTCTGAGAAGGTTCGCGCACGCTGGACGTCGGTAGACCTTCTCAGAACACGCAATCAGTCGGCGCCGGCCTTGGCGCGGGCGATGTCGAAGACGCGTTGCAGCTCTTCGTGAAGGACCTTGGTCGTGGCGTGCAGTTGGTCGCGTGAGGCGCGACCGCCGTCTTCGCCGACGGGCGCGGGAATCGGCGGGCCGATCTCGTAGTGGAGCTTGGCGGGACGGATCATCTTCGAACCCTTCGGCATGGCCTTCTCGCTGCCGCCGATGCCGATCGGCAGGATGGGCACGTTGCCCTTCGACGCCACGTACGCCGCACCCTCGAACAGTTCACACACCTTCGGACCCGACTGGCGCGTGCCCTCGGGGAACAGCACGAGGCCTTCGCCGCGCGTGACCACCTCGATGCAGCGCCGCAGCGCTTCGCGGTCGGCGGTGCCGCGATGCACGGGATAGCCGCCCATCGTGTCGAACCACCACGCACTCACTTTCGTCTTCCACAGTGAGTCCTTGCCGAGAAACGACATGCGGCGCTTCGTCATCCCGATCATCGGGAACGTGTCGATGTTCGAGCGGTGGACGGGCGCCACGATGAAGCCGCCCGTCGACGGGATGTATTCGGTCCCGTTGACCGTGGCGCGCCAGAACACCTTGACGAACGCAGTGAGCACGACACGGGTGAACGTGTAGACGAAGCGCTGTGATCGCGTTCGCCGGGCGATGCCCGGGTCGATGTACTTCACGGCACGAGTCCCATGACGACCTCGACGACGTCGTCGATCGACAGGTGCGTCGTATCGATCTCGACGGCGTCCTCGGCGCGCATGAGCGGCGACACGTCACGCGTCGAGTCGGCCTGATCACGTCGCCGCATGTCTTGGGCGACGGCATCGCCGTGTTCCGCGGCGCGTCGCTGCGCGCGCACTTCGGGATCGGCGACGAGATACACCTTCACCGTCGCGTCGGGGCACACGACGGTGCCGATGTCGCGGCCCTCGAGCACGCCGCCGCCGTTGTTCGAGATCCAGTCCCGCTGGCGTTCGACCATCGCCTCACGCACCCTCGGATTCGACGCGACAGCCGTGACCGCTTTCGTCACCTCTTCGGTGCGAATCGCGTCGGTCGCGTCCTCGCCGTCGACGAACACCCCATCGGGGCCGACGTAGACGTGTGTCTGACGGGCCAGTTGCGCGATCGCATCGGCGTCCGCGGTGTCCGTATGCGAACGCAGCGCCGCCAGCGCGATCGACCGGTACATGGCGCCGGTGTCGAGGTGCGCGAGGCCGAGGCGCTTGGCGACGGCGCGCGCCACGGTGGACTTGCCGCCGCCCGCGGGCCCGTCGATCGCAATCACCATCGGTGTCATCGGCCCGTCAAACTATCCAGCACGTCGAAGAAATCGGGGAACGTCTTCGACACGCACTCCGCGTCGCTGATCTCGATCCCGGGCGTGACGAGGCCCAGCACGGCGAACGCCATCGCCATGCGGTGGTCGCCCTCGGGATCGACGACCGCGCCGTGGCGTTCGCTCGGGCGAATTGTCATGCCGTCGTCGTGCTCGTCCACGTCGACGCCGCAGCGCCGCAACTCACGCACCGTGACGGCGATTCGGTCCGTCTCCTTGCGGCGGATGAACTCGACTCCCCTGATGCGCGTCGGTGACGATCCGCACGCGGCGACGACCGCGACCGTGGGCACCATGTCCGAGCAATCCGACATGTCGATGTCGACGCCGCGCAGCTCGGGAGCCATAGACCGGATGACTTCGATGGCGCGCCAGTCGGACTGCAGCGTGCTGCCCCGCTCGAGTCCTTCGACGGCAACCTCGGCGCCCGTCACAGCCGCCGCCGCGTAGAAGTACGACGCCGCGCTCACGTCGGGCTCGACGGCGTAGTCGGTGGCCCGGTACGCGCCCGGCCCGACAGAACACGTCGACGGATAGACCGCCGGGCGGATACCGAAGCGCGCCATCACCGCCGACGTCATGTCGACGTAGCCCGCCGACACGCGTTCGCCGGCGAGGTTGATCTGCGCACCTTTCGGAAACAGCGGTCCGGCGATCAGCAACGCCGAGACGAACTGGCTCGAGATCCCGGCGGGCACGGTCACCGACCCGCCCTTCGCCGGCCCGAAGATCGTCGCCGGCAGAAAGCCGTCCGTGTCGCGCACGTTGGCGCCGAGGTCGCGCAGCGCGTCGAAGAGCGGTTTGATGGGCCGGGCGCGCAGCTGCGGGTCGGCGTCAATCGTGATGGCGGCCGGTGACGCCGCCGCTACCGCAGCGACGAAACGACCGACGGTCGCGGCTTGGTTCGCGTACAGCGCCTGCGCCGAGCGCGGCAATGCGCCGCCAGTGCCGTCGACGACGAGCGTGCGGCCGCCGTCGCGCACGTCGACGGTGGCTCCGAGCGCGCGCACCGCGGCGATCATCGCCGTCGAGTCGTCGGCGACGAGCGCGCCGGTGAGCGTGGATCGGCCGTTCGCCAACGCCGCGACAAGTAGCGCGCGGTTTGTGAGGCTCTTCGAACCCGGCACGACGACGGTGCCGCGCACCGGCCCGTCGACCGGCGTGATGACGCGCGTCGTCATAGGACGATGGGATGCGCCGCGGGGTGGTACCCGCGAGCGCTCAGCGCGTCGCACACGCGGTCCGACGCACGCGCGTCGATCGTCACGATGAGCACGCCGCGATCGCCCTCGGCCGAGTGTGCGATCTCGAGGTCGACGATGTTGACGTCGAGTTCACCGGCCAGGGTCGTGACCTCGGCGAGTACGCCCGGACGGTCGGGCACGGGGATGCGGACTTCGACGAGGGCGTCGGCTTCGGCGATACGAGCCGGAAGGTTGATCCGGGCCGCGCGCGCCACCTCGAGGCGCGCCAGGAGACCGGCGCGGTCGCCGCCGGCGACCGTCGCCCGCACCTCTTCGAGCGCCGCCGTCAAGGCGTCGAGCCCGTCGAGAATGGCGTCGCGGTTCTCGGTACAGATGTCGGGCCAGATCGCCGGGTGCCCGGCGGCGATGCGCGTCATGTCGCGGAAGCCGCCGGCGGCCAGGCGCAGGAGTGTCGCGTGCTCTTCAGCGGTGGAAGCGGCGATGCCCATCAGCGTTGCCGCCGTGAGGTGCGGCACGTGCGACACGAGCGCTACCAACGCGTCGTGTCGTTCCGGGCGCAACTCGACGACGTCGGCGCCGATGCTGCTGATCGTCGTGCGTAGCTCGGCGTAGCGCTCGGGGTCTGTGCTGTCAGTCGGGGTGAGCACCCAGGTTGCGCCGTTGAACAGGTTGGCGTCGGCGCCCTTCAATCCGTCCTGCTCGGATCCTGCCATCGGATGGCCTCCGACGAAACGGTCGTCGTCGACCGCGGCGACGATCGGCGCCTTCACCGACCCGACGTCGGTGACCGTCGCCTGCGGGCACGCGATGAGCGCGTCGCGCGCCGCACCCGCGACCGACGAGACGGGCACCGCGATCACGACCAGGTCGGCATCAGCGTCGAAGCCGACAGCGTCGATCACACCCGCGTCCAGCGCTTCCGCGGCGCGGCCTTCGTCGTGGTCGACCCCCGACACCGTCCATCCGCGGGCGCGCAACGCCAGCGCTACGGACGCACCGATGAGCCCGGTGCCGACGACGGACGCGCGCCGAGTCACGAGTTAACGCTACGAGATAAGGCGATGACCTCTTCACTCGTGAGGCGCCGCCATTCGCCCGCCTTGAGCTTCGGATCGCTCAGCGAACCGATGCGGGTTCGCACGAGCCGGATCACGGGGTGCCCGATCGCCTCGCACATACGACGGACCTGCCGGTTGCGGCCCTCGTGAATGACGATGCGCAGCAGTGAAGCGTCGAGCAACGCGACTTTCGCCGGCGCCGTCATCCCGTCTTCGAGTTCGACGCCTTTGCGCAGACGTACCAATTCGCTCGGCGTCGGCTCGCCTTCGACGTGTGCGAGGTATTCCTTGTCGACACCGAACGAGGGATGCGTCAGGCGTTGCGTGAGTTCACCGTCGTTGGTGAGCAGCAGCAACCCTTCGGTGTCCATGTCGAGGCGACCGACGGGAAACACCCGCGGCTCGTCGGGCACCAATTCGAGAACCGTCGCGCGCCCGTGCGTGTCGGCCGCCGTCGTGACGACGCCCGCGGGTTTGTGCAGCAGGTAGTACACGAGGTCGGGACGCACGCCGACGGGCACGCCGTCGACGGCCACCTGATCGTGGTCGACGTCGATGCGTCGGCCGAGCACCGGCACCTCACCGTTGACGGTCACGCGACCGTCTTCGATCAGCTCCTCGCAGACGCGGCGGCTGCCGAAGCCGAGGCGAGCGAGCGTCTTCTGTAAGCGCTCCCCGTCCTGGTTCACGTTTCGGCGGGCGCGGCCTCCGCGGCGTCCGCCGGCGTGGCCAGCAAGCTGTTCTCGAGACCGGCCATCACCTCAGGCCCGGGTACGAAGTCGGCGAGCGGCGGGAGTTCGCTCACGTCGTTGAGACCGAGCTTCTCGAGGAACATCGGCGTCGTGCCGAACAGCACGGCTTGGCCGGGCCCGGGATCGCGGCCGATCTCCGCGACGTAGCCGCGGATCGCCAGCGTGCGCAGAGTGGAGTCGACGTTGACGCCGCGCACTTCGGCGATCTGTCCGCGCGAGATCGGCTGCTTGTACGCCACGATGGCCAGGGTCTCGAGCGCCGCGGCCGACAGGCGCGCCGTCTGGCCCTCCAGCACGAAACGTTCGACGTACGCCGCCATGTCGGGGTGGCTGTAAAGGCGATAGCCCCCGGCGACCCGTCGCAGCACGAAGCCGCGGTCGGCGGCTTCGTAATCCGCCATCAGCGACTCCGCCAGTTCGTCGACGGCGGTCTGGCTGATCTCGAGCAGCTGCGCGCACAGCGACACCGGGATCGGCTCGTCGGCGACCATCAACAACGCCTCGAAGGCGCGCCTGAACTCGTTGCTCATCCCTGGTAGTCCTCCACAAACAGATCGGCGATCGCGTCCGGATCCTCGCCGCCGACCCATTCGACGCGCAGCGTGGCGAAGCGCTCGGATTGTTCGATCTCGATGAGGCCCTGCTTGAACATTTCGAGCAGCGCCAGGAACGTGACGATGACATCGAGGCGCGTTGGCGCGCCCGCGGCCAGCTGACGGAACGACGTCGGGCCCAGGCGCGGCAGCCTCGTGACGAGATCGGCGACAGCGTCGGCCACCGACGCGCGAATCGGCGCCACGTGGTCGAGGTCGACCGTCGGGACGGGCTTCGGAGCCGACGCACGACCGAACGCCGCGGCCAACTGGTCCGGGGTGACGCCCGCCAGCAGGTCGGGCGCGACGCCGAGGAACGCTTCCTCGATACCCGCGGTGCGCGGCAACGCCAAACCGGCGCGGTCGGCGAGACGGTCGAGCGCCTGCGCGGCGTCCTTGAACGTCTTGCACTCGAGCAGCCGCGCGATCAGCAGATCGCGCTCTTCCCACAGCGCCAGTTCGTCGTCGAGGTCGAGGTCGGTTCGCCCGGGCAGCAGTCGGCGCGTCTTGAGCTCGATGAGCACCGCGGCGGTCAGCAGGAACTCCGTCGCCACGTCGAGGTCGAGCGCCTGCATCTGTTCGATTTCGGCGACGAAGGCGTCGACGATGTCGCTGAGGTTGACCTCCCACAGCTCGACTTCGTCCTTGCTGATGAGGTGCAGCAGCAAGTCGAACGGCCCGCTGAAAACGGCCGTAACAACGTCGTATGGCACCGATCGACTCTACCGTGGGCCGATGGCGGTTCTGAGGATGTCGACGTTGTTCCTGCGTACGTTGCGCGAGGACCCGTCCGACGCCGATGTCGCCAGCCACCGCCTGCTCGTGCGGGCCGGATACGTCCGTCGCGCCGCCCCCGGGATCTACTCGTGGCTCCCGCTCGGCTGGATCGTCCTGCGCAACGTCGAACGGGTCGTGCGCGAAGAAATGGAGCGCGCCGGGTTCCAGGAAGTCCACTTCCCGGCGCTACTCCCCCGCGAGCCGTACGAGGCGACAGGCCGCTGGACCGAGTACGGCGACAACTTGTTCCGCCTCCAGGACCGACGCGGTGCGGACTACCTGCTCGGCCCGACGCACGAAGAGATGTTCACGCTCCTCGTGAAGGACATCTGCTCGTCGTACAAAGACCTTCCGTTGTCGATCTTCCAGATCCAGACGAAGTACCGCGACGAAGCGCGTCCGCGCGCCGGACTGCTGCGCGGACGCGAGTTCGTCATGAAGGACTCGTACTCGTTCGACGTCGACGACGACGGCCTGCGCGCGTCCTACGACGCGCACCGTGCCGCGTACATCCGCACCTTCGAGCGACTCGGCCTGCCGTACGTCATCGTCGCCGCTACCTCAGGCGCGATGGGCGGCTCGGCGAGCGAAGAGTTCCTGGCGCCGCTCGCCGCCGGCGAGGACACGTTCGCGCGCTGCGCGGCGTGCGGATACGCCGCCAACGTCGAAGCGGTGACGACGTCGCCGCCGCCGGCGCCAGCGGCGTCAGCGGGCGCCGCCCGCGTCGAAGACACACCCAACACGCCCACGATCGACTCTCTCGTCGACTTGCTCAACGAGCGCTTCGCCGACCGCAAGTGGAGTGCGGCCGACACGCTGAAGAACGTCGTGGTGACCTTGACCTATCCCGACGGCACGCGCGAACCGCTGGCCGTCGGGTTGCCGGGTGACCGGGAGCTCGACGTGCGCCGCCTCGAAGCCGTCGTGGCGCCGGCAACCGTCGCCCCGTTCGACGAAGCTGACTTCGCTGCGCAACCACGTCTCGTGAAGGGCTACATCGGCCCGGCAGCGCTGGGCGCCGATCGCGGCGTGCGCTACCTGGTCGACCCTCGCGTCGTGGACGGCAGCGCGTGGGTGACCGGCGCCAACGAACCCGGGCGCCACGTCGTCGACCTCGTCGCTGGCCGCGACTTCCGCGCCGACGGCGTCGTCGACGCCGCCGAGGTGCGCGCTGGCGACCCGTGCCCGCAGTGCGGCGAGGGCCTGGCTCTCGAACGCGGCATCGAGATCGGCCACATCTTCCAACTCGGCCGCAAGTACGCCGACGCGCTCGGCCTGAGCGTGCTCGGCCCTGACGGCAAGGACGTCGTGGTCACCATGGGCTCGTATGGCATCGGCGTATCGCGCGCCGTTGCCGCCATCGCGGAGGCGACCCACGACGAGCTCGGCCTGTGCTGGCCGCGCGAGGTCGCGCCCGCGGATGTCCACGTCGTCGTCGTCGGCAAGAACGTCGACGCCGCGACCTACGCCGACGGGCTCGTCGCCGAGCTCGCGGACCGCGGAGTGCGCGTGCTGTACGACGACCGCACTGACGGGTCCGCGGGCGTCAAGCTCAAGGACGCAGAGCTGCTCGGCGTGCCGACGATCGTCGTGATCGGCCGGGGGCTCGCCGAGGGCACCATCGAGGTGCGCGATCGCCGCGCCAACACCGTGGAGCACGTGAATATCGACTCCGTGATCGACGTCCTCGCTCCGTAGACTCGGCGGATGACACGCGTGCTATCGGGCATCCAGCCCAGCGGAGAGGTGCATGTAGGCAACTACGTGGGCGCGCTCCGGCACTGGGCCACCGATCAGCACGCCCACGAAAGCTTCTACTGCGTCGTCGACCTCCACGCGCTCACGCTCGGCGATCACGATCCGGCCGAGTTACGCGCGTCGACGCTCGACGCCGTCGCGGTGCTGCTGGCCGTCGGCATCGACCCGAAGGTCGCGCCGATCTTCTTGCAAAGCCACGTCGCCGAGCACACGCGCTTGTCGTGGCTGCTCGAGTGCATCGCCGCGTTCGGCGAGCTGCGGCGCATGACGCAGTTCAAGGAAAAGACCGCCGACGGCGGAGAAGGCGCGGCGCGCGTCGGGCTGTTCACCTATCCGGTGCTGATGGCGGCCGACATCCTGCTGTACCAAGCCGACCGCGTTCCCGTCGGCGACGACCAACGTCAACACCTCGAGTTGTCACGAGACATCGCCGAGCGGTTCAACACGCGCTTCGGTGACACGTTCGTGATCCCGGAAGCGGCTATCCCCCACGTCGGGGCGCGCATCATGGACCTACAAGATCCGACGACGAAGATGAGCAAGTCGCGCAGCTCGCCCCAGGGCAAGGTGCTGCTGATGGAGCCGCCCGAAGTGGTCACGAAGAAGATCAAGCGCGCCGTGACCGACACCGAGACGGAAGTGCGATACGACTCGGCGAACAAGCCCGGCGTGTCGAACCTGCTCGAACTGCTGTCGGTGGCGACAGGAACGCCTCCGGCCGAGTTGGCGACCAAGTACGACTCGTACGGCGCCCTCAAGGCCGACACGGCGGCGGCCTGGGTCGAGCACGTGCGCCCCGTGCGTGAGCGCTTCGACGAGTTGGTCAAAGACCCCGGCTACCTGCACCAGGTCATCGCCGAGGGCGCCGAGCGCGCTCAGGCCGTCGCCGCCGTCACCTACAAAGCAGCTGCCGAAGCAATCGGTTTGCTGGCTTAGTCGTCGTCGGACGCCTTGAGGGCGGCCGCAACTTCTTCGGGCACCGTCCACTGCGACGGCGGCAGGTGGTGTTGCTTCGCCCACGCCACCGTCAACGGATCGGACGACGCGTCGCGTAACAACTGCGCAGCCAACGCGGGGTGGTTCACGTACACCGCGGTGCGGCCGCGCACGCGCTCACGGCCGCGCACGGCGGTCCAGACGGTCGCCACGACGCGGCGCCACACGCCGAAGCCGCTCTCGATCTTGCCGACATCGTGCAGCAGCGCGGCCGCGACAACCGGACGCGTGGCGCCGTCGCCGAGCGCGGCACACACGCGTCGTGCGACACCCACGGCGTGCCGACGATCGAAGCCCGGCATCCGCCGCCACAGCAGCGTCTCGCCGGCGTTCAGGTAGTGCGTCGCCCACGCGTCGTCGGCGCCCGGAGGCCCGCCCGGCCACAAGGACGTGGCGAAACGTTTCGCCAAATGCCCAACGCTCACAGCCCGAGGTGCACCCCTGCGACGTGTTCCCACACGCGGGCGATCGGCCTCACGAAAGCGTCGATGACTCCCGGGAACACGAACACGACGATGAAGACGAGGAACATGGAATAGCGGCGGAACTGGAGGTAGCCCGGCCAGAACCGCTGTGGGAGCAAGCGCTCGAGGATGCCGGACCCGTCGAGGGGCGGCACGGGCAAGAGGTTGAACGCCCCCAGGAACACGTTGAGGACGCCGAAGTCGAGCAGCACCTCTTGCGCAGTGGACCCAGTCGGCGGCGCGATTCGCCAGACGAGGGCCGCGATGAGTGCGAGCGTGAAGTTCGTGCCCGGTCCGGCGAGGCTGACCAGCAGGCTCTGGTTGCGCGGATGGCGTAGGCGGCTGACGTTCACCGGCACGGGCTTGGCGAAGCCGAACGGCGTGAGGTGGGACAGCGCCAGGATCGCCGGCATCACGATGGTGCCCATCGGGTCGATGTGCGCGATCGGGTTGAGGGTGAGGCGCCCGGCGCGCTTCGCGGTGTCGTCGCCACAGAGGAAGGCGACGGCGCCGTGGGCCACCTCGTGCAGGATGATCGACGGCACGATGACGGCCAGCAGGATGATCGACTCGCGGTCGATGGCGCCGCGGCTGATCGCCAGCGCCGCCAGGCCGACGAGCAGAGCGATGACGACCGCGCGCTCGTTGTTGCGACGCGGCGGCGCGGCCGGCGGAGTCGGTGGTGGATCTTCCGGCAGCGAGGGCGGCAGGTTTTCCGCCGCGTCAGTCACCGGCGCCTTAGCGGCGGGTGGAGGCGTGGGTGATGCAGTACCGGGCCGCGGGCATCGCCTCGAGCCTCGCCGCAGCGATGTCCTCGCCGCACACCTCGCACTTGCCGTACGTGCCGTCGTCCAGCTTCCCGAGCGCCAGTTCGACGTCGTCGAGGGTCTCTTGCAGCGTGTTGGCCAGCGCCTCGGTTTCACCTCGCTCGGCCGTTACCTGGCTGGTGTCGGCGAAGTTGGCGTCGTAGTCAAGGCCGCCGAGTTCCGCTAATTGAGCGCGCAGCGAATCGCGCTCAGCCTCCAAAAGGGCGCGTGCCGCGACAGAAGTGACCTCGCTCATGCCGTCAGGTTACAACTCCCCCATCCGACTTGGTTCAGGATTCCCGAAGTGGGCAGTTGTTCCCGCGAATAGCCCAAAAAGGCGTTCACGGCGCCGGGCGGCAGGCCTCGGGCCGCGAGGTGCGCACCGCAGGCGCGCCGCAGGTCGTTCGGCGAGAGGGCCTCGCTCAGACCGGCGCGACGGCCGATCGCCGCGGTCAAGAGCCAAAGACCCTGACGCGTCAGGCGTTGCCCGCGCCGGTTCAGCAGCACGGCCGGCGACTGCGGATGCAGCCGCGCCCGGCCGCGCCCGTCGACCCAGCGCGTCAACGCGTCCCGGAGCGCCGGCACGACCGGAAGCAGCCGATGATGCGCTCCGCCACGGTCGACGGTCAGCGTCGCGCCGTCCCGCTGCACGTCGTCCATGTCGAGCGAGATCGCCTCGCTCGCCTTGAGGCCGCCGAAGTACAGCAGCGCCACGACGGCAACGTCGCGGCGCCGCTCTGCGGTCTCGCCGGCGCCCGCTGTGAGCAGTCGGGTGACGTCTTCCTCGTCCAGCAGGAACTCGTCGTTGGGCACGTTGCGGCGCGGGAGCCCGACGAGCTCGGGCGTCGGCGCGGCGTCGTCGCGCCAGCGGTGAAAGACGCGTAACGCGACCACGGCGCGGTCCGCCGAGCTGCGCGCCCTGGTGGCGCGCACATGCTCGACGAAGTCAGCGAGCGACGTTGCCCCACCGGCGGCGTCACACCATCGCAAGTACGCGGCGACGTCGCGGCGGTACGCGGCGACGGTGTTGGCCGCCCGTCCTTCGCTCGTCAGCCAGTCCGCGAAGCTTGCTGCCCAGTCGGTGGGAGCGTCAGCCAAGTGCGGACGCGGGGTCGACAAACGGTCGCCCCAATGCCTCGGCGACGGCGGGCTGTGTCACCGAACCCGCGACCGTCGTCACGCCGCCGACAAGTTCGGCGTGCGCCGCCATCGCGCCGCGCACGCCCTCGTTGGCGATGGTGACGACGTACGGCAGCGTCGCGTTCGTGAGTGCGTACGTCGACGTGTGCGGCACTGCGCCCGGCATGTTCCCGACGGCGTAGTGCAGCACGCCGTCGACTTCGTACACGGGGTCCTTGTGCGTGGTCTCGTGCGTCGTGGCGATGCACCCGCCTTGGTCGACCGCCACGTCGACGATCACGGCGCCCTTCTTCATGGCGCGCACCATCGGCTCGGTCACCACTTGCGGCGCCCGCCCGCCGGCGACGAGCACCGCGCCGATCACGAGGTCGGCTTCGGCGACGGCGCGCTCGACAGCGGCGCGGTTGGACGCCAGCGTCATGATGCGGCCCTGGTGGATCTGGTCGACGAAGCGCAGCCGGTCGAGGTCCTTGTCGAGGAGTAACACCTCGGCTTCCATGCCCTGGGCGATCCAAGCGGCGTTCCACCCCACGTTGCCAGCGCCGAGCACGACGACGCGCGCCGGTCGCACCCCAGGAGCGCCACCGAGCAGCACGCCGCGCCCGCCGTGGGCGCGTTCGAGGAAGTGGGCGCCCACTTGGGTTGCCATCCGCCCCGCGACTTCGCTCATCGGCGCCAGCAGCGGCAGCGAGTGATTGGCAAGCTGCACGGTCTCGTACGCGACCGCGGTGGTTCCTGCAGCGAGCAGCGCGTCGGCCACCTCTGGATACGCGGCGAGGTGAAGGTAGGTGAACAGGATCTGGTCGGCGCGTAACGACGCGAACTCCGACGCCTGCGGCTCCTTGACCTTCACCACGAGCTGCGCGCCCCACGCCTCCGCAGCGTCGACGAGTTGCGCACCCGCCGCCACGTAGTCGTCGTCGTGAATCGAAGAGCCCTCACCGGCGCCGCGCTCCACCAAGACCGTGTGGTCGTGCGCGCGCAACTCGGTGACGCCGTCGGGTGTCAGCGCGACGCGGTTCTCGGCGGTCTTCACCTCGCGTGGAACGCCGACGATCACGCGAGGCGTTCCTTGGCGAGGAGCAGGCCGATCACCGTCTTGGCGTCGACGATCTCGCCGCTTTGCACCAAACCCAAGGCGTCGTCCAACGACACGCGCTCGATCGTCATCGCCGACTCCTCGACGGAGTGCGCTTCGATCGGAACCTCGCTCAGATCACGCGCCAGATAGGTGTACGAAAACTCGTCGCAGAAGCCGGGCGAGTTGAAAAACGTGCCGAGCAGTTCCATACGCCCGGCGCGGCGACCGACTTCCTCGGCGAGCTCGCGATGCGCGGTGAGTTCAGGCGGCTCGTCGGCGACGTCGCGCTTGCCGGCCGGGATCTCGAGCAACTCGCGATCGATGGCGGCGCGGTACTGGCGCACGAGCAGCACGGTGCCGTCGGCTTCCAACGGCACCACTGAGACGGCGCCCGGATGATGGACGATGTCGCGGGTGAACTCGTCGCCGTCGGGCCCGACGAAACTGCCCTCGCCGAGCGAGATCAGCGCGCCGCGGTGCAGCTCGCGCTCAGAGCGCTTGCGAAATTGGTTCGTCAAGTTGAATCAGGCGCGGCGTGCGGGATTCGGCGCGCGCGAGCGCCGCGCCCACGAGCCCGTGGAACAGGGGGTGTGGGCGGTCGGGCCGACTCTTGAACTCTGGGTGCGCTTGCGTGCCGACCCAGAACGGGTGCGACGGGAGTTCGATGAACTCGACGAGGCGACCGTCAGGCGACTCGCCGCAGCAGACGAGCCCGTTCTCTTCGATGCGGCTCCGCAGGCGGGCGTTGACCTCGTAGCGGTGGCGGTGGCGCTCCGACACGACGTTCTCGCCGTAGAGCGCGGCCACCTGCGAGCCCTGCTGCAAGCGCGCCACGTAGGCGCCGAGGCGCATCGTGCCGCCCTTGTCCACGACTTCGATCTGTTCGTCCATGAGTGCGATCACGGGGAACGGCGTCGCGGGATCGACCTCACTCGAGTGCGCGCCGGTCATGCCGCACACATTGCGGGCGTACTCGACGACCATCATCTGCAAGCCGAGGCACAACCCGAGGCACGGAATGTCTTTCTCGCGCGTGACGTTGGCGGCGGCGATCTTGCCTTCCAGGCCGCGCTCGCCGAACCCACCGGGGATGACGACGCCGTCGAGGCCGATGAGGCGCTCCTCGGCGAGCAGCCCCGACAGCTCTTCGGCTTGGATCACTTCGATCTCGACCTTGGCGCCGTGCGCGTACCCGGCGTGGCGCAGTGACTCCATCACTGACAGATAGGCGTCGGGAAGCAGGTACTTGGCGATCAGTCCGATGCGTACGGGCGTCGTCGCGCTCTCGACGCGCTCGACGAGCGCGTTCCACGCGCGCAGGTCCGGCAACGGCGTCTCGAAACGCAACATGCGGCACACGTAGTCGTCGAGGCCTTCTTCGTGCAGCGCCAGCGGGATCTCGTAGAGGTGCGGCGCGTCGATGGCGCACGCCACGGCTTCGATCGGGACGTCGCACAGGTTGGAGATCTTGCGCTTCAGTCCGTCGGACACCGGCCGGTCGGCGCGCAACACGATCACGTCGGGCTGGATGCCGCGGCTGCGCAGCTCCGTGACGGAGTGCTGCGTGGGCTTGGTCTTCAACTCGCCGGACGGGTCGAGATACGGGATCAGCGTCACGTGCAGGTACAGCACGTTGTCGCGGCCGACGTCCTTGCGGAACTGACGGATCGCTTCGAGGAACGGCAGGATCTCGATGTCGCCGACGGTGCCGCCGACTTCGGTGATCACGATGTCGACGTCGTCCGTGGCGAGGCGACGGATGCGG
>JBEEFR010000165.1:0-8313 GCA_041166285.1 Actinomycetota bacterium | reverse complement strand
CTCAAGGGCAACGCCATCAACATGACGAACACCTTGACCGTCGAGATCGAAGGCGAAGACAAGCCGGCCCTCGTCGCCGACTGGATCACCCGGATGGTTTTCGCCTAACCGCCAAAGTTGTGTCCTGACGCACACGTTTCGTGTGCGACAGAACACAAGTTTTGTTAGCGGTCGCGCATGCGGCGGTAGGTGTGGAGCATCAGTTCGGCGTCGGCCCAGTTGGTGTCGACGGTGACCATCGTGTTGGCCGCCGCGGCGCACGCGGACTTCGTGAGCGACAGCGAAAGTGGATCCATCGACAGCAGCTTCGCCGCTAGCGCGCGCGTTTCGCCGGCGAGCTGGTCGTCGGGGTACACGTGGTTGACGAACCCCCATTCGTACGCCTGCTGTGCGGTGAAGCGATCGCACGCCATCACCAGTTCCTTCGTGCGGGCCGGGCCGAGCTCGCGCATAAGCCGCGGGATCGCCTGCCACGTCAACGGCATGCCGAGTTCCACTTCGGGGATCGACAACCACGCGGATTCTGCCGCGAGGCGGATGTCGCACGCCGTCAAGAACACGACGGCGCCGCCGATCGCCAGCCCGTTGATCTGACCGATCACGACTTGCGGAAGACGGTCGAGCAGCTCTGTCGTGCGACCGCCGATGTGGGCGCGTTGCATGCGGTCGATGTCGTTCAGCGGCTTGCCTTCGCGCCGCGCCTTCAGATCCGCACCGGCGGAGAAGGCGCGTCCGGCGCCGGTCAACACCACGACCCGTGCCGATGCATCCGTCTCCAGCTCGACGAGCACCGGTTGCAACGCGTCGTGCAGCTCGATGTTGAGCGCGTTGAGTTTCTCCGGGCGATTGAGCGTGATCGTGACGAGCCCCTCGAGATCGGCGTCGCGTTCGACAGTGATCACGAGATCATCTCCGCGAGGACTTCGGGGACGTGACGCATGATGCTGAAGTGGCCGTCGTCGGTCGTGATGTGCAGTTCGGCGTTCGGCACGATCTCCGCCGTGTTGTAGGCGTTGACGATCGGACAGATCGTGTCGGCCTCGCCGTGGAGCACGACGACGGGACACCGCAGCGCGCTCACGTCGAAACCACCCCAGCCCGGGCCGTCGGCGAGACGGTCGTCGGCGTAGCCCTCGACGCCCCACGCGAACATCGCGGGCACGCCTTCCATCACCGCGGCGAGATACGCAGGGTCGCTGAACATCGCGATGTCGGCGGGTGCCAGCTGGATGTTCTGCTCGCCCATGTCGGTGGGGTTCATCAAACGTGAGCCGTCTTCACCGAATTGCGCGGCGGCGAGCTCCATCGCCTCGGCCCGCGACGACGCGTCGAAGATCTTCGACCATTCGCTCATCGCCATGATTTGCTTCTTGATGTCGGCGTTGCGCAGGTCGGTGAGCGCGCAACAGGCGACGACGCCGAGCACGCGGTCGGGCGCGATCGCGGCCGTCGACAGCGCGTACGCGCCGCCCGTCGACACGCCGACGGCGTAGAACTGCTCGATCCCGAGGTGATCGGCGAGCAGCAGCGTGTCGGGCACGCAGGACTCGATCGACCGACCGGGCCGTGGCGTCGACAGTCCGTACCCCGGCCGATCGAATCCCACCAGCCGCTGACCGAGTTGCGACGCCGTCGCCGCGATCGCTTTCGGTTCGAACCGGCTACCCGGCCCGCCGTGACACCACAGCACGGGTACGCCGTCGTCAGGGCCGTAGTCCTCGTACCCGAGCGTCCGGCCGTCGGGGAGTTCGATCGTGGTGTCACTCATGCGGCGCAACGTAGCGTGGGCGAATGAAACCCGAAGTCACGGTTCCCGATGCTCCCGCGCCCGCCGAATTGGTCATCGAGGACATCACGGTCGGCGACGGCGACGAAGCCAAGCCCGGCGACTTCGTCGAGGTGCACTACGTCGGCGTCGCCTACGCCAACGGGAAACAGTTCGACGCGTCGTGGGATCGCGACGAGACCTTCGAGTTCCGCCTCGGCGCCGGACAGGTCATCTCCGGTTGGGATCGCGGCGTCGCCGGTATGAAGGTCGGCGGTCGCCGCCGCCTGACGATCCCGCCCGACCTCGCATACGGCCGCCAAGGCGCCGGCGGCGTGATCGGTCCGAACGAAACGCTGGTGTTCATCGTCGACCTCGTTTGGGTCAGACGGTAAACGTCACTCCGGTTAGTTCTTCGGACTTCTCCCACAACGCCCGCGCGTCGGCGGCGTTGCGCGCCCGCTTCGACGGCTTCTCCCGTCGCGGCGGCCCCCACACCAGCGCGGCGGGCCCGTAGAACTCACCGCTCTTGGCCGACGGGTCGACGGCGGCGCGCACGAACGGCATCGCGCCGAGGCGCGCCGGCTGCAACACGAACTGTCCGAACTGCACGAACCGATTCGACGCGCCGCCTCCCTCGAACCCGAGGTCCGTGCGCGATCCGCCGGGGTGCGCCGCCAACGCCGTGGCGCCGCGCCGATCCAGTTCGGACGTGAACAACAGATTCGCCAGCTTCGACTGGAAATACGGAGGCCAGCGCTTGTATCCGCGCTGTTCGAAGAACAGGTCGTCGACGCGGAACCGTCCCGCGGCGCGATGACCCATCGACGCGTGGTTGACGATGCGATAGCCCGGGGTCGACGCCAGCAACGGATACAGCTTCGCCGTGAACGCGAAGTGCCCGAGGTGGTTGACGCCGATCTGCATCTCGAAGCCGTCTTCGGTGTGCGCGTGATCGACAGCCATGAGACCCGCGTTGTTCAGCAACAAGTCGAGCGACTGTTCGTTTGAGCGCAGCTCTGCGGCGCACCGGTCGATCGACGCCAGCGACGCGAGGTCCAGCGACACGATTTCGACCGGACCGGTCGCGGTCGCGCGCACGCGCTCCGCCGCCGCCTCAGCCTTGGCCGCGTTGCGGCACGCCATGATCACGCGCGCGCCGTGCGCCGCCAGCAGTGTCGCCGCGGCGAGGCCGAGTCCGGAGTTGGCGCCCGTGATGACGGCGGTCTTGCCGTCGAGCGCCGGAATGTCTTTTTCAGTCCACGGCACGAAGCGTTAGATCTTCGACGTGTACCGCACCTGGATGTCGGTGAACGCGTCGAGACCCCACGGACCGTTTTCGACGCCGAGGCCGCTCCACTTGAAGCCGCCGAACGGCTGGTGCGGCTGCAACACGAGGTGGGCGTTGACCCACGACGTCCCGCACTCGAGCTGATCGGCAACCGCGGAGGCGCGCTCGATGTCGGTGCCCCACACCGAGCCCGACAGCCCGAAGTGCGTGGCGTTGGCGCGGTCGATCGCTTCGTCGAGATGGCGGTAGGGGATGACGGGCAGTGCCGGGCCGAACTGCTCTTCGTCGACGATGCGCTGGCCGTCGTGCACGTTGTCAAGGATCGTCGGCTGGAAGAAGTAGCCGGGACGGTCCATGGCCGCGCCACCGGTGACGGCGGTCGCGCCGCCGCTGATGGCATCGGCGACGAGTTCCTTCACGCGCTCGAACTGCGGCGCGTTGTTGATCGGTCCCATCTGGACGCCGTCCTCGGTACCTTCACCGACCTTCAGCGCCGCCGCCTTGGCCGCCAGGACTTCGACGACTTCGGCGTGCATGGCCTCGGGCACGTACACGCGCTTGATGGCGGAACAGATCTGCCCGCAGTTCTCGAAGGCACCGGCAAAGATCTTCTCGGCTACCTCGGTGGCGTTGGCGTCGTCGAGGATGATCGCCGGGTCGTTGCCGCCCAGCTCGAGCGTGACGCGCTTGAGGTCGGGCGCGCACGCCGCGGCGACGTGCTTACCGGCGGCGACGGAACCGGTGAAGGACACCTTGCGCGGCGTGGGATGCGAGGTCATCCACTTGCCGAGCTCGTCGCCGCCTGTCACGACGTTGAGCACGCCCGCGGGCAGTACTTCGTTGAGCAGCTCGACCATCTTGATCGTGGCGAGCGGCGTATAGGGCGACGGCTTGAGCACCATCGTGTTGCCGGCGCGCAGCGCGGGCGCGATCTTCCACGACGCCAGGATCAGCGGGAAGTTCCACGGCGTGATGGCGGCGACGACGCCGAGCGGGCGACGGTGCACGTGGGCGACCGCGAAGTCGTCGCTCTGGATCTGCAGCGGTTCGACCTCGAGATCGGCGTAGTAGTTGAACCAGATTCCTGCCCCGAAGACTTCTTCGCCGGCCTTGGCCAGCGGCTTGCCCTGCTCGGTCGTGAGCAGCGGCGCGATCTCACCCGCACTGGCGAACAGCTTGTTGGCGGCGTCACGCAACAGCTGGCGACGGGTCTCCTCGTCGCGACGCCAGTCGAGCTGCGCCTTCTTGGCGGCGTCGAACGCGGCGTCGAGTTGCTCCTTCGAGCAGTCGGGCGCCTGCGCGAACACTTCGCCGGTCGCCGGGTTGATGACGTCGAACGTCTTCTCGGTGGGGTGACGCTCGCCACCAATGATCATGGACAGGTCTGACATACACGTAGTTTTACTCGGTGCACGCCGCTGCCGTCGTCGCCGTCGGTGCAGCGATCGGGGTTTTGATCGGACTGTTCGGAGTGGGCGGATCGTCCGTTGCCACACCGCTGCTGTCGCTCGTCGGTGTGCGCGCCCTCGCCGCAGTCGCGTCGCCGCTTCCGGCGACCATTCCCGGTGCGATCCTCGCGGTGCGGCCGTATTACAAGTCGGGCGAAGCGCGGCCGAAGGCGGCCGGCTGGTCGCTGCTCGGCGCCGTGCCGGCGACGGTGGTGGGCGCGTACGCGTCACGCGCCGTCGGAGGCGACGGACTGCTCGTGCTCTCGGGGGTGATGCTCGTCGTCGTCGGCGTACGTGTCGTCATGCCGATTACCGACGCAGCGCGCGACGTCGGCACGGCGCGCCGTCAGAACCGGCCGCTGCTCGTGACGGCGGCCGCCGGCGTCGGCTTCATGACGGGGTTGCTCGCCAACGGCGGCGGTTTCTTGTTGATGCCGCTGTACCTGTTGGTGTTCGGGTTGCGCATGCGGCAAGCGGTCGGCACGTCGCTGTTGGTGGTCGCCGCGTTGTCGGTACCGACGTTGATCACGCACGCCGCGCTCGGTCACGTCGACTGGGCGGTCGCGGGATTGTTCGCCGCGGGCGTCATCCCCACGAGCGTGATCGGTGGGCACTACTCGTCGGGATTTGGCGCGGGCGTGCAACGGCGGATCTTCGGGGTGTTCCTCGTCGTGTTCGGCGTCGCGTTCACGCTCTACCGACTAGTACTTCGCTAATGGACTTCGACCTCCCGCAGGATCTCGTCGACTACCTCGCCGAACTCGACGACTTCATCGAGACCGTCATCAAGCCGCTCGAGAACAAGGACGACAACATCCGGTTCTTCGACCACCGGCGCGAAGACGCGCGCACCGACTGGGAGCGCGGCGGCCTGCCGAACGAGGAATGGGAAGCGCTGCTGCACCAGATGCGCGACCTCGCGGACGAGGCCGGTCACTACCGGTACGCGTTCCCGAAGGAGTACGGCGGCAAGGACGGCACCAACCTCGGCATGGCCGTCATCCGCGAGCACCTCGCGCACAAGGGTCTCGGGCTGCACAACGACCTGCAGAACGAGAACTCGATCGTGGGCAACAACGTCGGCCTGCTGCTGATGCTCGAGCACGGCACCGAAGAGCAGAAGGCGGAGTGGGTCCCGAAACTGCTCGAGGGCACCGGCGGGTTCGCGTTCGGCATCACCGAGCCCAATCACGGCTCCGACGCGACGTGGATGGAAACCACCGCGGTCCGTGACGGCGACGAGTGGATCATCAACGGCGAGAAGACGTGGAACACCGGGATCCACCGCGCGCAATACGACATGATCATGGCGCGCACGTCGGGCAAGGACGGCGACGGCGAAGGCATCACGGCGTTCCTGGTGCCGACGAACGCACCGGGGTTCGAAGTCCTCGAGTACCTCTGGACGTTTAACATGCCGACGGATCACGGCCACATCCGTCTCACGGATGTGCGCGTGCCGCACTCGTCGATTTTCGGTGGCGAGGGGCGGGGCCTCGGCGTGACGCAGTTGTTCTTCAACGAGAACCGCATCCGCCAGGCGGCGTCGTCGCTCGGCGCCGCGCAGTTCTGCATCGACATGGCGGTCCAGTACGCGCAGGAGCGCAAGCCGTTCGGCAAGCCGCTCGCACACAACCAAGGCGTGCAGTTCCCGCTCGTCGAACTCAACACGCAAGCGACGATGCTGCGCTCGCTGATTCGCGAGACCGCGTGGAAGATGGACAAGTACGGCGCGTTCAGCCAGTCCGAGCAAGTGTCGATGTGCAACTACTTCTCGAACCGCCTGTGTTGCGAAGCCGCCGACCGCGCCATGCAGACGTATGGCGGTCTGGGCTACTCACGCCACATGCCGTTCGAGCACATCTACCGTCACCATCGCCGGTATCGCATCACCGAAGGCGCCGAGGAGATCCAGATGCGCCGCGTCGCGGGCTACATGTTCGGCTTCATGAAGCAACGCTCCCCCAAAGGCGTCGCCGAGTCGTCCTAAAACGCGAACTGGTCCTCTCCATCACCGTCCGGCGGTGATGGAGAGGACCAGTTCGGAAAGAAAGTGTTTACGCCGGGGCGGCGCAGGACTGCTTGTAGGCGCAGTCGTTGAAGCGGTCGCCCGTCGAGTTGAGCGCCGACGGCGTCGCTTCGTTCAGCAGGCCGGGGCTGAGCAGGATGCGCACCGAGTTGCCGGCCTTGATGTTCTTGGTCACGCCGTTGACGACGTAGTTGTTGACGCCGGTGAACAGCTGCGTGCCGACGTTGGCGAGCACGGTCTGCGCGCCCACCGTCGGTGCTTCGAGGATCCACTCGGCCGACGAGAACGTCGACGGGTAGTTCAGGTTCAGCGACCAGGTCCAGCGACCGATGTTCTTCATCGAGATGTTCCAGCCGGTGCCGCCGGTGCTGTGAATGGTGACGGTCATCTTGTCGCCGGGGCGGACGGTGCAGGCGTTGTCACCGACGCAACCCGACGTGATCGGCGTCTCGCTCGCGGGGAGGATCTCGTACCAGGCGTACGGCGTCTGCGCGGTGTCCGACTCGGTGCCGGCCTGGATCAGGTCCTGCGTGTTGTAACCACCGATGCCGGCCCACGTCGAGGAGAACCCGGCGGGCGCGTTCTTGACCGTCGGGACCGTCCAGTTTTGCGTGACGTCAGTGATCTTCTGTCCTGCGGGCGCGATGGCGGCGTAGCCGGACCAGTTCAGGCTCTGGACGTCAGCGCGGCGCGTCGGCAGCACGGCGTGCGGGTCGACCGGCAGCAACCGACCGCCGGACGCGACGGGCAACGGTGCGCTCCCAGCGGCCGGAACGGCGCCGATGAAGGCTCCTACCAGGGCAAGCGCCGGCAGAATGCGGCGCGCGGTGGTCAGAACAGAACGCATGAAAGCTCCCTCAGCTGTTGAACGTTGCACCACGAGAACGCAGCGAATAGCCCATTCTCGCGAACAAATGCCCCGTTTAGTGCGCGAATCGTGTGGGTACTTAGGTACTCCACATGCCGTAGGCGCGTGACGGCCGCAGCCGCGCCACGAGCCGCTGGTCGTGGACCATCGACTGTCGGTACTCGTCCCAGTTCTCGTGCTCGCCCCGGACGGCCCGGTAATAGTCGACCAACTCGTCCGCGGTGGCGTCGTTCGGATCGGTCGTCACCGGTGACAGTTCGCACTCCGCGTCGAACACGAGGTACTTCCAGAAGTTGTCGCCCACGACGTACAGCTCACAGCGCGGGTCGCGCCGCAGGTTCTTCGTCTTGGCCCGCGTGTCCGTCACCGAAATGCGGATCAGACCGTCGTCGCCCACCACGTGCACAATGTTCGACGGTTGCGCCCGCCCGTCCTTGCGATGGGTGATCAACACGCCCTGGTTGTGCGCGCGTGCGTGTTCGAGAGCGTCGGCGAGTTCCATCAGTCCGAACGTAACAATGCGGCGACGTCGTCGTGACCGAAGTGCTCGGCCCACCCGAGCGGCGTCGCGTGGAAGCGCGCGTCTTCGATCGACGGATCGACGCCGAGCTCCAGCAGCAGACGCACCATCGCGTCGTCGTTGCGCTCGACCGCGGTGTGCAGCGCCGTTTGCCAGGGTTGCTCGACGGGTGCGTCGGCGCGGCCGAGCGCGTTGACGTCGAAGCCGTGCGCGACCGCGACGCGCACGGCGTCGCCGCGGCCGGTCGCCGCTGCCTGCACCACGAGCGACGGGCGCGCCGCGCGCGCGGCGGTCGCGTCGCCGCGCGGCGCGCGTCCTGCCATCACGTCGGCGACGAACCTGTCGACGGGCGCGAGTTCGCTACCGACCGCGCCATTCGCGGCGAGCAGCTC
>JBEEFR010000164.1:0-17248 GCA_041166285.1 Actinomycetota bacterium | reverse complement strand
ACGCTGTACGCCTACGTGAGCCGCGGGATGGTGCGCAGCGAGAAGGTGCCCGGCAGCCGTCGCAGCCGTTTTCTGCGCGCCGACGTCGAGAAACTCGCGGGTCGCCAACGCGGCGGCGGGCGCGCCGGCGGCCTCGAACTCATCATCGAGACCGACCTCACCTACCTCGATCCCACGGGCGTGCTCGCCTACCGCGGCTGGAACGTCGCCGACGCCGTGAAGACGGCGACGTTCGAGGAAGTGGCGTCGTGGCTGTGGCACGGTGAGCGCGACCGCGTGGCGTTCGTGTCGCCCCGCGACATGAGTCGCATCGCACGCCAACTCGGCGGAACCCTCGGCGGCCAACCCGTGATGGACCGCATCCGCGCCACGGTCGCGTCGGTTCGGCGCTGCGATCCCTTCCGCGACGACCGGCGGCCCGAATCGGTCGCGTCGGCCGGCCGCGCCATCGTCGCCACGATGCTCGACGCACTACCCGTCGTGGGCGAAAGCGACCCGGGCGGATCGGTCGCGGCGCGCTTGTGGCCGAGGTTGTCGCCCCACGTCGCGAAGCCACGGCTGGTCAAGCTGCTCGACGCGACGCTCGTGATGCTGGCCGACCACGAGATGGCCGCCTCCACGCTGGCGGCGCGCGTCGCGGCGAGCACCTGGGCGGATCCGTACCTCGTCGTTCTCGCGGGCCTCGCCACCCTCGGCGGACCGCTGCACGGCGCCGCGAGCACGCAGGCGCGCCGGTTGCTCCACGAACTCCACCATGACGGCGTGAGTCCCGCCGAAGCGATCGCGACGCGGCTGCGCAACAACGAGTTCATTCCGGGCTTCGGGCACCGTGTGTACGAGAGCAACGACCCGCGCTGCGACGTGTTGCTCGACATGCTCGGCGCCATCAAGCACGAGCCCGTCGAAGAAGAACTCGTGTTGCTCATGCGCGAGCGGGGTCTCCCGTTCCCGAACATCGACTTCGCCATCGCGTCATTCGCCGAGCGTTACGACATGATCGACAACGCCGGCGAGGTCATCTTCGCCGTCGCCCGTACCGCGGGATGGTTGGCGCATGCGATCGAGGAGTACCGCTACCGCCTGCGCTACCGACCGCGGGCGGTGTACACCGGGTCGGCCATCATGGGCGAGTGAACAACGTCGTCATCGTCGGTGCGGGCGCGGCGGGCTACGCCGTCGCCGAAGGGCTGCACCAGAACGGCTTCGACGGGACGCTCACCATCGTCGGCGAAGAGACCGACGCGCCGTACGACCGCCCGCCGTTGTCCAAGGAGATCCTGTCGGGTGCGTGGGAAGTGCCGCGCGCCGAGTTGATTGCACACCGTCGCATCGCACCCATGAACCCGCAGCTGCTGAGCGGCGTGCGGGCGACGGGCCTCGACGTCGAGGGCCGCCGCGTCGCCCTCGACGACGGGCGCACGCTCGACTACGACGCGGCCGTCATCGCCACCGGCATCACGCCGCGCCAACTCCCACACCCCGACGCGCCGAACATCCGCGTGCTGCGCACGTTGCAGGACTCACTGGCGTTGCGCGGCCTCATCGCGGAGGGCTCGCCGCGCCTCGTCGTCGTCGGCGCGGGTTTCCTCGGCCTCGAAGTGGCAGCGACGGCGCGCAAGCTCGGCGCCGACGTCACGGTCGTCGAACCCATTCCCGGACCTCCACTGGCGTCGCGCATCGGCGATGTGGCTGCGCAGCGGCTGCTCGCGCTCCACGAGGCCAACGGCGTGCGCATTCACACCGGCGTCGGCGTCGACACGATCACGGCGTCAGGCGTCGTCCGCAGCGACGGCGCGTCGCACGAGGCCGACGTGATCCTCATCGCCGTCGGCAGCACGCCCACGACGACGTGGTTGGAAGGCAGCGGCCTGACAATCGACAACGGCGTCGTGTGCGACGAATACTGCGCGGCCGCTCCCGGCGTATGGGCCGCGGGCGACGTGGCGTCGTGGTTCCACCAGGGGTACGCGCAGCGGATGCGTCTCGAGCATCGAACGAACGCGCAGGAGTCAGGCCACGCCGTCGCCAAGAACGTCCTCGGCATGGCCGAGCCGTTCGTGCCCGTTCCCTACTTCTGGACGGACCACTACGACGTGCGCGTCCAGCTCGCGGGCGTGATCCCGCGCGACGCGACCGTCGACATCGTCGAGGGCGACGCCGACGCCGACAAGTTCGTGCAGACGTACTCGGTGCACGGAGAAGTCGCCGGCGTGCTGGCGTGGAACGCGCCACGGCTTTTGGCACAGCACCGCCGCGACCTCGTGCCTATTCCTTTGAGGTAAAGATCACGCCGCCGATTTCGACGGGTGCGTGCGACGGCCCAACCAGGTCGACGGCGCACAGCCCGCGGCGACCATCGCGCGACGCCGTGAACTCCAGCGTCGCGTCGGGCAACGCCACGCACGCGGCGTCGGCTTCCGTGCCGAGCAGCCGCGCCCAGCGCGCGGACACGTCCTCGGGCTCGTCGACGGCGAACACTGCGCGGGCGATGCTGCGGTAGCCGCGATCGGGTGCGGCATCCCAGGCCGGGCCGGCCCACGGCCACGCGGCGTCGTCGGTGCAGCGGTCGATCGACAGAAGGGCACCGTCGGTGTCAGCAGGGTGGAAGTGCAGGCCGGTCACCCCGTCGCCTTCGGCGGTGAAGACGATGCGCACGCCCAACTGCTCAGCGCGGGCACGCACGTCGTCGATCGGGTCGGTCGTCTGCACGATCACCATGTAGCCGGCGTCGCGCCCGGCGCGATCGAGGAAGCGCTGCGCGGGCGCGTCTGGCGACTTCGGCGACACGACTTCGAGGAAGCAGTCGCCGATGGCGTACAGGGCGTTGCGCAGCCCGAAGTGAGCGACGCCCGGGTCCGCCCACACGTGCGGCAACCCGAGCTCGTCCTCGATGCGCGTGCGCGTCGAACCGAGATCACTCGCAGCGATGACGACTTGGCGAAGGCGCAGCACGCCCAGGCCTATACCCGTTCGATGATGGTTGCGGTCCCCATCCCGCCGCCGGTGCACATCGTGACGAGGCCGGTCGACTTGTCCTGACGTTCGAGTTCGTCGACGAGCGTGCCGATGAGCATCGAACCGGTGGCGCCGATGGGGTGTCCGAGGGCCATCGCGCCGCCGTTCACGTTGCACTTGTCCCAGTCGGCGCCGGTGTCCTTGAGGAACTTCAACACGACAGCGGCGAACGCCTCGTTGACCTCGATGAGGTCGATGTCGTCGATCGTCATGCCGGCCTTCTGGAGGCAGCGCAGCGTGGCCGGACCGGGAGCGGTGAGCATGATGACCGGCTCGGTCCCGGCGACGGCCGTCTGCACGATGCGCGCCCGCGGCGACAGGCCGTGCGCCTGGGCGTAGTCGGGCGAGCACACCATCACCGCGCCGGCGCCATCGACAACGCCGGAAGAGTTGCCGGCGTGGTGGACGTGGCGGATGGCGTCGACCTGCGGATAGCTCAACAGCGCGGTCTGGTCGATCGACAGCGACTTGCCTTCGGGAACGTGCGCGCCCATCGCTTCGAAGCTCGGCGCCAGCTTGGCGAGGTCGTCCAGCGTCGTGCCGGCACGCGGGAACTCCTCGTGGTCGAGCGCCACCGCGCCGTCGTCGGTGTAGATCGTCACCAGGCTGTTGTCGAAGCGCCCTTCAGCAATCGCCTTGGCCGCACGATCCTGACTGTCGACGGCGAGGCGGTCACAGTCCTCCCGACTGAAGCCCTCGACGGTCGCGATGAGATCGGCGCTGATGCCTTGCGCCACCATCGGGAACTGCTCGTAGAGATGCGCGTTGTTGGCGGTGAAGCCGTCGACGCCCATCGGTCCGGGCCGCGACATCGACTCGACGCCACCGGCGACGACAAAGTCCTGCTGGCCCGACATGACGCCCATCGCGGCGAAGTTGACCGCTTGTTGTCCCGAGCCGCAGAAGCGGTTGAGCGTGACGCCCGGCGCGTCGAGCGACCAGCCGGCGTCGAGCGCGGCCATGCGGGCGATGTCCATCGAGTGGTCGCCGCTGCCCGCGCCACAACCCATGATCACGTCGTCGACTTCGGCGGTGTCGAAGCCGTGGCGGTCGCGCAGCGCGTTGAGCACCTGAGCGAGGATCCGTTGCGGGTGCACCTCGTGGAGCGCGCCCGTCTTTTTCCCTTTGCCGCGCGGCGAGCGCATGGCGTCGATGATCAATGCGTCAGGCATACGCGATTCCTACCACTTGGCCCTAGCGCCGGGCGCGGGAGAGGCGCACACTCGCGCGCGCTGGGCCAATAGAGGAGGAACCACATGAAGTTCGTTCTGGCCTATACAAGCCGAGAGGGCAGTTCCGCCGAGGACAACATCAAGTCCGGCGAGGCGGCGCAGAAGTTGTTGGCGAACTGGACGCCGAGCCCGAGCGGCAACATCACCGAGTGGGTGCAGCGCTGCGACGGCAACGGTGGCTTCTGCGTTCTGACGACCGACAACGCCGCCGATCTGATGCGCGATCTCGCGGTGTGGCAGCCGTGGCTGAAGTTCGACGTCTATCCGGTGCTCGACATCGTCGACGCCAGCGCCATCAACGAAGAAGCACTGAACCTCGCCAGCTCAGTCGTTTAGAACGGCGACGTGTCGACGAGCGCCGTCAGCTTTCGCTGACGGCCGCGCTTGGGCTTGTCCTCTTGCGAGATCTGCCCATCGCGTAGATAGACGACGCGCTGCGTTTGTGCGGCGATGCGCGCGTCGTGGGTGACGATCACGACGGTGCGGCCGGCGGAATGGCTGGCCAGCAGAAGTTCCATCACGGCTTCACCTGACGCGGTGTCGAGGTTGCCGGTTGGTTCGTCGGCCAGCACTATCGGCGGGTCGAGCACGAGGGCGCGCGCCACGGCGACGCGCTGCTGCTCGCCACCCGAAAGCTGACCCGGCTTGCGGTCGGACTTGTCGGCCATGCCGACGAGTTCCAGCAGTTCGTCGACGCGCTGGTTGATCTCTGCCGGCTTGAGCCGCGCCAGGACCGCGGGCACGGCGACGTTCTCCGCAACCGTGAGGCCCTGCAGCAGGTTGAACTGTTGGAACACGAAGCCAATCGACTTGTTCCGGATTTCGGCGCGCTGCGCGGCGCTGCGGCTCGCGAGGGCCCAGCCTTCGACGAACACCTCGCCGCGCGTCGGCGTGTCGAGCGCGCCGGCGACGTGCAGCAGCGTGGACTTGCCGGAGCCCGACGGCCCGCAGATCGCCACGAGGTCGCCGCGCTCGATGGCGAGGCTGACTCCGTCGAGCGCGCTCGTCTCAACCCCGCTCGTCTCGTCGGACACGTACGTGCGGTGCACGTCGCGCAGCTCGATCGCGGATCCGATGTGCAAGACAGTCCCCTTACTTCTTTCGTTTCTTGCCATTGCCGTTGGTTCCCCAGTCCTTTAAGCGGTCCTCGACCGCGTCCAACCACTTGAGTTCCGCTTCGGTGCGCAGGATCGCCGCTTCGAGCAAGAGGCCCGTCGCCGGGTGCTGCTCGGGATCCTTTTGGAGTCCTCCGAGGTCGGCGAGACGCCCAAGGTGGGCGACGCGCTGACGGTGGATCAGAGTGCGCGCCGACTTGCCGTCCTTGAGGCTGAGCACGGCAACCTTCAAGAACAACTCGTCGCGCAGCTTGACCGGTTCCTCGTTGATCGTGTTCGCCCACTCGGCCAACTCCCTGCGGCCGAGCGGAGTCAACTCGTACACCTTGCGGTCGGGCGCGTCGTCCTGCGGCACGGTCTGTGAGTGCACCAATCCGTCGTCCTCGAGGCGCGACAGGCTCGTGTAGATCTGACCGATGTTGAGCGGCCACGTGCCGCCGAGGAACTGTTCGAAGACCGCCTTGAGTTCGTAGCCGTAGCGCGGCTCAGCGTCGAGCAGCCCCAGCAGCACGAACCTCAGCATCGGTCTCGCTCCGTCCTTGACCCCATTACATACATAGGTATATACCTACCCATGTAGCTAGGGGAAGAGGTTTTGCATGAACCTGCGGTGGATTTGGCTCAACCACTTGCGCGGCATGCCGCGTCGGTGGACGCGCACCCTGTTGACAGTGTTGGCCGTAGGTGCGGGCGCCGCGCTCGCAGTGGGCGTCGTGATCACGAACCACTCCATCAGCACGACGCTCGACAACTTCAACCGCGGCGTATCGCTCGGCGCGACATTCCGCGTCGAAGGTGCAGCCGACCACGGCGGGCTCGCCGAGGCGCTGCTCCCGAACATCGCGGCGACGCCCGGAGTTGGCGCCGCCGTTCCGCTGGTGGTGACGGTTGCCGAAGTGACCGACACGCGCGGGCACCACTCGATGGTCCCCGTCATCGGCGCCGATTGCTCGATCGAGGCGCTCGTCGGCTCGTTTCACTGCGACCCCGCGGGCTTCGCTGCGACCGCAGTGCCGATGGTCAGCCCGGCGCTGCACCAAAAGTTGGGCGCGCAAGGCGTGCTGCACACCGATATCTCCGACGTGCGCACCGCCAACGCCTTCGCGGTGAAAGGACTCGGCAAGGTCAACCACGGCGCCGTCGCCGTGTTCCCGTTGGCGACGGCGCAGCGTCAATTCGGCCGCGTCGGTGGACTCGACGGAGTGCTGATCAAGCCCGCACCGGGCGCCGACGTCTCGGCGCTGCGTGCGGCGTTGCAACAGGTGGTCGGCCCGCAGAACCACGTGCGCGACGCCGCGCAACCGATCGGCGGGATCGGCTTTGACAACATCACGGGGACGATCTCGCCGTTCCTGTTCCTCATCAGCATCATCGGGCTCGTCATCGGCGCGCAGCTCGTGCGCAACACACTCGACCTCACGCTCGAAGAGCGGCGACGCGAGTTCGCCACCGCGTCCGCGCTCGGAGCCAAGCCGCGCGACGTGCTCGCGGGCATCCTCAGTGAGAGCGTCGTCATCGGCACCCTCGGCTCCGTGCTCGCTGTCGCCGGCGGCGCGGTGATCGCCACGGCGTTCATGTCGAAGCTGTCGAACGAGCTCGAGAAGTCTTCGGGATTGCGGGCGTCGATATCGACGCCGACCTCGGCCTGGGTCATCGGACTGGTGACGGCGCTGGGCGTCAGCGTCGTCGCGTCGATCGCGCCGGCGCGGCGCGCCGCGCGCATCGACCTCGTGTCGGAACTATCCGGACGCACACGGTTCAACGCCGAGCGCAGCGCGACGCGCGTCGGGCTCGGCATCTCGGTCGCACTGGCGGCGGCGGCGCTGGTGTTGGGTTGGGCCGCGCACCGCGGCGGTGCTCTCGACGGGTGGCAGCCGCCCGTCTCAATCGTGGCGCTCGTTGGAAGCGTGATCGTCGGATACGTCTTTTGCGTTCAGGCCTCCCCCCGGCTACTGACCACGCTCCAACGAGCGCCCGGATTCGCCACCGGCCCGGCGCGCATCGCTCTGACAAACATCGTGCGGGCGCGCCGTCGCACCGTCGCCATCGCGATCGCCATCACCGCGCCGGTGTTCTTCTCGACCGTTTTCGGAGGGATCGCGCCCGGGATGGGCGACGCCGCGAAGAAGGACGCGTACGACACCAACCACGGCAACGTCTACGTCAACACCCTGGCGTCGAACAATTCGGGCGGCACCGACTCCAAGGTCACCCCCGACATGGAACGCGCCATCGCCGCCGTGCCCGGCGTCGCCGCCATCACCCACGACGGGTTCGGCGTCGTCAACGACCATGAACTTGGCCTGCTGTCGGTGGACGCGTTCGAAGGCGAGCCACCCGCGTTCGGCGTGTACCGCGGCGCGCCTGCCGCCGACGTGTTCGCGCGCGGTCAAGTAATGGTCGGACCGGCGCTGGCGCGACGTCTGCACCTCGTACCGGGTGGCGCAATCTCGTTACCGGCGCGGTCGGGCCCACGGCAGTCCTTCGTCGTCGGTGGGATCTGGGCGTCGCCGAACAACCTCGGCGCCAGCATCACCGTGACGACGGCGCAGCTCGCGGGCCTCTACGGACCGCGCCCGCCGGAGCTGCTGCGCGTGGTCCCAGTCGCAGGTGTGACCGGCGAGGAATTGGCAGCGCGGCTGCGCGCCGCCGCGATCGATCCGCGCCTTCACATCATGGCGACCGACGAGTACGCGCGTGACCTGCGCGACGAGTTCTTGAAGCTGGCGTCACCGTTCAACGCGCTGCGCGGCGCGCTCGTCGCGGTCGCGCTTGTCGCTACGGCCTCGACGCTCGTGCTCGCCGCGGCGCAACGCCGCCGTGACAACGCCACGCTCGCCGCGCTCGGGATGTCCCCGAACGACCTGGCGCGCTCGACCGTGATCGAAACGGTGCTCACGGCGCTGGTCGTGACGGTGGTGGCGACGGCGTGCGCGCAGCTGTCGCTGCTCAACTTCACCTGGGCGTCTGGCCTCCTCACCGGGTTGCCGATTCCGTACCGGTTCAGCGCGCAGCCTGTGATCGTCGCTGCCGTCGTCACCGCGCTGATCGCGCTCGCCGGTGCGGCGTTGCCGGCGTGGCGCACGGCCCGCACTGACGTGATGGAGGCGCTGCGTACCGCGTAGCCGTTAGGTTGCGGCGCTATGACTTCGCTGAGGGGAGCCGCGGCAATCGTCGGCGTGGCTGACGATGCATCACCATCGGGCGTGTTGGAACTGCACGGGCGCGCACTCGAGGCGGCGATGATCCGCGAGGCCCTCGACGACGCCGGCCTGACGATCGCCGACGTCGACGGCGTTTGTTACGCCGGCCACGGCGCGGGGATGGGGTCGCTGGGCCTCGCCGAGTTCCTCGGCATCCGCCCGCGCTACACCGACTCGACCATGACCGGAGGGTCGAGTTACGAGGTGTACGCCGAGCACGCAGCGGCAGCAATCGCCGCGGGACTGTGCGACGTCGTCATCTGCGTCTACGCCTCCACGCCGCAAGGCGACCGTGCGCGCGCCAAGGCACGCGGCGGGAAGGGCGGCGGGCGACGACCGATGATGATGGGCGGGCCGAACCCGAACGCGGAGTGGGAGATGCCCCACGGGCTGCGTCAACCGATGGGCTCGTACGCGCTCGCGGCGAGCCGACACATGGCGATGTACGGCACGACCCCCGAACAGCTGGCGCAGATCGCCGTCAGCACCCGTAAGTGGGCGACGCTGAACCCCAAGGCGCGCTTCCAGGACCCGATCACCATCGACGACGTGTTGAGCTCGAAGATGATGTCGTCGCCGCTGCACTTGCTCGACTGCTGCCTCGTGACCGACGGCGCCGGTGCGTTCGTGATGACGAGCGCCGAGCGCGCGAGGTCGCTGCGCAAGGCGCCGGTCTACGTCCTCGGCGCCGCCACGTGCCACGACCACTCGATGATCAGTCAGATGCCCGACCTGGCCACGACCGCCGGCGCGATATCGGGCCCGGCCGCGTTCGCGCAGGCCGGCGTGAAGCCGGGCGACGTCGACGTGCTGATGGGTTACGACTCGTTCACGATCACCCAGCTGTTGCACTTCGAGGATCTCGGCTTCTGCGCCAAGGGCGAAGGCGGCGCGTTCGTCGAGTCGACCGACACCGGGCCCGGCGGAACGCTTCCGACCAACACCAACGGCGGCGGCCTTTCCTACACGCACCCCGGCATGTACGGGATGTTCCTGTTGGTCGAAGCGGTGCGGCAGTTACGCGGCGAAGCCGGCGCGCGTCAGGTCGACGGGTGCGAAGTGGCCGTGGCGCACGGCAGCGGCGGGGTGTTGTCGTGCATGTCGACAACAGTGCTCGGAACGGAGGCGGTGCTCTCGTGAGTGACGCACGCAGGATCGAACCGCCGGAGAGCGAGGTCGCGAAGCCGTTCTGGGACGCGACGCGCGAGCAGCGTCTGGTGTTGCAGTGGTGCACCGATTGCGGGAAGGCCATCTTCTATCCGCGCGAGGTCTGCCCGTCGTGCCTGCGCGCCGACGTCCTAGAGTGGCGCGACGCCAGCGGGCGCGGCGAGGTGTACGCCGTGAGCGTGCAGCACGCCGCGCAGGTGCCGATGCCGGCGTACGAGGCGCCCTACGCGGTCGCCGTCGTCGAGCTCGAAGAAGGCGTACGGATGCTGTCGACGATCGTCGGGACGGATCCCGAGACGGTCGTCGTGGGTCAAGCCGTGACCGTCGCGTGGGAGCCGCTGTCGGACGGCCGTAACCTGCCGATGTTCCAACCCAGCTAGCACTCGACACCGTCACCGGGCGGTTCGCGCTCGCGGCCACCGTGTCCGCCAGTGCGATGGCCAGCCTCGACGCGACCGTCGTGAACGTCGCGTTGCCGCGCATCGCCCGCGACCTCGACGCCGGCGTAAGCGGGCTCCAGTGGGTGCTCACTGGCTACTTGTTGTCGCTGGCGTCGCTGATCCTGTTGGGCGGCGCGCTCGGCGACCGCATCGGACGCCGGCGCGTGTTCATCATCGGCACGGTGTGGTTCGCCGCCGCGTCGGCGCTTTGCGGCGCCGCGCCGAACATCACCGTGCTGGTCGCGGCGCGCGTCCTGCAAGGCGTCGGCGGCGCGCTGCTCACCCCCGGCAGCCTCGCCATCATTCAGGCAAGCTTCCGCGAGCAAGACCGCGCCGCTGCCGTGGGCGCGTGGTCCGGTCTGCTCGGAGTGGCCGGGGCCGTCGGCCCGTTCATCGGCGGCGCGCTCGTCGACGGGCCCGGGTGGCGGTGGGCGTTCCTGCTCAACATTCCGCTGGCGGCCCTCACGATCGTGCTCACGCTGCGGTCGGTGCCCGAGTCACGCGACGAACACTCGCGACAACACCTCGACGTGACCGGGTGCGCCTACGCCGTCGTCGCTCTGGCGGGCGCGACGTGGGCGCTCACCGAACGGCTCGTGGTTCCGGGCGTCATCGGCGCCGCCGCGACGGCAGCGTTCGTCGTCCACATCATGCGTGTGCCGTCGCCGCTCGTCCCGCCGCAGCTGTTCCGCAACCGCACCTTCACGGTCATCAACGTGATGACGGTGCAGTTGTACGCGGCGATCGGCGTCGCCTTCTTCCTCGTCGCCTACGAACTGCAAGTAGCGGCGACGTGGTCAGCGCTGGCGTCGGGAACGGCGTTGCTCCCGACGACGCTGTTGATGATCGTGTTCTCGTCGCGCTCGGGTGCGCTCGGCCAACGCATCGGGCCCCGCCTCCAGCTGACCGCCGGCCCGGCGCTGGCGGCCGTCGGGCTGTTGCTGCTGGCGCGCATCGGCGCGGACCCGGCGTGGCTGCGCGACGTCTTGCCGGGTTCGCTGGTGTTCGGTCTCGGCCTCGTCACGTTCGTCGCACCGTTGACGGCGACGGTGATGGCCGCCGCTGACCCCGACCACGTGAGCGTCGCGTCGGGGGTCAACAATGCCGTGGCGCGTACCGCGAGCCTCGGCGCCATCGCGCTCGTGCCCGTGCTCGCGGGTCTCACGGATGCTTCGGGCAGTGGGGAGATCACGCACGCGTTCCGCGTTGCCCTCGTGATCGCCGCGGGACTCACCGCCAGCGCAGCAATAACGGCCGTCGTGGGCCTGCAACGCAACGTCCGATGCGGTCACACGGCGCGGCGCGTGCACTGCCATCTCGATGGCCCGCCGCTACAGGTAAGACTCCACGCATGAGCGTCGTGAAGATCAATGCCGTAGAAGTCCCCGCCGACCGAGCCGAAGAGTTCGAAGCGCGCTTCGCGGCGCGCGCCGGCGCCGTCGAGCACACCGAGGGCTTCGAAGCTTTCGAGTTATTGCGACCGACCGGCGGGGCGACCCGCTACTTCGTGTACACGCGGTGGGCGAGTGAGGATGCGTACCAGGCGTGGTTGTCGAGCCAGGACTTCGCCAAAGCGCACGCCCACGTGGCGACCGACACGTCGGGTGGGGCCGCGCCGGTAGCGCACGGCGCCGAACTGCTCGCCTTCGAAGTGATCGAGCGCAAGGCCGCGCCCGGGCAGTGATCTAGGCGTCGACGCCCGGCAGGGTCCGCTCGTTCGGATCCGCGGGGTAGCCGCCGCCGGCGACGATGGTCGCGGCCATCGGGCGCAGGATCGCGAACAACTCGTCGCGCTCGGCATCGGTGAGCGCGTCGAGCACCGCGGCCTCGCCGACGTCGGTGGCGTCCTCGACGGCGACGCGGGCGGTGATGCCTTGGTCCGTCAGCTGCGGCGCGTCGCCGGTGATGTACCCGCGGTCGCGCAGCACGGCGAGGCTCTGGTTGATCGACTCGTCGTCCCAGTGACGCGACGCCAGGTACAACCCGTGCGGCAGACCCCACCACAGCTCCGTCATGATCATCATGTCCACCGCGCTGAAGCCCGCGGCGTTGTACGCCGCGGTGTGCGTGTCGCCGCGGTGCTCGCGCACGAGATCGGCGGCGTGCCACAGATCGCCGACGACGGTGCCCGGCCACTCTTGACTGACGAGGCCCGCGAAAAACGGGTGGCCCGAAACCGGACTCGCATCGGCGACGCGCCGCAGGAGTTCGGTCGCGCGCTCCGCGCCGTCGGGCGCGTCGCCGAGCAGCCGCTCGAGTTGCGCAGTGGCGCCGCGCACGCGCGCTGTCCACCACTGCGAGGGCCGCGCCACCTTCCACGCCGCTTCGAGTTGTTCAGCCATGTGCGACGGGTTGAACACGCCGAAGGCGGCGGCGACCACCAGTGCGGGAGTCTCGCCGAGGCAGGCGCCGCGGCTGGCGTAGTACGGCGCCCAGAAGTCGCCGCAGTCGCCGAGCTCCGCGTACGCCGCGTGCGCTTCGGGCGCGAAATACACGGCGGCGGCAAGGGGTTCCACCAACGTGCCGAGGCGGCGGACGGGGTGCGGTGACATGGAGCCGGAACCTACTCCGCGGTCGTGCTCCATCGCCTGAGCGCGATCACGGCCCACACCGCTTCGACGACGCCGAACGGCCACGCACCCGACAAGAATCCGTAGCTGCTCGACAGCGCGCATCCGGCGGCGAACGCCAGCACGAAGTTGCGGCCGCGCCGCTCGAGTGCGTACATCGCCATCATGAACGTCAGCGCGACGACGCCGTAGAGCGTGACCATGTCGACGGTCTACCTTCTGGACATGACCGAAACGCGGGTGACGCTGATTCCGAAGCCCGACACACCGATCGCCTGCACGCTCGACGCGACCGAGGCTGGCGACCGCACGACGCAGTGGGCGCGGGTGTTGGCGCACGTGACCGACCGTGTGCCTACCGAAACGGGTGTACGCCTCCGTTTGCCTTCGGACCCCTCGGTCGTTGCGCAAGTCGCCGATCTCACCGTGCGCGAAGCCGACTGCTGCGCGTTCTTCGCCTTCGCCATCACCGTCGAACACGAAGGCGTCTGGCTCGAAGTCGCGGCACCCCCTGACGGGCTGGCGGTCGTCGAGCAACTCTTCGCTTCAGCTTGAAGATCGTCTCGCTGCTGCCGTCGGCGACCGAAATTCTCTTCGCCATCGGCGCGGGCGACGACGTCGTCGGGGTCACGTTCGAGTGCGACTACCCGCCCGAGGCACGGACGCGCCGCGTCGTGTCGAACACGACGCTGCCCGCCGGCTTGTCGCCTGCGGAAATCGACACCATCGTCAAGCAGCGTTTGGCGGCAGGCGAAGACCTGTACTCGCTCGACGAAGGCGCGCTGCGCGACGTCGACGCTGATCTCGTGGTGACGCAAGATCTGTGCGCGGTGTGCGCGGTCGCGGTCGCCAACGTCGACGACGCACTCACGCACCTCGGTTGTCGCGCCGAGGTGCTCACCGTCGACCCGATGACCCTCGACGCCGTCATCGCGTCGATCACCACGATCGGCGAGAAGACCGCGCACGCCGACGAAGCGCGCGCATTGGTCGACGTCTTGCGCGCGCGTCTCACCACGTTGGGCGACGCTGTTGCCGGGCGCACGCCGCGGCGCGTCGCCGTGCTCGAGTGGACCGACCCGTTGTTCTGCGCTGGCCACTGGGTGCCTGATCTCGTCACCGCCGCGGGAGGCATCGGAGCGATCGGCGCGTCGGGCGCGCCGTCACACCCGATCACCAGCGACGAGCTGCATTCGTCGCAGCCCGACGTCGTCGTGGTAGCGCCGTGCGGTTATCGCCTCGACGGCGCCACCTCACTCGCGAAGGAACTCCTCGTCGGCGGCACGCTGCCCGAGGCCGAGGTGTGGGCCGTCGACGCCGATGCCATGTTCGTGCGGCCGGGCCCGCGCCTCGTCGACGGTGTCGAGACCCTGGCGGCGATCGTTCATCCGGACGCAGTCGCCTTGCGCGAGGACGCCGCTATCCGTCTTCGGTGAGGCCGGCGGCTTAGAGACCCAACGCGCTGAGCGCGGCGGTGGCCGCGAGTTTGTGCTCCTTGCGCCACGGCGCGCCGACCAGCTTGCCGGCCTGCTCAGCGCGGGCGTCGACGGCGTCGGGTGGAACCGCGTGCACCTCCAGTCCCAAGGCTTCACACGCCGCCCACAACGCGTCGCGGGTCATCTCACCTTCCGCGCCATGACACATCGGGTGTGAGCGCAGCCGCACTTCGAGCGATGGCGCGAGGCGGTACTCCTTGAAGCTGATGCCCGCGACACGGACGCGCTCATCGAGCGACTCGACGAGGGCGCGTAAGCCGTCGGTGGCGTTGGCGACGGCGCGGTCGTACGCCGCGGCGATCAGTTTCTCGGCGTCGGCGACGGAAAGGCCTTGCGCGTCGTGATACGGCTGGCAATCGCGCGTCGTAATCGACCGTCGGTCGAGCACGCCGAGGTCCGCGCCCGCGCCGGTGAGCGCGACGGCCGTACTGCCACACAGACCGATCGCCGCGGCGTTCCCCATCACCGAATTATTAGCCGCCTCGCGATGGCTGCGACCTGTTGGTACTGCTACACCGGCGACATCGCGTTCGAACTCGACGCGCCGTCTTTTGCGCATCCGTAGTGGATTCACTCGCAGAACGCAGCGGTCGGCCACACCGCGCCCAACAGAGTCTCGATCGCGGCGCAGCGTCGTCCGATCGGCTGATGCGGATACGCCGCGCAGAAGGTCTTCGGACCCTAAGCACAAGAATTTGACCGTGGTTCTCTCGGAGCATGAGGGAACAAGTTCGTCAAGCAGGCTTTCGCAGGTGTGGTGCCGCCGTCGCAATAGTCGGCATCGCGATGATGACGATCGCGTTGGTCGCGCCGAGCGCGCACGCGTCGCCGCCGCCCAACGTGTTCCAAGGCGTGTGCGTCGGCACCGCCAGTTCCGGATCGTGCATCCTCGACGAGCCTGAGGGCAACAACCCCGCGACGAACGGGACCGCGACGTACGCGCGCGGCGTCACGACGATGACGTTCGTCATCACGCCCGACGCCGCGATCCAAGAAGTGCAGATCTGCATGCAGGACACAGGCCCGTTCGCGCAGGGCGCCAACGTGTGCGCCGGTATCCACGGGCATCACGTCGCCTACACGAGCTTCGCCAACGTGTACGTCGTCGACCTCGGCGCCGAAGGGTTCGAGAACACCGACCCGCTGTACTGGACTCTGCACGTCGTCGCCGGCGGTAACACGCTGCAAGTGATGTCGCCCACGCAAGAGGTGCCGCCTCCGACCACGACGACCACCGACCCGGGCACCACCACGACCGTGGCGCCGACGACCACGACCACGGTCGCCCCGACGACCACCACCACCGTCGCGCCGACGACCACCACCACCGTTGCACCGACGACGACGACCACGGTCGCCCCGACGACGACCACCACGACCGTCGAACCGACGACCACGACGACGGTTCCGGAGACGACCACCACAACGGTCGAACCGACCACGACGACGGTGCCGCCGACGACCACGACCACCGCACTCACGCCGACGACCGCCCCGGTCACGACGACCACGACGCTGCCGACCGCGGTCTTGGGCAAGACCCTGTCCCGCACCGGAGGCATCCAGTGGTGGGTGCTCGTAACCGGCGCCATCCTGTTGCTCCTCGGCGCTGCGATGCTCGTCAGCACGCGGTTCGTGCAAGGGGTCAAGCCCGCCGGGTAAGACCTACGGCGTGACCACGGAAGTCCACGTCGCGAACGCCGTCGCCACCATTGCCGCTGGTTCGACCGACTACCACGTCGCCATCCGCGCTAACGGCCATGAACTGACGGCCGACGAACCGCAGTCGAATGGCGGTGGCGACACCGGTCCATCACCGTTCGGGTTGTTGTTGAGCGGGTTGGTGTCGTGCACGGCGATCACGCTGCGCATGTACGCGCAGCGCAAGGGATGGGACCTCGACGCCATCGAGGTCGAAGCCCGCTACGTCATCGCCGACGACGGCGCGCGTTCGATCCTGCGCACGATCACGCTGCCAGCGGGTCTCGACGGCGAACAACGTGAGCGGCTGGCGGCGATCGCCGAGAAGACACCGGTCACCAAGGCGGTGCGGGCGGGCACGCCGATCACAACTGCGCTGAAATAGCCCCATGGGGGTTCTCGAACAGGAAACGATCGGTGGCGTCCGCGTGCTGCGGCTCAACCGTCCCGAACGCAAAAACGCACTGACGGGCGAACTCGGGTGGAGCATCGTGCGCGCCGTGCAACGGGCCGACGCCGACGACGCAATCCGTGTGATCGCGCTCACCGGTAACGGCGACGCGTTTTGTTCCGGACTCGATCTCGGCCCGAGCGACGCCGCCGAAGTCGAGACCGGCTTGTCGGCTCAGCAACAGTTCCTCGACGAAAAAGGCTGGGTCGGCCGCTTCCTCGTCGCGCTGCGATTCGAGACCGACAAACCCGTCGTCGCCGGCGTCAACGGTGTCGCCGTCGGCGCCGGCCTTTCACTGGCGATGGCCGCGGACATCCGCATCGCCGCTGACACTGCGCGCCTGCACCCCGGCTACGTCCGCGCCGGCACGTCGCCTGACGGCGGTCTGACGTGGAGCCTGCCGACCCTGGTCGGCCACGAGACGGCGATGCGGTTCCTGCTCGAATCGCGTTTCGTCGGCGCCGAAGAAGCGCGCCAGCGCGGTTTCGTCGGCGAAGTCGTGCCCGCGGCGGAACTGCACGACCGGCTGCTCGCCTACTGCGGCGAACTCGCGCAGCAAGCGCCGATCGCGGTGCGCCAGACCAAACGGCTCGTCGCCCGGACGTTGCTGATCGACGACCCCGACGCCCGCGCACGCGAAGAGATTCGTCTCGCGCTGCGCGGCCTCAACAGCGAAGACGGCAAGGAAGCCGTTGCCGCGATCATGGAGAAGCGGTCGCCGAAGTTCTCTGGTCGCTAGTCGATCAGCGCGTCTGCAACAGAGTTGCTGCCTGCTCCATGGCGTCGCGCGCGACGTCGAGCGTCTCGGCCGCAACCGTGTCCCATCCGTAGCGCGCTGCGCGGGCCGCGCTCGCCGCA
>JBEEFR010000163.1:0-17866 GCA_041166285.1 Actinomycetota bacterium | reverse complement strand
CCACCGCCGCGGTGACGCGACGTCTTGCGGCCGTAGCTGTTGCGGCCACCGCTCTTCGGTGACGGCTCGAGCAGCGACTTCTCCGGCGTCGTCGATGTGATCTCCTTGAAGTCGGAGACCGACATGAACCGCCGGGCGGGGCTTGTGGGCTTGCGCTTGCGAAGTGCCATCTGACTAACCCTCGAACATCTCGATACGGTCGTCGCCCGCGAGGGTGACGATGGCGCGCTTGGTGTCCGGGCGCTTGCCGAACGTGAAGCTGCGCCGGTTGCGCTTGCGCTTGCCCGGACGGTTGAGCGTGTTCACCTTCAAGACCTTGACGTTGAAGATCTTCTCGACGGCGTCGCGGATCTCAGGCTTGGTCGCGTTCGGCTGGACGATGAACGTGTACACGCCCGCGTCCTGCAGTCCGTAGGACTTCTCCGACACAACCGGCTTGATAAGAACGTCGCGCGGGTCACGCATTGTCTGTCGCCTCCACTCCCGGGAGAGTTGCCTTGGTAAAGACGACCCAGTCGTTGACGAGCACGTCGTAGGTGTTGAGCTCGCCCGCCAGCATCACTTGCACTTCCGGCAGGTTCCGGAACGACTTGAAGCAGTCTTCGTCTTCGCGGCTGATGACCAACAGCACGCGGTCATCGGCCACGCCGAGCGCGGCGAGAGCTGCCTTGGCGGCCTTGGTCGAGGGCTTCTCGAAGTTCCACTGGTCGATGACGACGACCTTGCCCTCGTTGGCGCGGTCGCTGAGTGCGCCCTTCAGCGCCAGCGCGACCATCTTCTTCGGCGTCTTCTGGTCGTACTTGCGCGGCTTCGGGCCGAGGGCGACGCCACCGCCGACCCACTGCGGGGAGCGGATCGAACCCTGACGGGCGCGACCGGTGCCCTTCTGGCGCCACGGCTTCTTGCCGCCGCCTCGCACCTCGGCGCGGGTCAGCGTCGACTGCGTGCCCGCACGGGACGCGGCGAGCTGTGCCGTTACGACCTGGTGCATGACCGGGACGTTCGGCTGCACGCCGAAGATCGAGTCGGCGAGCGTGACGGTGCCGGCCGAGCCGCCCGTCATCGTCTTGACCTCTACATCAGGCATTACTTGCGCCCCCTGACGGCGTCACGGATGAGGACGAGCCCGCCGCGGGGGCCCGGAACGTTGCCCTTCACGAGCAGCAACTCGCGCTCGGCGTCGGCCTCGACGACTTGGAGGTTGAGCGTGGTTACCTGCTCGCCACCCATGCGGCCGGCCATCTTCGTGCCCTTGAACACGCGCGACGGGGTCGCGCAGGCGCCGATCGAGCCGGGAGCACGGTGGTGCTTGTGGTTACCGTGCGACGCGCCCATGCCCTTGAAGTTGTGACGCTTCATGCCACCGGCGAAGCCTTTGCCCTTGCTCACGGCGGTGACGTCGATCATGTCGCCGGCGGCGAGCACGTCGACGCCGATCGAGTCGCCGATGCTGTAAGCGCTGGTGTCGTCGAGACGAAGTTCCACCAAGCGCTTTCCGGGCTCGACTCCCGCCTTGGCGAAGTGGCCGGTCTCGGGCTTGTTGACCCGGGAGGCCTTCACCTGGCCGAAGGTGACTTGAACCGCGCTGTAGCCGTCACGGTCGGACGTTTTGACCTGCACGACCCGCGCGGGAACGACGCGCAGCACGGTCACAGGGACCAGTCGGTGCTGCTCATCCCACACCTGGGTCATGCCGACCTTCTCGCCGACGATCGCTTTGGTTGCCATTTCGGAGCCTGTCTCTTCTCACGCGGACGCTCCGCCCGGGCAGTTCCCTCGAAAGGGGCCCAAGCGGAGCGCTGAGTCGGTTGTGCTGCGGGGTTCCGGAGCCCTGCTGCCACGTGGGCAAAGGGCTGTTCCGGCGCCCGCAGACGTCGATTTGCGAACCGGTGAAGATTAGCGGGTCTGAAACCCCACGTCGAACGGGCAAAAGCGCAGGTGTGACGCATTTGCACGCGGGACATGCAGCCTTGTTGGCGCTCATTGTCGCCTGTGCCCTCTGGATCCGCTTTGTCGTCGTGCCCAGGCGGCCATCCAACGCGGGATTCGCCGTCCCGCGGCGCCTTCCCGAGGGCGACGCCCGCCCGAGCACGGACGGCAAGGGACTGCGGATCGTCGTGAACCCGTCATCGGGGCCTGCACTGAGCCGATCGCCCTTAAAACAACTCCACGAAGACCTGCCTGCGGCCGACATCCACGAGTTGGAGGAAGGCGACGACGTCGCCGCGCTCCTGGCCGACGAAAAATTCGGGTCGATTGGCGCCGCCGGGGGCGATGGGACCCTCGCCGCCGCCGCCGCGGCGGCCGTGGACCGCGACGCCACGTTCGTCGCCGTGCCTGCCGGCACCCTGAACCACCTCGCCCGCGACCTCGGCCTCGAAGCGGTAGACGACGCCGTCGAGGCGGTGCGGGCCGGAACCGCGGTGTGCATGGACGTCGGCACGATCGACGACCGCATCTTCGTCAACACGCTGTCGTTCGGTGGGTACGCCCCCGTCGTCGACCGTCGCGAGCAACACGAGCGCCGAATCGGCAAATGGCCGGCGCTGCTCGTCGCTCTCGTGTGGGAGCTACCGAAAATGAAGCCGTTGCGCCTCGAGATCGACGGCCGCCCGATGAAGGTGTGGCTGGCGTGGGTCGGCAACGGCGCGTATTCCCCGCCGGGACTCGCGCCGATGTGGCGTGAGCAACTCGACGACGGGCTCCTCGACGTCCGGGTCGTACACGGCGCCCGTCGTTTCTCGCGCACGCGCTTCCTGCTCGCGGCGCTCGCCGGGCGATTGCGGCGCTGTCACGTCTACAGCGAGTGGACCGCCGAAGAACTCGCGATCGTCTGCCTCGACGGAAAACAGCGGATCGCCGCCGACGGCGAGGTGTTCGACGGCCCCGAGTCGTTCACCGTTTCGAAGAAGCGGCGCGCTTTGCGCGTGGCCGTCCCTGTTCCCGACTGAGCGCACGACCCATGACGATCACCACGGCGGCGATGGCCGCGACGCCCAGCGCGGTGAGCCACGGGCCGGCAGCGTCGTAGGCGTCCTCGAGGAACCAACCGAGCCCGACCATGAGGATGAACGAGCCCACCGCCCCGATGGTGTCGATGATGAGGAAGCGCCGCCACTCCATCTTCGACGCGCCCGCCGCGGCGGCGATGAGGCTCGACGGCATCGCCGCGAATCGCCCGAGGATCACCACCTTGTCGCCTTCCCGGTCGAGCGCCGACTGCATCCGGCGGATGCGCTTGCTCGGCAAAAGTCGCCCTGCGAGACCGGGCAGGTTTTTCTTGCCCACGTCTTTCGCGTACAAGCGACCCAGCGCGAAGAACTGCCAGACGCCGAGCAACAGCAGCGGTGCGGCAGCCACGACCACCGTCGGCAGCGAGATGTGGTGGCGATGCAGCGCAAAGCCCGCGAAAAGGAGCGTCTCCTTCGTCGGGCGCAACAACACGAGAACGGCAACGTGCTTTCGGAACAGCAGCGGCGCCAGCGGGATGGCAGCGACTTCGAGCACAGCACGCACCGCCGCCGCCACCAGCAACGCTTTGCGCACGGATCACCCAACTCCCGGGTAAGTAACGAGTAGTGGATCACGGCTTACCCACAATCGCTACCGACAGACTGCCGCCGGCGTCGCGGTTCGGTCTGCGCGAGCTGCTGATCGCCGTCGCCATCGCGCTCGTCGGCGCGCCGTTCGGCTGGCTGCTGCACGAGGTCACGACCAACGGGCCGTTCACCAAACTCGATTCCAGCGCCGCGGAGTGGCTCCATACGCGGCTCGTGCACGACCACACCGCCGTCGCGCTGATGAAAGCCGTGTCGTTCACGGGCAAGCCGATCTTTCTGACGTTCGTCGTCGGACTCCCGGCGTTGTGGCTGTGGCGTCGCGGCGCTCGCAAGCTCGTGGTCTTCCTGCTCGTCGTCTCCTTGGGGGGGTCCGCGATCGACACCGCGGTCAAGATCGCCGTCGGCCGACCGCGGCCAAAGCTCGAACAACCGATCGCGACGGCGTTCGGCAACAGCTTCCCGTCCGGGCACTCGATGAGTTCGCTGATCTGTTACGGCGCGCTGCTGCTCGTGTTTCTTCCACTGATCGCGCGGCGGTGGCGCGTCCCGGCGATCGTCGCGACGGTCCTGTGGGTGCTCGCCGTCGGCTTTTCTCGTCTCGCCCTCGGCGTGCACTTCCTGTCCGACGTGCTCGGCGGTTACTTCCTCGGTGGCGCGTGGCTGATCGGTTCGGTCGCGGCGTTCGAGGTCTGGCGCGTCGACCGCGGACGTCCGCGCACCCGCCCGCTGCAGTCAGGCGTCGAGCCCGAAGAAGCCGCACGCGCCGCGGGCGCGTAATGATCCGTTACGCCGAGAACAGTTGCCAGGTGCCGGGCACGCCCTTGAGTTCGTGCTCTCCGCGGTCGTGAAATTCGATCCCTGAACCGGCGACGAGATCGGTGACGGTTCGCGACACCAGCACCTCGTTCGGACGCGCCAACGCGGCGACGCGGGCCGCCACGTGGACGGCGACACCGGAGATGTCACCGCGCTTCACCTCGATCTCCCCCGTGTGCAGACCGGCACGCACCTCGAGGCCGAGCCCGCGTACGGCGTCGCGCACCGAACGAGCGCAGCGGATAGCGCGGGCCGGCCCGTCAAAGGTCGCGACGAATCCATCACCCGTGGTGTTCACCTCGCGTCCGCCGAAGCGGTGCAGCTGGCGACGCACCTGTTCGTGGTGCGCCCCCAGCAAGTCGCGCCAACGACGATCACCCATCTCGACAAGGCGATCGGTCGACTGCACCACATCGGTGAACAGCACGGTTGCCAGAACGCGATCGGGCCGCGCGATGTGCCGTTCGCCGGTGAGGAACTCCTCCATCTCCTCGAGCAACGCCTCGGGCTCTTCGGTCCAGTACAGGTGATCGTCGCCTGGCAGCTCGACCAACGTCGCCGACGCGATGTGGTCGGCGAGGTAGCGACCCATGCCAATGTTGATCATGCGATCGCCCGTGCGGTGCAGGACGAGCGTTGGGGCTTGAATCGCTCCGAGCACCGAACGGACGTCGATGTCGGGATACAGCTCGAAGATGCGCCGCACCATGCCCGGACTCGCGGCGAGTCGCTGCAACCGAGCCCACCATTGACGCAGCGCGGTGTCGCCGCGCCGACTCGGCGCCCATGCGCCGAGCCCGCGCCCCTCGCCCCATCCCGTGGAGCTGAACTCGAGGAGGCTGGCGTGGCTTTCTGCGGTCACACCGAACGGGTAGTCATCGGCGACGAGCATGCGGGCGTACGTGCCGTAGAGGGTGAGCGAACGAACGCGTTCTGGGTAGGTGGCCGAGAACAACATCGCCATCGCGCCGCCCTCGGAGATACCGAACAGGTCGACATCGGCAACGCCGGCGGCGGCGAGCACCGCGGTCATGTCGTCCACGCACTCTTCGAGTGTCGGCGCGTGGTCGATGGGGTCGGAAAGACCGACGCCGCGCTTGTCGAACAACACGATCCGTCGCACGCGCGCGAGGCGCTCCCAGAAGTCCACCAGCCCTGGCTCTTCCCATCCGACTTCCAGGTGCGAGATGAACCCGGGGGCGCAGAGCAGGACCTCGCCTTCACCAAAGGTGGTGAAGGCGATGTGTACGTCGCCCGACTTGGCGTAGCGGATCTCCGGTGTATCGCTCATCGCAGCTGTCCCTCGGCGGCATCGATGATGCCTTGCAGGTGCAGCCCGCGGCGAATGTCGGGCGCGGTTGTTTCCTCGCCGCGCGCCGCGGCGGCCAGCGCCGCGGGCACGCGCATCATCGACGTGGCGTCGGTGGCATTCGAGCCGTCGAGCGTCGCCGCGCCGTCTTCGCCGTAGACCTCGACGCTCGTGACGCTTCCCACTCCCGCAGTGGCGCACAGGTCGACTGTGCTCGTGGCGCCCGTGTCGTGCGTGAGGACCAGCGACACCCATCCGAGACGGTCGCCCGACGCCTTGACGTCGACGACGCGCCCGAGCGCGGCGTCGATCAGATCGATGGCGTGCGGGCCGAGGTCGGGCAGCGGCCCGCGCTCGAGCCGCCACGGCGTCGCAAAGGGGCTGCCTTCCCGGAGCGCGCCTGACACCCACGCGACCCGGCCTCCGAGGGGACGCCCGATGGTCTTCGCCTGCTCGAGGAACGCCGCGACCGGCTCGGCGTAGCGCAGCGACAGCAGCAGGACGGTCCGCACGCCGGCAGCGTCCACGGCGTCGATGAGCTGTTGTGCGGCGCCGAGATCCAACGCGATCGGTTTTTCGAGCAGCAGCGTCTTGCCTGCCTTCGCCGCCTGCACCGCCAGTTCGGCTTGCACGTCGGGCGGCACGCAGAACGCGATCGCTTCGCACCGATCGAGCAACTTCTCGTAAGAGGCAACGGCTAGCGACCCGTGTTTCGCCGCGAGTTTCTCGGCCGCTTCTGGTCGCCGCGCCCAGATGCCGACGAGTTCGGTCTCGGGGCTGTTCGCCAGGATCGGCGCGTGGACCATGTTCGCCCACGGCCCTGCCCCGACAAGACCGACCTTTACTTTTTCATCCACGACTCATTATTCGTCGCGTCGTCGTGTATGTGCCGGAAAGTGACGCTGATCCGCGGCCCGGCGTCGGGCACCTTCGGGACGGTGTGCTCCCACTGCCGCTGCATCAGACCGCCGGTAACCAGCAGGTCGCCCGGTGCGGGATCGAAGCGCGTCGAAGGACCGCCGCCGCGCGGGCGCACGAGGAACTTGCGCTGAGAGCCGAGCGAAAGGATGCCGACCCACGGGTACGGATTGCTCGGCGGGATCTTGTCGCGGTGCCACGCGACGCTGTCGCGTCCATCGCGATACAGATTCAGCCACCCGGAGTTGAACGCCACCCCGTAGCGCTTCGTCAACGCGGCGCGCGCCCCGACGAGGACGGGCGCGATCGCCTTGATGTTGGCCTCGGCCCAACCCGACGTGAGCCGCGGCTCGGGCAGCTTGTTGCCCCACATCACACGCTGGCGTTGCGACCACGGCGCCCCTTCGACAAGGGCCTCGAAGACCGCGTCCGCGCCGGTGAGCCACCCCGGTACGACGTCGATCCACGACGCGTCGTCAAGCTCGACGCGGTACGCGTCGCGAAACGTCGCGTCTACCGCCGGCTCGGTTGCACCGAGCAACGACGGTTGCCAGGCGAGGTCCATCTCGCCGACAGTCTACCCGACGGTGTCGAACGTACGTTCAGGCGCCCAGCAAGTCGAGTGTGCGCGTCCATCGCTTCAGTTCGCCGGGGAAGTCGCTCTCCCAATCGGCGCTCACCTGCAGTCCGCACAGCAAGCGGAACGCGCAGGCGCGACCGAGATCTTCGGGCGCGAAGTCGGCGAGCAACTCGTGGGGTCCGTGGAACCACGTCACCGCCTCGACCGCGATCTGCGCCGCCGCCGACTCCGCCGTGCGCCAACCCGGCGACACGTCGATCAGCGCGTGCCCCGAGCCGTCGCGCAACCGCAACACATTCGACGCGATGTCACCGTGGACAACTTGGCATCGCGCACCGGCCTGTGCCGCCAGTGGCGGGCCGAGTGCGACCGCCCGCGCGAACAGCGTCGACTCGATCGCCCCGCGATTCACCGTGACCGGGAGGGGCGCGCCGTGCCACACCGTCGCTTCCGCGAGCGCCCAGCGATGGCCGCGCGCATCGAGCCACGCGGGACGAAACTCGACGCCGGCTGTTTCGACAGCGGGCCCCACCGCCCGATGGAACGCGTCGCCCGCCGCAATCACGGCGCGCCAGTCGCGGCGTTCGTGTTCACCTTCGAACCATTCCCACGCCGTCCATCCGTCTGCAACCCAGCGACCGTCGACGGCGCGCACGGGCTTGATGACGCGGAATCCGTCTTCGACGATCGCGTCGAGGACCGTTGCGACCCACTCACCTTCGTCGTGGTTCGCCGCCTGCAGCGGCTTCAGCACGAGGTCCCCGGCGCGCCACGCGGTCTGCTCGAGTGCGCCCGCGAGCGGAAGAAGGCCTTCGGCGCGCACGCCGAAGGCCTTCAACACACTTACTGGCGGTGGGACGCCCACCGCCAAACGCTACGACTGAGCGGCGCGCTCCTCGATCTCTTTTTCCTTCGCCTTCGCCTCGTTGGCCTTGGCGCGAACGCGAGCGGCGTCGGCGTCAGCCTCCGCCTTGGCCTTTTCCTTCTGCGCCTGGCCTTCCTGCTTGAGGTCGGCGTTGTCGGTGAGGTCGCCGATGGCTTCCTTCACCTTGCCCTTGACGGACGCGGCGACGCCGTTCTCGTCCTTCGCCTTCAGCGACGACGAGTTGTCCTTCGACTGCTGCGCGGCGCGCTCCTTGGCTTCGTAGGCACCGGCCTTCGCCTCGTGCTTCTGGGCCTTGAGTTCCTCGCGCAGCGCATCCAGCTCGGCAGCGGCGCGTTCTTGCTGCGCCTGGCCTTCCTTCTGCAGCTTGTCGTTGTTGGTTATGACTCCGACGAATTCCTTGCTCAGGCCGAGGCCCTTGTCAGTAATTCCACGAAGTTTGTTGGTGTCAATCGTTCCTACACGCATGCCTCTCTGCTACCCGCGGTGAGCGTCGTGCAAACGACCGCGAGCGCGCGTGCCGTGCAGGAAGAGGTGCACCGCATAGGCGCCCATCGACCCGAGCAACCACGCAAGCGAGGCGCCGACCAGGGCGACGACGACCCCGTGCGGGTGGATCAGGAGCGATCCGGCACCAGCGAAGGCGACCAAACCCAGCGCGCCGGCGATCGAGCCGTGCTCGTCTTCCTCGGCGGGCTGCTTGCCCTCTTTCTTTTCGATGAGCGTGAGCGTGGCGGGGAGGATCGCCGGGCACGCGAGAAACAGTCCGCCGACGCGCGCGCCGAAGACAACGCCGATGATGGCCGCTACAACTGAGACCCCGGCGCCGAACGCGGCGCGCGTCGCCATTTCGTGCGGCTTTGCGGCCATCAGCGCAAGACCAGCGAGGACGCCAGCGCAACGACGCCCCACGTCACCCAGATCACCACAGAGTTCGCCATCGACTTGAGCCGCCGGTAGCCGACGACGCCAACGCACGCAGCGATGACGAACGCGATGGCGCCCAGGATCATGCCGACGAGTGAATCCGCGACGTCACTCGTGCCCTTCATGGCCGCGAGCACGACGAGGTTCGCAAGCGCGACCGACGGCGCGCCCGAGAAGATTCCGGCGAACTTCTTCGGTGACAACTTGTCGCCGAGCATCGCGAACACCGTGACGAGCACGCCGGCGATCACCGCACGCAACACGATGGACACGACCGTCGCCATCAGCAGCGCTTACCCGCCGTCCGCGCAGGAGTTACACGCGGAAGGCGCCGCTCTCGAGTCCTCTGACGACTGCGTCGACCGTCTCGGTGAGCGTCTGCATCGTGTTGTCGACGACGCAGCGTTCGTAGACACCCACAGTCTGGAATTCGTCGTACATCTTCTCGACGGCGTCGGGGCTGTCGCCCGGACGCGCTGGTCGTCCCGCGGCACGCGCGAACGCCGCGGTGCGCGTCGGACGAATGACGACGTAGTGCAGCGGGCCGTTGAGCTCTGACCGGAACCGGTCGAGGAACCACGGCCCGATGATCCCCTCCACGACGACGAGGTATCCGCCGCGCGTGTAGCGAGAGGCGCACGCGCCGAGTGCGTCGATCACGGTCTCGTTCTGACGCGCGGCCGCAGGCAACCACGGCTCCACCCAGCCGGACTTGACCGCCTGGAAGAACGAGTCACCCTCGATGAGCACACCGCGGTCGGCGCGCATGACCACGTCGGCAGAGATGGTTGACTTCCCGGCGCCTGGCGGCCCGGTCACGACGACGACGGCGCCCGTCAACGCTGAAGACACCCGTTCCACGGACGACGTTCTACTCGCGGGTCTACGGTGCGGCCGTGACCGACTCGATTGCGCGCGCGCTTGATCTGCTGCTGTCAGACGAACTCGAACCGATCGTCGAGATGGTCCTGCGCTGCACGGGCGAGGACCGCTACGAGGCGTTGGCGCACGACGGCTCGGTCGTCTTCGTCCGGGAAGACGGCGGCTACTCGGTAGTTGATGTGTCCGGCCGCAACCCGCTCGGCAACCAGTCCACGTCGCTGTTCGCCGGCATCGACGACGAGCTCGCGGGGTTGCACCCGACGCGCGCGCAGAACAGCTATCCGCACGGGTACGAACAGGTGGCACAGCTGTTCGACCATCCGGAAGCGCCCGACCTCTGCGTGATCCATTCGGCGCGCCATTACTGGGGCGACCAAGGCGGCCACATCGGCGAGCACGGCTCGATCGACGTCGTGCAAGCCCGGGCTCCGTTCGTGATCGCCGGTGCCGGAGTCGCCAAGCTCGGGATGATCGATCGCGCGTGTCGCCTCGTCGACGTCGCGCCGACCGTGGCGGCGCTGCTCGGCGCCGGTGAGATCCGCGGCGCCGACGGTGCAGCGCTCGTCGACGTGCTCGACGACGCGACGCGGCCGAAGCACGTCGTGGGCTTGCTGTGGGATGGCACCAACCCGAACGTCTTGTACGACCTCGCAGCGAACGGCGGCGCGCCGAACGCGGCACGCCTCATGGCGATGGGAACGACGTTCCGCCACGGCGCGATGAGCAACCTGCCGACGGTGACACTGGCGAACCACACGTCGATCCTCACCGGGGCCGCACCAGGGCACCACGGCATCCTCCACAACGCGTGGTACGACCGCACGCGGGGCGAACAGGTCATCACCAACTCGCCCGCGACCTGGCCCGGCGCGCGCGACTGGTTGTGGCCGACCGCCGAAACGATCCACGAGGCGGTGCAACGCGCGCACACCGACGCGTTCACGGTTTCGATCAACGAGCCCACCGATCGCGGCGCTTCATGGTCGACGTTCGACGACATCCGCAAGGGCACCTACGTGCGGCCGAACATGCCTGAGCAATTGCCGTTCTCGACCGAACGATTCGTGCGCCCGTCGAAGGACTACCGGTGGTCGTCGAAGGTCGATCATCTCGGCATGGAGCACGCCGTGCGCATTTGGTCAGAAGAAGGACCGAAGCCGACGTTCATGTGGTGCAACTTCACGCTGACCGACGCCGCCTTCCACGAGGGCGGTCCGCATTCAGACGTGGCGCGCGCGTCCGTCGCCGATACCGATGCGCGTCTGGGTGCGATCCTCGACGCCGTCGAGCGCGCTGGCGCGCTCGAGGAAACGGCCTTTGTGCTCGTTGCCGATCACGGCATGGAACAAGCCGACGAGACGTGCACCGGCGATTGGGATGTCGTGCTGCGCGACGCCGGCTTGTCTTTCCGCGACGAGGCGTACGGGTTCCTCTACTTCGAGGTTTCGTAACTGAGAACGATTCTCAATAAGCTCTGACGCGTGGTTGCAGTCCTCCGCGCCGACGACATCTCGTTCGCCTACGGCGAACACCGCGTCCTCGACCACGTGTCGTTCCAGGTGGAGCGCGGTGCGTTCGTCGCCCTCGCCGGCGGCAACGGAGCCGGCAAGTCCACGTTGTTGCGCGTCCTGCTCGGTCTGCTGACGCCCGCGACGGGGACCGTCACCCTCGATCGGTCGATCGTCGGTTACGTCCCGCAGCGGCCGATGGTCAGCGAGTCGCTTCCGGCGACGGTCTCAGAGGTCGTCGCGTCAGGCCGCTTGACGCGCCGGGGATGGTGGCGCCGAAGCGGAACCGACGATGCCGCAGCCGTCGACGACGCGTTGCACGCCGTCGAACTCGCGGACGCCGCGGGGCGTCGGTTTACGGAGTTGTCCGGCGGTCAGCAACAGCGTGTGTTGATCGCGAAGGCGATGGTCAACGATCCCGACCTTTTGATCCTCGACGAACCGATAGCCGGCGTCGACGCCGCGTCGCAAGACCGCTTCCGCGACGCACTCGTGTCGCGCATCGCACGCGGGCGCGCGGTGTTGCTGGTGTCACACGAACTCAGCGCCGTCGCCACCGCGCTCGACCGCGTACTCGTGCTCGCGCACGGCCGGATCGCGTTCGACGGGCCACCGTCGGAACTCGAGAGTTCGGGTGTGAGCCTCGGCCTGCACCGCCATGACCTCCCGGCGTGGTTGGAGAACCAGCCATGACGCTGCCACTTCCGTATCCGTTCGACCGCGAGTACATGCAATTGGCGCTGGCGGCGTCTGTGCTCGTCGGTGGGGCGGCGCCGCTCGTCGGCGGCTTCCTCGTGCAGAAGCGGCTCTCGCTCATGGGTGACGGCATCGGACACGTCGCCTTCGCCGGCGTCGCCGCAGGATTGTTGTTCTCGGTGTGGCCGGTGTGGACTGCCCTCGCGGCGGCGCTCGCCGCGTCACTCGGCATCGAGTGGTTCCGCGCGCGCGGGCGGATCGGCGGTGACCTCGCGCTGGCGCTGTTCTTTTACTCAGGGATCGCGGCCGGCGTCGTGCTCATCCAACGCGCGGGATCGCTCAACGCGTCAGCGCTCGGCTACCTGTTCGGGTCGGTGCTCACCGTCAGTCGCGCCGACACGATCACGATGGCGGTGCTCGCGGTCGTAATCGTCGTGACGGTCGTCGTCACGTGGCGCGCCATGTTCGCGGTGGTGTTCGACGAACAGGCTGCGGTCGTCGCGGGTCTTCCCGTCGCGGCGTTGAACTTCGGTCTGGCCGCGCTGACGGCCGTCACCGTGGTCGCGGCAATGCGCGTCGTCGGTCTGCTGCTGGTCTCCGCGCTGATGGTGCTGCCGGTCGGGGCCGCGCAACGACTGGTTCCGTCGTTCCGCGGCACGCTCGTCACCGCGGCACTCCTTGGCGCCGCGAGCGCAGTTGTCGGGTTGGCGATCGCGCGCATTGCGTCGACCGCACCGGGCGGCACGATCGCCCTCGTCGCTGCAGCGATGTTCGCGATTTCTTCGGCGATACCTGTCCTCTCCCCACGCACGCGTTCGTAGGAACTCCGAGGGGGCGCACGGCCCTCGACCGAGAGGAGTTCTCATGACCACGCTCACCGCATCCACCACCGTTCTTCCGACCACCGGCGTGCTGCGCCCCGGGCTGAAGGCCGCGGCGGTCGCCGCCGTCGCCACCACCGCCTTCGCGGCTGTCACCCACGCCGCGGGCGTTTCGTACGCCATCAAAGGCGAAGCGATCCCCGTCCTCGGCTTCGGTCAGCTCACCTTCGCGTTTTCGCTCGTCGGTGTGGCACTGGCGGCGGTGTTGGCGCGCCGCGCGCGGCACGCGCAGTCGACGTTCATCCGCGCGACCGTCGGACTCACGCTGCTCTCCTTCATCCCCGACATCACTGCGCAGGCGTCGTCGGCGACGCGGCTGTCGCTGATGCTCGCGCACGTCATCGCCGCAGCGATCGTGATTCCCCAACTCGCCGCTCGGTTGAGCGACTAGATCGTCACGCCCGAGTCAGACGGGCGAGCAGTGCAGCGCCATCGGCTCGGTTCCGGCTGGTCGCGACGGCGAGACCAATACGCCACGCGACGACGCCGATACCGACGCCGATGGCGGCGAGCACGGTCTGCAGCGGACTCGTGAGCGGAAGTTTGGTCGACACGAGGATGAGCGGCGCCACGACAAGGCCCGACACGACGACCGCGCCGAGCGCCGCGAAGCCGGCCGACGCATTCTGTCCAGTGCCGGCGCCTCCGAACGCGTTGCCGCGCGCCGCGTCGGCCATCGGGAACGGCGTGCGGACACTGAGGATCGCGGCGAACGCGAAGCCCATGCCGACAGCGGCGGCGACGGCCCCGAGCGCGGGCACGACACCAGCCGCCGAACGCGCCAACGCCGCGAGTGCGACGACGAGCACCAGCACGACCGGCACGGCGCCAATGACACGCGCCAGCGTGCGCGCCCGCAACTCGTCGGCGACCGAGACGCCCGCCGCCACGTCGACCCACAGACGGTCGCCGTCGAACCCAAACGCGTTGGCGTTCATTCCGATGTTGAGCGCGGGCCAAACCGCGATGAAACACGTTCGAGGATTTGACGCCGCCAGGCTGCGGAACACGAACAGGGGCAACACGCCAGCGAAAAGCAGACCAAGCAGAGCGGCGCGGCGCCGCGGTTCGCGCCACGTGTAGCGCAACTCCTTGGCGGCGATCGCTCCGAGGGCGTTGTGCGGCAGCCACCCTACGAACCGCGGGATCAGCGCCGAGCGGCCGCCTCGGTGCGGAGCGCCGGGACTCACGGTCGTCGTCGTCGCCCGCTGGATGGCGCGCCACCACAGCGCCGTGAGTCCGAGCGCGAAGGCGGCGGTGGCAAACAGACCAACGAACGCCAGAGAGTAGTTCCCGGAACGCGCCGCGTGCACCGCCACCGTCGACCAACCGGTCGGCAGCCACCGCACGACGTGGCGCGCGATGGCCAGCGGACGCGAGTGCGTTCGCAGCTGGTGGTTGGCTCGGTCGTTGACAAACACGGCGCGGTTCGCGGCTTGCACGCCGAGATTGATCGCCAACGCCAGTACGGGTCCGGCGAAGAGGGCGACGTCGCGCCAGCGGCGTTTGCTCGCGGCGACCGACAGCGACGTGGAGACCCACCGGCTCAACGACAGGCACAGCACCAGTTCGAGGACCACCGCGACCAGGGCGACGACCGCCGAGGGTCCCGTCGCGGACATCCCGATGAACGCACCCAGCAACACGATGATGCTGAAGACGCCGCCCACACCGATGACGGCCGAGAGCAGCAGGCCGGGCATCAGTTGACGCGCCGTCAACGGAAACAGCGCAAGGCGGTCGATGTCGATCGTCGAGTCCGACGCCAACGCCAACACCGGGCCGAGCGCCCAACCGGCGGCGAGGAGCGCGAAGACGACGGCGGCGATATCACACGCGGTGCTCGCCAGGATCGTGCGCATCGACAGCAGCGACAACGCCAGCGCCCCTCCGCCGAAGACCGCGCCGATGAGCGTTATCACCAGTGCTATGACCGAACCGCGCCCGCCGCGGCGCAGACCGCCGCGCAGGAGCGCGAACTTCAGCGCGGCGAGGTGCCGAGCCACGACAGCGATGCGTCGTCGTCGGGCGACGCGCCGACGACCCGGAAGAAAACGTCTTCGAGACGCTGCCCTTTGAGCAGCTTCGCGGTCGCACCCTCGGCGACGAGTCGACCGGCGTGGATGATGCCGATGTGATCGCACAACCGCTCGACGGTTTCCATGACGTGGCTGCTGAACACGACCGTTCCCCCCGCCTCGGTGTACTGCTCGAGGACGGTGCGAATCGTGCGCGACGAGATCGGGTCGACGGATTCGAACGGCTCGTCGAGAAAGAGCACCTTCGGGGCGTGCAGCAGCGCGCACGCCAGCGCGATCTTCTTGCGCATGCCTTGGCTGAAGTCGATGACGAACGTGCCGCGGTCGTCGTCGAGCCCGAGGACCTCGAGCAGTTCGCCGCTGCGTTGCTTGATGACGTCGCGCGGCATCGAACGCAGGAGGCCGTTGTAGCTGAGCAGTTCTTCGGCCGACAGCCGATCGAACAGTCGGAGATCCTCGGTGAGGACACCGACCTGCGCCTTGGCGGCGATCGGATCGGCCCACACGTCGAGGCCGCACACCGTCGCCGTGCCGGCGTCGGGCCGCAGTAGCCCCGTCGCCATCCGCAGGGTCGTGCTCTTCCCGGCGCCGTTCGGCCCAACGAGCCCGAAGAACGATCCGACGGGCACGTCGAGATCAAGGCCGTCGACGGCGCGCTTGTCGCCGTACGACTTCGTGAGCCCGCGCAGCGCCACCGCTTCCACCAACAAAGTGTGCTTTAAATCGGCCGCAGCGGTCGTTCCATAAAGATCAGGTCCCAAAACTCCCCGTTGCGGCGCGGCCACACGCCGACCTTGTGCTCCAGTTCGACGAATCCGAACTTGCGGTACAACGCCAGCGCACGTTCGTTGTGCGGGAACACGCGCAACACGAAGCGGTCGAGCGGTGTCGCCGCGGCCCACTCCGTCACCGCGTGCATCAGCGCGCTACCGATGCCCTGGCCGCGGTAGCCCTCGACGATCCCCATGCCGAGCTCCGCGACGCCGGGCTCTTCGACCTCGGCGCTAATCCATCCGACCGCCTCACCGTCGACGAGCGCCAGGAGCATGACGTCCGTGGGGTGGTCGACGAACGCGTCGACGATCTCCCGTCCGCGGTCGGGCACCGGAGGTTCGGCGCCGATCCACAGCGCCTCCTCCGCCACTGATGCGAACAGTCGCTGCCACACGTCGGCGTCGTCGTCGGCCAGCGGACGGATGGTCAGGGCGGTTGCCATGCGAGACTTTGACCGATGCCGAAGCGCGGCGCGATACGGACTGCACTGATTGCGTTGGCTGCGCTCGTCGTCGTGGTCGCCGGACTCGGCGCGCTCACGTGGGGCTCGGGCACGTCAGGCCTGGGCCGCCGCGTGACGAGTCGCGAAGGGGGCGTGTCGGTGCTCGTGCCGCGCGGATGGTTCGCCGAAGACAATCACCCGATCGACCCGGGCCACCAGGAGTTCCTGCACGGTCGCGAAAACGCAGCGCTTGGGTTGCTGCGACGCGGCGGGTTCTGGGTCGCGCGCTGGCCGGCGAGCAAGGCCACCACGCTCGACACGCTGCGGGCGGACGCACCGGAGAATGCGTTGACGACGAGAGGTCGCGTCGGCGACTACGCCGCCATCGTCGCGCGCTACGAACAGCCGCGCGGTGCCGACACGTTGTGGATCGGCCACAAACGCTTCGTGGTGCGTGAACTCATCGCCGACGGCTTCGTGTTCCAAGTGGGCACGTGGACGCTGCCGCGCGCGGGGGGCGTCGCCCGCGAACTCAGGGGTGTTGCGCAGAGTCTCGTGATCGCACGCCCGCAGCCGTGGAAAACGACGCACTTGACCCTGCCTGGCGGCTGGGTCGAACGCGAAACCAAGGTCCCGGGCGCGCGCTTCTTCGCGCTTTCACCGGGCGACCCCGTTCGCGCGTGGGCGTACGTCTTTCACTATGCGGACTCGCCCGAGGCGACGCTGCGCGCCGCCCGGCGCAAGATCCCCGCGCACGGCGGAGTGCTCGGCGACCAAACAAGCACAACGGTCGGGGGCCGCCCCGCGACGCGCCTCCCCTTCACGTTCCCGGACGAAGGCTTGCCGCCGGCGAACGATGTCGAATGGTTCGTGAGTGACGGCCACGGCGGCACATTCGTGCTCGCCGTCGGGCGACGCGCCGGCGACGCGCACATCGCGGACCGGATCGCGGCGACGTGGCGTTTCTAGGTCGGCGCGCCCCAGCCTCCGCCGCCCGGCGTCAGCATGCGTATGACGTCGCCGGCACGAAGTTCGAGGGTGCACTTGTCGGCAAGTCGTACGGCGCGGTCCTCGTCGCCGCCCGGGATGAGCCAGTTCTCGCCGACGGCGCCGGGCGCCCCGCCTCCGAGACCCCACGGCTGTGACACGCGGCGCTCGGTGATCAGGCTCGCCGTGCACGGCTCGAGGACTTCGAGGTCGCGCTCGATACCTTCGCCGCCTGACGCCCGGCCGGCGCCACCCGATCCGCGACGCAGGCGGTACCGACGCACGCGCAGCGGGAACGAGCGCTCGAGCGCCTCGACCGGAGTGTTCTGCGTGTTCGTCATCGCGGTGTGGATGCCCGACTGCCCTGCGCTGCCGTTCGGCCGGCCGCCTTGGCCGCCGCCGACGGTCTCGTAGTACACCCAGCCGGCGCCGCCGATCAGCAGGTTGTTCATCGTGCCTTGACTGGCGGCGCCGACGCGGCGCGGCGCGACCTGCGCGAGGGCGCCGAGGCATACGTCGGCGACGCGCTGGCTCACTTCGACGTTGCCCGCGCCGACGGCGGCCGGGAACTGCGCCGCGACGATCGAGCCGGGTGGCGCGAGCACACTGACCGGGCGGAGTGCACCGCCGTTCGCCGGCAACGTCGGATCGGTTGCGCTCCGCA
>JBEEFR010000162.1:0-4487 GCA_041166285.1 Actinomycetota bacterium | reverse complement strand
GACGCCGCCTTTCCCGGCTACCCGTATCCGCTGACCGTTGCCGATCGTCTCGCCGCCTGCCCGCCGTGGCTGCGGGAAGAGGCGTGGATGACGCTCGAGGAGCGGCTGCACGTCGCCGGCATCCCGGCCGATGTCTTGCACCGCGCGTTTACCGATCGGCATCGCATGATGGAGCGCGCGTCATGACGGCGAACACGCGCGGTCGTCTGTTCGGCAAGAACGTCCTCGAAGGCACGTTCCGCGCCGCACCCGACGACGACTTGTTCCTCGGCGAGTTGCTGGTCGCCATCGACGACGCCACGGGCCGGCGCTACCTGTTCCGCGTCGTCGACGTCACCTACGGCCACGAACACCGCGAGCCGGGGTGGGCCGAACGCGTCGCCGGCACTCTTCTGTCCGACGACGCTCGCGACGACGCCGGCGCGCACCCGCTGTACGAGCAGGAACGGCGCACGTACCGCGTCGCCGACTGCCGTTGCCTCGGTTACCTGACTCCCGACGGCAAGGAGTTCCGCAAGCCGAAGTCGCTGCCGACGCAGTTCTCCCGCGTCGTGTCGCCGGAAGAGGCCGACCTGGCGTTTCTCGAACGCTCGATGGGCGACCTCCACGTCGGCGTGCTGCGGACGGGCGAGACCACCGTCGACGTGCCCGTCGGCATCAGCGGCGACAGCCTCGCCAAGCACGTCGGCGTGTTCGCCACGACGGGCATGGGCAAGTCGAACCTCATGATGGTGCTGGCGGGCGCCGCCATGCAGGCCAACGGCCGCTACGGGCTGCTGATCATCGACCCGCACGGCGAGTACCGCACCGAGCTCGCACGGCATCCGTGGGCGGAGCGACGCCTGCGCACGTACTCCAGCGTGAAAGCGCCGAACGTGTCGGCGCTGCGCGTGTCGCTCGGCGAGATGACCAGCGACGACCTGCGTACCGCCACCGGTGACACGTCGCGCGCACAGACCGAGGCGCTGTTCGAACTCGAGCGCTTCTACTCGTCGCAGTACCCCGGATTGTCGTGGCTGCTGCCGTTCAGCCAGCTCGAGGACCTCGTCGGTTTCCGCGACGTCGACCTCGGCAAGTCCGTCGCGCTGTCGACGCTGCAGGTGCTGCATCGCCGCGCCCGGCGCATCTGCCACCTCGACGCCATCAGCGCGGATGCCGACGTGTCGGTCGCCACGCAGATCGAGCGCGACCTGCGCGAAGGCAAGGTTGTGCTCGTCGACGCCAGCGGGCTCGACTCGACCGAAGAGTTGCTCGTCGCCTCGTTCCTCACCCGCAAGGTGCTCGAAGCGTGGCAGGAGGCGTTCCTACAGGACCGCAACGCGCACGCCGGACTGCCGACCGTCGCCGTCGTCCTCGAGGAAGCGCAGCGCGTGCTGAGCAAGGCGAACGACGCCGACGTGAACGTCTTCCCGCGCGTCGCCCGCGAGGGCCGCAAGTTCAAAGTCGGTCTGGTGGCGGTGACGCAACAGCCGAAGCTGGTCGACGCCGAACTGCTCAGCCAGTTCAACACCTTCTTCATCCTCGGCCTCGCCGACGAGCGCGACCGCAACATCCTGCGCGGCTCGGCGAAGCAGGACCTCTCGGCGTTGCACACCGAGATCCAGACCCTCATGCCCGGTGAGTGCCTCCTCGCCGGCGTCGACGCGCCCTTCGCCGTCCCGGCGACGATCCACCTGTGGTCCAACGCGTTGCGCGACGCCACGCCGCCGCCCGAACCCCGCGCCGAAGCACCCGTCAACGTTTCGGCGATGCTGGATTAGATGCGCGTCGTTGCTTTAGGAGACGCGCACCTCGGCCGCGCGAGCGGACCGGCGACGTTCAACGGCGTCAACCAGCGCGAGCTCGACTTCGACGATTCGTTCTCCCGCTCGGTCGACCTCGCGCTGGCACAAGAGCCCGACCTGTTCATCTGGCTCGGCGACATCTTCGACCGGCCGAACCCGTCGTACCGCTCGTACCGCGTCGCGCAGCGCGAGCTGACCAAGGTGCGCGCCCACGGCATCCCGCTCGTCGCCATCAGCGGCAACCACGACACGCCGCGCATCGCCGGCACCGGCAGCCCGTACCGCCCGCTCGAGGACGTGTTCGACGGGTTCGGTTTCGCGCCGGGCTTCGAGTACCGCACGTTCGAGTTCCCAGGACTCGTCGTGCACTGCGTGCCGCAGATGGCGTCGGTCGAAGCGACGCTCACCGCGCTGGACGAGGTGCGCGCCAACCGCAGCACCGACCGCGTCAACCTGTTGCTCACGCACCCGCGACTGACGCAGGTCGAGCCGCGCTACCCCGACCTCAACGAGATCACCGTCGACGCGTCGGCGCTCGACTGCGATCTGGTGCTGCTCGGCCACTACCACACGCACAAAGAAGTGACGCGGGGCATGTGGTACGCCGGCGCCACCGACGGCTTCGACTTCTCCGACGAGTTCGACACGCCGAAGGGCGTCGTGGTGCTCGACACCGACGCCGGCGTCACCCGCCACGTTCCGCTCGGCGACCGCCGCCCGATGGTGATGCCCGACGTCATCAGCGCGCTCGGCCTCGGCCCCGATGAAGTGACGGACAAGGTCGCAGCGGCCGCGGCGTCGACTCCGGAAGGCTCCGTCGTCAAGATCGTCGTCGACGGCGTCGCCCCGGAAGTGTGGAGCCAGGTCGACCCGCGCGTGTGGAAAGAGGCCGGTGCGCACGCGCTGTGGATGAAAGTCGACCCGCGCCTCGAACACGCCGGCGTCCAAGTCCAGGGCCTGCCCGAGCTTGCCGGCGTGCAGGCGCGCTTCGAGGCGTGGATGGAACCGCAGGAGGCGATCGGCCTCGACCGCGGCGCGTTGGTCGCCCGCGGCAAGCAGTACCTCGCCGATGCAGTATCCGAGGCGACCGAGTGATCGTCCGTCACGTCTATCTGCAGAACTACCGGGTGTACGAGAACGTCACCGAACTCGATCTGCCCGAAGGCCTCGTCGGCATCTACGGCCCGAACGGCGCCGGCAAGAGCTACCTGATCGAGTCGATCCCGTGGGCGCTATTCGGATATTCGCGCGGCCCCGTCGAGGAGGTGCGCTCGACGGGAGTCAACGACGAGTGCGTCGTCGAGATCACGTTCGAACACGAGGGGCACTCGTACGTGGCGCGGCGAGCGCTGCGCGGCGGCGGCAAGACCCTCAAGCACGAAGCCGTCATGCACTGCGACGGGCTGCAGGTGGCGACGGGCGCGCGCGACGTGCAGCGGTACGTGCAACAGGTCATCGGCATGAACGAGAAGGGTTTTCTGGCGTCGGTGTTCGCCGAGCAGAAGCAACTGGCGGCGCTCTCCGCGCAGGCACCGGGCGAACGGCGCAAGCTCGTGCTCGACCTCCTCGGCATCACCCCGATCGAGTCGGCCGTCAAGGCGGCGCGACGCGACGCCAAACTCGCCGACGAGACCCTCAAGCAGATTCAAGGCTTCGCCGCCGACCTCGAAGTCCTCGAGACGGAACGGGCCGACGCCGCGGCCGCGGCGATCGCCGCGGAGGCCGAGCAGGTCACCACCGACGAAGTCGCACGGGTCGCTGCCGAAGCGGCCGAGGCGGCGCGCGAGCGTTTCACCGTCATCAGCACGGCTATCGAAGAGGGCAAGCGCGTCAAGGCGCAGTTCGACAAGCTCGACGCCGACGTGCAAAAGCTCGAGGCCGACGCCGCCGCGGTAGCGGCAGCCAAGACTGAGCTCGACGCGCTCGGCGACACGTCGGCGGCGTTGGTCGAAGCGCGCGCCGCCAGCGACGCCGTGCGCGCGTTCACCGAGGCACGCGCCGCGCACGAGAAAGCGGCAGCCGCGCTCGCCAAAAGCGGTTCCGCGGAACCGGCCGACGACTCCACCGTGGTCGCGGCGCGCAAGGCCGCGTCTGTCGCCGGTGAGCACGCCGCGGGGCTGGAGGCGACAGCGAAGACCCTCGAGGCGACGCTGCGGCGCACCGACGACCTCGAAGGCGACGCCGAGTGCCCGACGTGTGGGCAACCCCTCGGCGAGGCGTTCGAAGAAGTCCGCGCCCATCGAATCGCCGAGACGGCGGTGGCCCGCGCCGCCGCCGACGACGCCACCGCGACGGCGAAGCAACTCGCGGCCGCAGCCGATCAGGCCGAGCGCGAACTGAAGGCGGCGCGCCAGGCGTGGGAGACCGCCGCGAAGCTCGTCGCGGCTGAGCAAGCCGCCGCGGAGAAGCTTGAGGCTGCCCGTGCAGCCGCGGCGGGTCTCGAAGAAGTCGCGGCGAGTCTCGAAGCTGCCGAGAAGGCCGACCGCCGCGCCCAGCAGCTCGTCGGTCAGCTCGCCCGCGCCGACGTCGTCGCCCGCGAGCTCGCCGGCGCGCAGCGCGAACGCGACGAACTCGCGCGCGAACTCGAAGCCCGGCGCGCTGACGCCAAGACCAAAGGGTTCACGGCAGCGGGTCTCGCCGAGGCCGACCAAGCCCGGCGCGCCACGGCAGATGCGCTCGCCGACGCGAACGATCGCGCCCGCG
>JBEEFR010000161.1:0-4140 GCA_041166285.1 Actinomycetota bacterium | reverse complement strand
CGGGTCACAGGAGTGGTTGCCGAAATCGACGATGGTCCGATCGAGGCTGACCACGTGACGACCGCCGCCGATCGACCGCGCGCTGTATTCGTCGACGGTCTCGATGTACGCCGCGAACTCTTCGTCGGTCATGACGACCTGTCCCGCTCCTGGCGATTCGGTTATCTCATCGTCGAAGATCCGCTCGCCCTCCTCGATCGCAACCGTCGCGAACAACCCCTTGCCCGCGATCGCGGAGTCGCGAACAACGACCTTCGTCATGGTCCGGATTGCGCGTCGACGGCCGACTGCGCGTTGCGCAACAGCAGCTCGAGTTCGCTTGCAAGCGCGACCGACGCGGCGTCGAGCGCCGCTGCCTCGCGCTGCATCGCGTTGACGCGGCCTTGTGACAGCGCGATTAGGGCTGCCTTCGTCACGTCGTCTTCGGCGGGGGAGTGGCGCGCCTCGAAGTCGCGAATCTCGGCGTAGAGGTCCGAGACGCGGAAGAAAGCTGGCGCCGCTTCGCGGCGGGCCTCGTCGAGAAGTTGTTCAGGGTCCACGCCCAGGTCGGCGACAACCTGACGCGCGAGCCCCTCGGGCTCGCCGACGAACCCGATCAGTAAGTGCTCCGTCGCGATGAAGTTGTGACGGAGGAACAGCGACTCCCGAAACGACTGTTCGAGCGCGTGCTTCGACTTCGGAGTGAAGGGCGGCTGGGTGACGTTCAGGCTTCCTTGGCCGAAGCTCGCCTCGACCGATGCGCGCACACGCTCGAGATCGATGCCGATCGACGCGAGAGCGGTCGCCTCGTCGATGCCGAGGTCGTCGATGAACACCGCCACGGCGGCGGCCACCTTCGGTCGCAAGACATCCAACGTGAGCCCGTGGCGATCGAGCAGTTGATGCGCCAAGCCGCCGGGCTCCCGAGCGAGGCCGAGCAGCACATGCTCCGTCCCGATGAACCCGTGGCGCGCTTCGACGGCTTGTTGCTGCGCCGCTACGAGCACGCGTCGCGCGCGATCGGTAAACCGCTCGAACATCTACTTCCCCTCTTCCTGCGCGCTGCGGCGCGGGCCATGTTTCTGTTGCGCGGCTTGCTTGGAGACCCCGAGCACGTTGGCGATGTCCTGCCAGCTCCAATCGAGATCGCGGGCGTTGTCGACGTGAAGCCGCTCAATCTGCTCGAGCAACCGGCGCAACACCGCCACGGCGCGCAGGCCAACAGCAGGGTCCTTGCTCCCGAGCTCGCCCGCCAGCTGCGGCACAGCCTGAGCATCTGATCTGCTGAGCGACTCCGCCACGATCGTCAATGTATGTTGACGCGGTGCCGACGTCAACCCACATTGACGACAGCGCCGCAACTTGGCGGGGCTCCCGTGGAGCCCCCTGCAACGTCGCGTCGCTTGTCGCTATGAGCGCGGCACATCTGGCCGCGCATATCGGACGGTGACGGTGAGTCGACCTGTAAGCGGGATTCTGTGACGGCGCCGAGGCGCCGCCGGTGACCATCCATCTATGCGGCCCACCTGAGGCATAGCCGGGCCGGCTTCCTCTGTTTGGCCTTGCTCCGAGTGGGGGTTACCAAGCCGCCCGGGTCGCCCCGGACGCTGGTGCGCTCTTACCGCACCGTTGCACCCTTGCCTGTGCCCCGAAGGGCCATCGGCGGTCTGCTTTCTGTTGCCCTGATCCGACACGTCGCCGCGTCCTGACTCGCATCAGCACCCTGCCCTATGGAGTCCCGACTTTCCTCGACGCCCGAAAGCGCCGCGGCCACCCGGTCGACTCACCGTCAGGGCCCAGTTTACCGATCCACTTTTCCCAGTAAGATGGTGGGGTTATGCACATCGACGGGCTGGTGGCCCTGGCGGGCCTCCTCGTCGGATTTGTGGTCGGTCTCACGGGCATGGGCGGTGGCGCCCTTATGACGCCGATCCTCGTGTTGCTGTTCAACGTGCAGCCGCTGGCGGCGGTGTCGAGTGATCTCGTGGCCGCCGTCATCATGAAGCCGGTTGGCGGGCTCGTGCACGCCCGGCGCGGCACGGTCGACATGCGCCTGGTCCGCTTGCTGTGCATCGGGTCCGTACCGTCGGCGTTCGCCGGCGTGCTGCTGCTGAAGTCGCTCGGCTCGGGCGACGACTTGCAGGACCTCGTCAAGAAGATCCTCGGCGTCGCGTTGCTGGTCGCCGCCAGCGCCATCATCGGCAAGGCGATGGTGCAGCGCGGCCGCTCGGCGCGCATCGACATCTCCGAGGTGCACATGAAGGCCGCACCGACGATCGCCATCGGCGTGCTCGGTGGGTTCGTCGTCGGCATGACGTCTGTCGGTTCCGGATCTTTGATGATCGTCTTGCTGCTGATGCTGTACCCGTCGCTGTCGGCGGCGCAGCTCGTCGGCACCGACTTGGTGCAGGCGGTGCCGCTCGTGATGTCGGCCGCGCTCGGTCACATCCTGTTCGGCGACTTCCAGCTCGGGCTGACGGCGTCGCTGCTGATCGGTTCGATCCCCGGCGTGTACCTCGGCGCGCGCGCGTCGGCCAACGCACCGGACTCGGTGATCCGTCCGGCGTTGATCACGGTGCTGGTGCTGTCGGGCATCAAGCTGCTGGGCGGCAGCAACGAGATGCTCGGCGGGGTGCTCGTGTTTGCCGGCGTCATCGCGCTCGGCATGATCGTGCGGGCGCGGACGTCGCGTCCTAGTCGGAGTGCCGCCGAAACCGCGCCACCAGAAACGAAATCGGCGTCGTTGTAGGACCCTCGTGGCGCAGCGCGCGCTCGAGGGCCTCCGGTGGCACTGCGAAGCGGTAGGGCGTCATCGTCAGCAGATCGCGACGGGCGTCTTCGTCGACCGCGATCTCGCCCGCGAGCCGTTGCGTGTCGACGAGTTCGAACCTCGCACCGAGTTCGGGGAGTGCCTCGTCGTGCGGCTGCGGGGTGACGTAGAGGAGGCTGCGAATCGCCGCGAGGTGGTGCGCGCCGGGCACGGCCACGACCGCGTGCCCGCCGGGCGCGACGACGCGAGCGAACTCCTCGGGGTCTACAGGCGCGAACACCGAGACGGCGACGTCCGCCGACGCGGTGACTACGGGCAGCGCCGCCGCGTTGCCGACGGCGAACGCGATCGACGGATGGGCGCGCGCCGCCAGCCGGATGCCGGCGTGGGAAATATCGACGCCGGCGATCTCGGGGGCGCGCAGCCAGCCGGTGTAGTAGCCCTCGCCGCACCCGACATCGAGAACCGCGTTGGGCGTGAGCGATCCCGTGATCTCGCCCAGTCGCGCCGCCAGTATCTCGTAGTGGCCGCCGCTGAGGAACCGGCGGCGCGCCTCCACCGAGGCTTTGTCGTCACCGGCGTTCTTGCGTGAAGGGCGGCCCGGCGGCAAAAGGTTCACGTAGCCCTCGCGGGCCTCGTCGTAGGAGTGGTTTGCGGAGCACCGCCACACGCGGTCGGCGCGCGCCAGCGGCTGTAAGTCGAGCGGGCACGCGAGCATCGCCACTGCGGATCAGGACACGATGGCGGTGGCCCGTCGTTCTCCGATCGGACGCACCTCGATCGAGCTCGGGAGTTGCGCCTTGACGTCGTCCGCGTGCGTGACGACCAGCACCTGACGAAAGCGCGTCTGTAGACCGTTCAGCGCTTGCAGCAGGCGGGCGCGGCGGTTGGCGTCAAGGGGGCCGAACACCTCGTCGAGGACGAGCAGGCCGACGGCGCCGCCCGACTGCAGCGTCACGCACTCGCTGATGGCGATGCGCAGCGCCAAGTTGGCGAGGTCGACCTCGGAGCCGCTGAAGCGCTTCAGGTCGAACGTGCGGTTCTGATCGGTGATCCGGACCTCGAAGTTGTCCGACAGTTCGAGGTTGTCGTAGGTGCCCTCGGTCATGTCGTTGAACAGGGCGCGGGCGTGGCCGGCGAGGCGGGGCCCGACCGACGCCGCTTCGTGATCCTTGAACGCGCCGAGCAGTTCACCGAGGCGACCGAGGAGCCGCGCTTCGATCTTCGTCGGTTCGATGCGCGCGTGCTGCTCCTTGGCGCGTTCGAACGCGATGTCCTTTTCCTGGGCGCGGGCGCGGGCGCTGCCGAGGTTCACCGCGGCGGCGCGGGCGCGATCGTTCGCGTCGGCGAGCGCATCGGCGGTGGCGCGCCGGGCTTGGTCGGCCTCGGCG
>JBEEFR010000160.1:0-15950 GCA_041166285.1 Actinomycetota bacterium | reverse complement strand
GACCGTGCACGCCGCCGACGACGACAGGCCAGTGCCGATCGGCAGCGTGGTGGTGAGCCGCCCGTGCAATCCCATCGCCGGCTGCACCATCGACGCCACGGCGTGCACGAGACGCACCCATGTCGTGGCCGCTCCCGCGGGTTCGTCGCCGACGGCGAATGACGCCGGCTCGGCGGTCGCGTCGGACGTGAGATCGACGCGGTCACCGCCGCGTTCGACCACTGCGGTCACCGCGAGGTCGATGGCGCACGCCAGCGAGAGTCCGCCGACGTAGTCGGTGTGGTCGCCGATCAGGTTCACTCGACCCGGCGCGACGACGACGGTCACAAGCCGACGAGCTGAGCGAAACGTTCGAGCGCGTCGGGATCCCAAGGCGCGCGCACCGCGATGTTGACCTGCTCGGCGCCGGCTTCGACGTACTCGCCGATGCGGTCGACGATCTCCTGGTCGGAACCCATGAGCACGCCCGGCCGCACGCCCATCCGCAGAAGACCGAACTGCTTTTCGAAGTCGTCTTCGCTCTGCGAGTAGCCGACGTTGATGGCGCAGCGGATCTCGGCGATGTCGCGCCCCACCTGCTCGCAGTGCTCGGCCAACACGGCACGCTTTGCCTTGAACTGATCGGGTGAGATGAACGGAACGTTCCAACCGTCGGCGTACTTGGCGACGGTGCGCAGCGTCTTGCGTTCACCGCCGCCGCCGATCCACAACGGCAGCTGCGCGTTGATCGGGCGCGGCACGTTTTGTGCGTCGCGCAACGTGAAGTGCTTACCGCTGAAGGACGTCTTGTCGTCGCGCAACAGTCCGCGGATGCACGCGGCCGACTCGTCGAGGATGGCAAGGCGCACACCGGCAGATGGGAAATCCATGCCGTAGGCGTCGTACTCGAGCTGGCTCCATCCCGCGCCGAGGCCCATGGCGGCGCGACCGTTCGAGATGTGGTCGATGGTCGTGATCGACTTCGCCAGAACCGCGGGATGCCGGTAGCCCGCGCAGTACACGAGACATCCGACGGTCACGCGTGAGGTTTCCGACGCCAGTGCGGCGTGCGCGGCGACGGCCTCGAGACACGTGGGGTCGCCGGTCAGGTCGGCGGCGTAGAAGTGATCCCATACCGAGATCCACTCGTAACCTGCGGCCTCGATGCGGTGCCACAAATCGCGCAGCTCGTCGATCGTGGTGTGTTGCAGCCCGGTGTGCACCCCGTAGATCGTCACGCCTCGCAAGCTAGCGTGACGCCGATGCGCGCGGCCGTGAACGGGATCGAGTTGGAGTACGAGGTCTTCGGGGACGACGACGGCGTGCCGTTACTGCTCGTGACTGGCATCAGCGTGCAGATGATCTGGTGGTGGGACGAGTTCGTCGCCAAGCTCGTCGACCGCGGCTACCGCGTGATCCGTCACGACAATCGTGATTCCGGGTTGTCGACCCACATTCACGAAGTCGATCTCGGCGCGGCGATGAACGCGGCGTTCGCCGATGGAACTGCGCCGTACACCTTGTCGGACTTGGCGAGCGACTCCGTTGGGCTGCTCGATCATCTCGCGATCGAGCGCGCGCACATCATCGGGCAGTCGATGGGCGGAATGATCGTGCAGACGATCGCGCTGGAGCATCCCGAGCGCGTGCTGTCGATGTGCTCGATCGGTTCGACCACCGGTGACCCCGAGGTCGGTCAGCCCGATCCGTCCAAGCTCGGCGACATCATGACGGGCGGCGCCCCGCCGGTCGACGCCGAAGAGGCGGCTGACCGGTACGTGCGGACGTGGACGGCGCTGGCCGGCGCCAACTACCCGTGCGACGTCGCGCGCACGCGCGAAATCGGGTTGCGCGCGTTCGCGCGCGACTCCGACCCGGTCGGCGTGATCCGTCAGATGGCTGCAATCCGGGCGTCGGGCGATCGCACGCCGCGCCTGGCGAGCATCCGCGTGCCGTCACTCGTCATCCACGGCACCGACGATCCGCTCGTGACGGTGAGCGGCGGCTACGCCACGGCGAAGGCGATTCCCGATGCGCAACTGCACATCGTCGAGGGCATGGGCCACGACATCCCTCCGGCGCTGTGGGACGAGTTCGTCGATCTGATCCACCAAAACGCAACCAGGGAGATTTAGCAATGGGTTCTGGACCACTCAACGGCGTCCGCATCATCGAACTCGCCGGTATCGGGCCCGGCCCGTTCGCGGCGATGCTGCTGTCGGATATGGGCGCGGAAGTCATCCGCGTCGATCGCGCCGGCAACGTGACCGGGGGCGACCCGGCGCGTCCGCCGTTCGACCCGCTCGCACGCGGACGCAAGTCGATCGGCGTCGACCTCAAGAATCCCGACGGTGTCGAAACGATCCTGCGGCTCGTCGAGAAGGCCGACGCGCTCATCGAAGGCTTCCGCCCGGGCGTGACGGAGCGCCTCGGCATCGGCCCTGACGACTGCTTCGCCCGCAACCCCAAGCTGGTCTACGGCCGGATGACCGGGTGGGGTCAGGACGGCCCCTACGCGCAGGCCGCGGGCCACGACATCAACTACATCTCGCTCGCGGGAGCGTTGCACCCGATCGGCAAAGCGGGAGGTCCGCCGATTCCGCCGCTCAACTTCGTCGGGGACTTCGGTGGCGGAGCCATGTTCCTGGCCTTCGGCGTCGTGTGCGCGCTGCTCGAAGCGCGCGACTCCGGTCAGGGTCAGGTCGTCGACGCCGCGATGGTCGACGGCGCGGCGCTGCTCACCAACATGTTCCACGGCATGAAGGCCATCGGCATGCACACGCCGGAGCGCGGCACCAACCTGCTCGACACCGGCGCGCACTTCTACGACGCGTACGAGTGTGCCGACGGCGAGTACATCTCGATCGGCTCGATCGAGCCCCAGTTCTACGCCGAGTTGTTGCGGTTGAGCGGTCTCGATGCGGATCCTGAACTGGCCGCGCAGATGAATCGGGCCGAGTGGCCGAAATACAAGGAGAAGGTCGCGGCGTGCTTCAAACAGAAGACGCGCGCGGAGTGGTGCGAGATCATGGAGCACACCGACGTGTGCTTCGCACCAGTGCTGTCTTTGTGGGAGGCGCCGGAGCACCCAGCCAACGTTGCCCGCGAAGTGTTCGTCGAAGTCGGCGGCATCGTGCAGGCGAACGCCGCGCCGCGGTTCAGTCGCACGAAGTCGGCCGTGCAGGGTCCGCCCGCGCACGCCGGTCAGCACACCGACGAAGTGCTCGCGGAATTCGGCTTCAGCCCGGACGAGATCACCAAGCTCCGGGAAACCGCCGCGGTCAGGTAGCCGCGCCTACAGAGGCGGAATGAGCGACCGCGGCTGCGTCGTGGTCGTCGTTTCCGGCGGCGGCGGGGTATAGGTGTTGCCGTCGCCGGGGGCCGTCTTGCCGTCGTTGGGAGTCGGCGGCGACGAGTACGCGCGCTCGCTGCTCACGAGCTTGCCTTTGACCACGTAGCGCTGCTTGGCCGAGTGCTTCGGGTGGCATCCGAAAATCGTCATCGTCGGCGAATCGCCCTGATCGGCGATCCAGGTCTCGTCGGCGTTGACCACGAAGTGATCGGTGACTTCGTACGTGTAGCGACCGGTCTCGTTGACGAATGTGACTTGGTCGCCGATCTGGATCTGATCGATGTCGAAAAACGGGTGGTCGTGCGTGACGCGGTGGCCAGGGAACACCGTGTTGCCGACGTCGCCCGGCATCGCCGTGCCCGGCCAGTGCGACGGGCCGTAGTCGATCGTCGAAAGCTCGATGCCTTCGTAGGTCAAGTGGTTCAGCCCGATGCGCGGGATGATGATGCGCCCGGTCGGCGTCGGGCCGCGGTAGGACGCGGCGTGCACGGTGCGCTCGGGTCGTTCGCCCGGTAGCACGCGCACGTGCTGCACATGGTTCGGCACCGTCGCCGCGGCGAAGGGCGGCGCGGTCGTCGCGGTTGTCGTCGTTGTCGCCAGCGTTGTCGTCGGTCGCTTGATGGCGACGACTTGATGCGGGTGGTCACTGCGCAACGCCACTGAGCCCGCGACCAACGTCAACGCGGCAAAGCCAACGAGAAAAGCCCTCCGTGCCCCAGCACTGCGAAACATCGGCGCAAGTCTAGGCTCGTCCGCGCCATGGCCACCCTCGTCTGCTTTCACGCGCACCCCGACGATGAGGCAATCGGGACGGGAGGGACGATTGCGAAAGCGGTCAAAGACGGACACAGGGTCGTACTCGTCACCGCGACGCGCGGCGAACACGGCGAATACCCGGATGGCTTCCTTGCCGAGGGCGAGACGCTCGCCGAACGGCGCGAGCAAGAAATGGCCGACGCCGTCGCCGTGCTCGGGATCGCGCGCCACGTCTTTCTCGGCTACCGCGACTCGGGGATGATGGGCACGCCGGAGAACGACGACCCTCGTTCGTTCTGGCAGGCCGATGTCGAAGAAGCGGCGCAACGACTCGCCCGCATCCTCGACGAAGAGAACGCCGACGTTCTCACCGTTTACGACGAGAACGGGATCTACGGCCATCCCGATCACATCAAGGTGTTCCAAGTCGGCGTCCGTGCCGGCGAGATCGCGGGCACGCGCAAGGTGTACGAAACGACCATCAACCGCACGGCGTGGATCCGGCGCGCGCAGCGGGGCGACACGCCTACCCGGCGCGTCGAGACCGTCGACGGCGTCGACACGTTGATCGAAGAACCCGCCAGCGGAGAACCGCGCACCATCGAGTTCCCGCTCGGCGTCGACGAGGACAAGCTGACCACCGCCGTCGACGTGCGCGACTTCATCGACAAGAAAAAAGAAGCGATGCGCGCGCACGCCAGCCAGATCACCGACGAGTCGTTCTTCCTCAAAATGCCCGACGACGTGTTCGCCGAGGGCTTCGGCACGGAATGGTTCATCCTGCGCGGCGCGCCCGCCGGGATCCACGAGCACGACCTGTTCGCAGGCCTGTAGCCGTCATGCCGCGCATCACGTTGGTCCGCCACGGCAAGGCGGCGGCAGGGTGGGAAGACACGGACCCACCGCTCCACGAGACCGGTTTGGCGCAAGCAGATGCGATGGCGGCCGCCATCGGCGGCAGCGCGCGTCCTCTGTTCACGAGTCCGCTGCGGCGCACGCGCGAAACGGCGGCCGCGCTCGAACGTCTGTGGGACGTGACCGCGGTCGTGGAGCCGCGCGTCGGCGAGGTTGTCGCGCCGAACGAGTTCGACGTCTCGACGCGGGTGACGTGGCTGCGCGGTTTTCTGTCGGGCACCTACACAGAGGCCGGCGCGGCGTATGGCGCGTGGCGCGACGACGTACTCGCCACCCTGCGTTCGCTGCCCGACGACTCGGTCGTCGTGAGCCACTTCGTGGCGATCAACGTCGCCATCGGCAAGGCGTGGGGCGACGACCGCGTCGTGTGCCAAGCGGTCGACAACTGTTCGCGCACGGTCGTCGACATCGACGCGGCGACCGACTCGTGGCGCGTGCTGACGCTCGGTGACGCAGCCACCACCGTGGTGAACTAGACACGAAATGGTGAGTTCGCAGTCAGCGTGGGTGCACACGGGCTACGCCCAGCAGATCATCTTCGGTGTCGACGCGATCGACCGCGTCTCCGACGCGCTCAAATCCATCGGCCTGCGACGCGTCCTGGTGGTGACGACGCAAGGCCGCATGATGAGCGACGTCGGAATTCGCTTCCACAAAGTGCTCGGCCGCACAGCAACCGCGATCTATGACGATGTGCAGAGTCACGTGCCGACCGAAACCGTGCACGAGGCGTTGGACCTCGCTCGCAAAGAACGCGTCGACGGAATCGTCAGCTTCGGTGGTGGTTCGTGCGCCGACACCGGCAAGGCGATCGCCTTTTTCGCCGAGCAGGCCGAAGGCGTCCCGGGCACGAGCCACGTCGACCGAGCGGTACTGCCGCACGTTTCGATCCCGACGACCTACTCGGGCGCCGAGTTGACGCCCTTCTTCGGGATGACCGATCACGCGACTCGCCAGAAGACCGGGGCCGGTGGCCCCACGACCGCGCCGGTCGTCGCGATCTACGACCCGCGGGCGACGCTTGACCTGCCACCCGACATTTCCGCCGAAACGGCGATGAACGCGCTGGCGCACGGCGTCGAGGCCGTGTACTCGCCGCGCTGCACGCCGGAAGCGGAGGCCATCGCGCTCGAGGCGATCCGCCGCATCGCCGACGCAATCCCGCGCGTGGTGGACGACCCCGACGACCTCGACGCGCGCACCGACATGTTCGCCGGCGCGGCGCTTGCCGGGCGTTGCCTGCAGAATTCGTCGATGGGTATTCACCACGCGCTGGCGCAAATGGTGGGTGGGCGCACCGGCATCCCGCACGGCCGCGCCAACGCGGTGCTGTTGAGCAAGGTCGTCGCCTTCAACGAACTCGCCGCACCCGACGCCGTGCGCCGCATCGGCGAAGCCCTCGGTGACCCCGGCGACGCCGCTGGCGCCATCGACAGGTTGCGGGCGCGCCTGGGTCTTCCCGAGGGCCTCGCCGCTGCCGGGGTGTCGGACGACGACATCGCGGCGGTCGCGCAACAGGCGCCGCAAAACTTCCTCGTCCAGAACAACGTTCGCAGCGCGTCGCCCGACGAAATCGAAGCGCTGTTGGCATCGGCGCGATGACGGCTCGTCGGATCGGGACCGTGCTCGGTGCGCTGGCCGCGCTGCTAATGGTGATGACCGGCGGCGGCGTGCACACGCTCTCCGCTGCGCGCGCCGAAGACCCAGACACCACGCTCGAGCCGACGATCCCGCCCCCGACCGACCCGCCGCCGACCGACCCGCCGCAGACCCAGCCCGACATCACGCCCGACAGCACCGCACCGCCGCCGCAGCCCAAGCCGAAGCCCGGGCGTACGACGACCACGTCACGGCACCACGGCACGAACACCACCATCACCACCCGCTCGACGGGCACGACCGAACCGGCCGCGGCCGTCGTCGAAACCACCGCCGCGCCCGAGACGACGACGACGGTCACCGAGCCTCCGACGACGTCGGATCGCGTCGCCGGCCCGGTCGCGTTGCCCACCCACCACGACAAGGACACTTCGAAGCTGCCGCTCGTCGCGCTGGTCGCGGCCGGTCTCGGTCTTACGGGCATCGCCGTCGCGGGAGTCCGCGGGCGCCGCCGACCGCCGTCGTTCGAGTCCACCTACGACACGATGGCTGTGCCGGCGTTGTTCCCGCCGGCAGACGAGTCGGTACACGCGCCGCCCGAACCCGTTGTCGCGCCTGCCACCGACTGGGCGCCGGCGTGGGAGGACGCCGCCGCCGAGACGGCCGCCGTCGGCGTCGTCGAGACGGCGCGGGCGCGTCGCAAGCGCGAACGCCGTGAACGCGCGCACTCCGAACACGAGCCCACCGAGTCAGTCGCAGCGGCGACGGAGCCAGCTACCGAGCCGGAGCCGGAGCGCGCGCCGGACCCGTCGCGTGCCGTGGCGCCCGACCCGTACGAGCAAATCGATCTTTCGGGGCCCGTGGCTGTGGAACCCGCAACGCCCGATATGCCCGACATGCACATCGATTTCAGCGACCCTGATCTGTAAATCGTTGCGGCGCGGCCGCTCGTCGGTCAGACTCGCGACAACTTCGAGCGAAAGGAGGCGCTGATGTCCCGGACTGCCATTGTCACCGGCAACACCGCATCACTTCGCGCCCTCGCTCGTCACGCTGCCTGACGGAGCAACGCGCGGACGGCTGTCCGTCCCACCTAACTGCTCTCATCAAAGGACGCATTGCATTGCCTCGCATGCACCACGACGCCGCACCCGACAAGGTGGCGTTCCGCAAAACCGCAAAAAACGACGATTACGTCTATCTGATCCGGCGGCCCAAAGCCCGGTGGGACGACGACGTTCCGGATCCCGGCGCGTCGACGTACAACTCCGTCGGTACCGAACACGGTCCCGAGCCCGTGCCCGACTGGGTGATCACCAGCGACGAGGCCCGCGACGAGGACCTCGGGGACCTGAAATCAGGCAAAGAAGCCGACGTCGCCATCGTCGAACGCACGCACCTCGAGCAGCGCAACCTGCTCGCGGCGAAGCGTTATCGCGACACCAATCACCGCACCTTCCGCAACGACGCTGCCTATCGCATGGGCAAAGAACCCCGCGACGGGCGCACCGCTCGCGCCATCAAAAAGCAGACGCATTACGGCTCGGCGGCGCGCGCCGGCGTGTGGGCGCAAGCAGAGTTCGAAACGCTGTGTCGGCTCTGGGACGCGGGACTGCCCGTGCCGTACCCGGTGCAACTGGCGGGGACCGAACTCATGCTCGAGTACCTCGGCGACGACGACGGTGCCGCGCCGCGTCTCGCGGAGTCGCACCCCAACCGCGAACTGCTCAACCACTTGCGCGACCAAGCCGTCGCCATCCTGTGGGGTCTCGCGGGCGCCGGCGTCGTGCACGGCGACCTCTCGGCGTACAACACGCTCGTGTGGGGCGAGACGCTGTACGTCATCGATCTGCCGCAGGCGGCGGAGCTGACCGACGTGACGCGGGCGGCGCAGTACAACTCCAACACGCTCGACTTCCTGCAGCGCGACTGCCGCAACCTGCTCGGCTGGTTCCGCAAGAAGGGCGCCGACACGCCTGACCCCGACGTGCTGTTCGGCGAGCTCGTGGCGGCCGCGTTCTCTCCGAAACCCGACTGAGCGCCTACACTTCGGCGAGAGAACTCGAGAGGGAGTCCTAGATGAAGAAGATGCTGACGGTCGACGACCTGGCTCGCGACCAGCGCTTCGAGCGGATTCGCATCGAAGACGTCGTCTTCGACCCGCGCAATGGCAACGAGAGCCGCCCTGGTCTGGGGTTTGATCCCAAGGATCCCGATGCCCCGGACGGCGCGCGTCAGCTGATGCACAGCATCTTCGTGGGCGAGATTCAGGCCCTCGAAGGCGCAGGACGCACGTGCTACGACTTCGAAGTCGGCACCGAGGTCCCATTCGAGCTCAAGCTCGACATGGCGCGGCAGTGCTGGGACGAAGCCCGTCACTGCGAAATCTCGATCAAGCTCGGCGAGCACATGGGCACCTACATCGGCGAATTCGCCGAGCAGGTGCTGTTGTTCGAAGCGGCGTGCAACGCCGACCCCGTCCTGCGTCTCACCGGCGTCAACCGCGCCCTCGAAGGCCTGGCGATCGACGTCTTCAACACCATGCGCGATTACGGCGGCGGCACCAACGACCCGGTGTTGTATTTCTGCGAAGACTGGATGCTGGCCGACGAAGTCACCCACGTGAAGATGGGTTCGGATTGGCTGCGAAAGATCACGGCCAACGACCCCGAGCGCCAGCAGCAGGCCCTCGACTTCCAGCGCACCGTCGACAAGCTGTTCAGCTTCGGCGGCTTCCGCGGCGAGGACGAGGACGCACCGATCCACCTGGCGCGCAAGTTCCGCAACCTCGCGGGCTTCACCGACGAAGAGATCACGGAACTGGTCGACGTTGCCGCCGAGGCGCGCGCCGAAGCGCAGGCGATGGCCGAGATGGCCCGCGCCGCGCAAGACAACAGCTAGTTGCTGGCGACGACCCTGCGCGACGTTCACGTCGCGTGGGCTTGGGTAACGATCACCTCCAATGGCCTCGCGGGGCTGTGGGCGTTCGGCGCGCACCGCTGGCCTGCGCTGCGCACCCGCGCGCTGTGGTGGTTCACCGCGATCGCCGAGGTTGCAGTGTTCATTCAGGTCGGCTTGGGCGTTGCCCTCGTCAGCGGCCAGCACATCGACCCGCCGAAGTTCCACATGTTCTACGGCTTCGTCGCCATCATCACCGTCGGCCTCGCCTACAGCTACCGCCAGCAACTGCAAAAGGTCTACCTCTGGTACGGCGCCTTCAGCCTGTTCATCATGGGCCTCGGCATTCGCGCCGTCTTGGTCGGCACGGCCCGCTAGCGGAAGCCGGACAGGTCCATCGCCGGGTAGCGGGCCTGTGTTGCGGCGAGCGTCGTCTCGTCCCAGTAGGGATGCCCGGGCGGCGGGAAGCCGATGGCGCACAGCTGGCGTGGCGTGAGCTGCTGCAGCCACAGATGGACGAACGGCTCGATGCAGCGGCGGGGCCACGGCAGGTCGCCGGTCCAGTCGACGCCTCCCTGCCGGTAGCCGAGGTTGAAGAAGAACCGGCCCGCGCCCGGCTCGACCATGTCGGCGCCTCGATGGACAGTGTCGGCCGAGTACGCGAGGACCGATCCGGCGGGGCCAACGGCCGCAACCTCGTCGGCGTCAAAGCGAATCGGCCCGGCATTGTGGAAATAGAACCGCTCGTTGGTCACGTCGCCGGTGATCGTCTTGGAGACGACGCGGGTGGCGCCGCGTTCTTCGGTGACATCGCTCAGGTAAAGGAACAGCTGGACCTGCCGGTCAGTGCCGTCGCGTCGCGGCGGTACGAGCGCGTGGTTGGTCTCGTCGATGTGCAACGGCTGCGCGTAGGGCGCGACGCCGGTGTACTTGCCGAAGGTTTCCGCTTGGTAGAGCCGGATGTCGGACGTACCAAGCAGTGCCTCGACGAGATCCAGTATCCGGTCGTGCACCGGTAGCCGGTCGAGCGCGGCGTCGCCGAAGGGTGCCTCCTTCAGGCCCACGAACTGGCCCGGCACAAATCGTCGGTCGCCGGTGCCCCACGTGCCCGACGACGCGTCGGCGTCGAGGTACGGCGCAGTGCGGGGGGTTCGCTCACCCGAAGCGATCTCCTCCGGTGTCGGGTACAGCTCGAACAGCTTCGGCCGCGCGGTCGCGATGTCTGGTTCGGGAATGAGCGACGGAACGAGCACCCATCCGTGGGTGCGGAAGTGCTCGGCGGCGTCGTCTAGAGGTTGACGACCGGGCACGTGAGGGTGCGGGTGATCCCGTCGATCAACTGCACCTTGCTCACGACCATCTTGCCGAGGTCGTTCATATCGCCGGCCTCGGCGCGCACGATCACGTCGTACGGTCCGGTCACGTCTTCGGCGGAGACGACGCCTTCGATCTTGCCGACTTCCTCGGCGACCGAGGCTGCCTTGCCGACTTCGGTTTGAATCAGGATGAACGCGCTAACGGACATGCCGAGAAGCTAGTCGGACAGGCGCTTCTCGAGGCCAGCCAGCTCGTCGCGAAGTTCGTGCGGGATGCGATCGCCGAACACGGCGTAGTGCTCCTCGATCGACGGAACCTCGGCGCGCCACTCTTCGGTGTCGACCGAGAGCAACTCCGTCATCTGTTCCTCGGAGATGTCGAGCCCGTCGACGTTGATCGCGCCCGGAGCCGGCAGGTAGCCGATCGGACTCTCGACGGCGCCGCCCGTGCCGTTCACGCGGTCGAAGACCCAGGCCAGCACACGGCTGTTCTCGCCGTACCCAGGCCACAGGAAGTTCCCCTCGGCGTCGCGGCGGAACCAGTTGACGTAGAAGATCTTCGGCAGCTTCGACGCGTCGGCCAGCGACGCGATCTTCAGCCAGTGCGCGAAGTAGTCGGCCATGTTGTAACCGCAGAACGGCAGCATGGCGAACGGGTCGCGACGGAGGTTGCCGACCGCACCGGCCTGCGCTGCCGTCGTCTCCGACGCCATGATCGAACCGACGAACACGCCGTGGTTCCACGAGAACGCCTCGTGCACCAGCGGCACCACCGACGCGCGGCGGCCACCGAAGAGCACCGCCGAGATCGGCACGCCCGCGGGGTCTTCCCATTCGGGTGCGATCGTCGGGCATTGCGACGCCGGCGCGGTGAAGCGCGAGTTCGGGTGCGCAGCCTTGGTGCCCGACTCCGGCGTCCACGAGTTGCCGAGCCAGTCGGTGAGGTGCGCCGGCGTGTCCTCGGTCAAGCCTTCCCACCACACGTCACCGTCATCGGTCGACGCGGTGTTCGTGAAGATGCAGTTCTCGGTGAGCGTGGCCAGCGCGTTCGGGTTGGTGTCGGGACCGGTGCCGGGCGCCACACCGAAGAAGCCCGCTTCGGGGTTGATGGCGTAGAGCTGGCCGTCGCGGATCTTCATCCAGCAGATGTCGTCGCCGACGGTCTCGACGGTCCAGCCCGGCAACGACGGCACGAGCATCGCGAGGTTGGTCTTGCCGCACGCCGACGGGAACGCGGCGGCGATGTACTTCACGATCCCGTCGGGATTCGTGAGCTTCAGGATCAGCATGTGCTCGGCGAGCCAGCCTTCGTCACGCGCCATGACCGATGCGATGCGCAGGGCGAAGCACTTCTTGCCGAGCAGCGCGTTGCCGCCGTACCCGGAGCCGAACGACCAGATCTCTCGCGTCTCGGGGAAGTGGACGATGTACTTGTTGTCGGCGTTGCACGGCCACGCGACGTCCGCCTCGCCGTCAGCGAGGGGGGCGCCCACGGAGTGCACGCACGGCACGAACGGTCCGTCGCCGAGAACGTCGAGGGCGGCCTGCCCCATGCGCGTCATGATGCGCATCGACACTGCGACATACGGCGAGTCGGTGAGTTCGACGCCGATGTAGGAGATCGGCGAGCCCAGCGGGCCCATCGAGAAGGGCACCACGTACATGGTGCGGCCCTTCATGCACCCCTTGAACAGTCCGTTGATCGTGCCGCGCATCTCGGCGGGGTCGCGCCAGTTGTTCGTCGGCCCGACGTCGCCTTCGTTTTCGGCGCAGATGAACGTGCGGTCCTCGACGCGCGCCACGTCGGCCGGGTCGGAGAGCGCCAGGTAGCTCTTCGGTCGCTTGGCGTCGGACAACTTCGTGAAGGTGCCGGCGTCCACCAGCTCCTGGCACAGACGGTCGTACTCCTCCGCCGATCCGTCGCACCACTCGATGCGGTCAGGCGTGGTGAGCGCGGCGATCTCGTTGACCCAGTTGAGCAGCGACGTGTTGGTGGAAAGCGGGGTGGCTCCCATCGATCTCAGACCTCGACCTCGTTAGGTGCGTCAGCATCCGGGTTAATACCCGGTGGGAGCGGCGGAGCCCCCATGTCGACTTCCGATCCCAGCCGAAGCGCGGTCGCCCGGCCCTCGCCGTCGAGGTCGAACACGACCCGTTGGCCCGGGCGAAGCATGCGAAAGATCGATCCGGCGAGCGCGTTGGCGGCGAGGTCGTAATTCGCACGATCGGTGTCGGTGATGATCGCGCCCATGCCCGTGTCGGGGTCATACGACTTCACAACGCCTTGCAACTCATGGCCTCCCTCAGCGCGGTGCCTACGCTCAGCGGTAACTAGCCCACCCAAACTACCGGAGGCACCCTCTGAGCGACGAACCGACGCAGCGCGAATCGGCAGTGTTGGCGCGCTTGGCGAAGCGGTTTCCGTCAGTCGGCGACGACGCTGCGGTTCTGCCTGACGGCTTGCTCGCTTCGACCGACACGCTCGTCCAGGACGTCGACTGGCGTGACCAGTGGAGCAGCGCCGCCGACGTCGGGTGGAAGTCGATCATGGTGAACGCGTCGGACATTTCGGCCATGGGGGGCCGCTCCGCCTGGTTCCTCGTTTCCCTCGTGGCGCGACGAGGTTTCGACGTCGACGGGTTCTTCGACGGCGTCTCCGAAGCGTGCGCCGTCGTCGGCGGCGAAGTGGTGGGCGGCGATTTGTCCGGAGGCGCCACGACCGTCGTGACCGTGACCGTGCTCGGCCACACCGACGACGCGCCGATCCTGCGCTCGGGAGCCCGCGTCGGAGACGGTGTCTACGTCAGCGGCCCGCTCGGCGCCGCGGCGCGTGACCTTCGCGCCGGCGGCGGCTTGGCGCACCGGCGACCGATGGCGTATCTCGGGGCGCGACCCGCGGGCGCCACGGCGCTGATCGACGTGTCCGACGGCCTCGTCACCGACTGCGCGCGCATCGCCGATGCGTCCGGCGTGCGACTCGCGCTCGACGACGTACCCGTGGCGGAACACGCCACGCTCGACGATGCGCTGCACGGCGGCGAGGACTTCGTGCTCGTGGCGTGCTCGCCGACGGCGATCGACGGATGGACGCGCATCGGGTCGTGTGTGGCGGGCGCCGGCGTCAGTTACCGCGGCGAGCCCATCGAGCCCCGCGGTTGGGACCATCAACTGTGAAGGTCGCGTTGACCATCGCCGGTGTCGACTCGTCGGGCGGTGCCGGCGTGTCCGCCGACCTCGCGGCGTTCGCGACGCAAGGCGTGTGGGGCGCGTGCGCGGTGACGGCGGTGACGGCGCAGAACACCCGCGGCGTCGAGGCCGTGGAGATGCTGTCGGCTGACATCGTGGTCGCGCAGATCAACGCCGTGTGCGACGACCTGCTCGTCGGCGCCATCAAGACGGGGATGCTCGGCTCGCACGAGATGATCGTCACGATTGCCTCGGCGTTGCCGTTCGGTATTCCGTTGGTTGTGGACCCGGTGATGGTCGCGACGACCGGCGCGTCGCTGTTCGACGGTGACGCCGACTACGCCGAACTGCTGGCGAAGGCAACGGTGGTGACGCCCAACGCGCACGAGGCGCGCGCCCTTACCGGCATCGACGTCGTCGACGACGACTCGATGGTGCGCGCCGCACGCGCGCTGCTCGAAACCGGTGCCGGCGCCGCGTTGGTCAAGGGCGGCCACGTCGGCAGCGGTCCCGCGCGCGACTGCCTGTTGCTGCAGGGTCAGCCGGGACCGGTGTGGCTGGAGTCGCCGCGGGTCGTCACCGACGAAACGCACGGGACCGGCTGCGTCCTCAGCGCGTCGATCGCAGCCGGCTTGGCGCTCGGCGACGACGTCACGTCGGCGTGCCGCCGCGGCAAAGCGGCGGTGACGAGTGCCATCGAGGGCCGGGTGCGGATCGGCAAGGGAGTGCCGGCCGCGAACCCCGCCAGGCTGTGAACCGAAGGCGCGGCTAGCTGGCGGCGGAGCGGGTCTTCATCGGGGGCTTGGTGACCTTGCCCGACTTGATGCAGCCCGTGCACACGTTGATGCGCGTCGGGGACCCGTTCACGAGCGCGCGGATGCGCTGGATGTTCGGGCTCCAGCGACGATTGGTCTTGCGCTGTGAGTGAGAAACGTTGTGACCAAAGCTCGGGTGCTTCCCGCAGACTTCACATACCGCTGCCATAGGGGAGTCAACGCTAGCAGGCCACTACATTCAGGCCCAATGCCGACCCTGACCCGTCTGACCGCTGGCGACCTCGTCGCGGTGATGAACGGGTTCCGCGACGCGCTGCGGGCGCATCGCGAACGCGTCAATCGCCTCAACGTGTACCCCGTGCCTGACGGCGACACGGGCACGAACATGGCGCTGACGCTCGAGTCGGTGTGCAAAGACCTCGAGGCCGTGAAGCCCGACGACATGGCCGCCGTGTGCCACGCCATCAGCCACGGCGCGCTCATGGGCGCCCGCGGCAACTCCGGCGTGATCCTTTCCCAGGTGCTGCGCGCGCTGGCCGACGGGTGCAAGGCGGCGCCGCCCGACGGCGCCGGCGGCCTCGAGTTCGCCCGCGCCATGACGGGCGCAGCCGAAGCGGCGTACGGCGCGGTAATGCGGCCCGTCGAGGGCACGATCCTCACGGTGTGCCGCGAAGCCGCTGAGACGGCAGCGGCCCGCGCCGGCGAAGGCGCCGACTTGCTCGCAACCATCGAGGCCGCGCGGTCGGGCGGCGACGATGCGCTCGCCCGCACCCCCGACATGCTCCCGGTCTTGAAGCAGGCAGGCGTGGTCGACGCCGGCGGCGCGGGACTGCTGTTGCTGTTCGACGCCGCGTTGTCGGTGGTGGACGGCCGCCCGCTGCCCGAGGCGCCGGAGCAACTCGACGACGCGCCCGCGTTCGACGCCGCCGCCCTGGCCGACATGCACGGCGACGAACACCACGTCGGCGACCTCCGCTACGAAGTCATGTACTTCCTCGAAGCCGACGACGCCACGATCCCGGCGTTCAAAGAAGTCTGGGCGGGCATTGGCGACTCGATCGTGGTCGTGGGCGGCGGCGGCATCTGGAACTGCCACATCCACACCGACGACATCGGTGCCGCAGTCGAAGCCGCGCTCGACGCCGGACGTCCGAAGAACATCCGCGTCACCGA
>JBEEFR010000159.1:0-6998 GCA_041166285.1 Actinomycetota bacterium | reverse complement strand
GCCGTGATGGCGCCGGTGTGGCGAGCCACCGACGGCGCCCGCGCAATCGTCTCGATTTACGCGCTGCGGATCATGTCGCTGCTGTTGTCGCTGTTGCTCGTCCCACTCGTGTGGCTCATCGGGCGCGAACTGTTTCCCGACTCGCCCGACGTCGGTGTCGTCGCGGCCGGTTTGCTCGTCGTGTTCTCGGGCATGAACGGGAACTTCGCCATCGTCGCCAACGACGGGCTGATGACGGTGTTCGCCGCCGGCGTGTTGCTGGCGATGGCGCGCACGGTCCGTCGGGGAGTGACGGATCGGCGCGCAGTGGCGGTCGGCGCGCTCGTCGGCGCCGCGTTGCTCACGAAGACGACCGGCCTCGCGCTCGTCGGTGTCGTCGCCGTCGGTGCGCTCATCGCCGCTCGAGGATGGCGCGACTACGTGCGGTTCGGCGCCATCGCCGGCGCGGTTGCGGCGGTGATGGTCGCGCCCTGGTTGTGGTTCAACCACGCGCACTACGGCGGTCTCACCGCGTCGAAGCAACTCGACTCGATCACCGGCTCGCTGCAGTCGGACCCGCCGTTCAACCTGCACGGCATCGCGATCCGGCTGCACCAGGCGGGCCACGGGTTCTTCGACGCGCAGCTGTTGAACACAAACCTGTCGCGTTACTCCGTGTTGTGGTTCGCCGTCACGGCCGTCGTGAGCGTGTGCGCGCTCGTAATGCTGGGGCGGCGGCGACAGCACAACGACGTCGCCGTGCTGGCGTGGCTGCTCGCGGCGTGGCCGATGGCGTTCGCCACGATGGCGTTGGTCATCCTCCACCTGTCGGGTGGTCGCTCGGACATCGCGGGACGCCACCTCTACATCGCGTTGCCGGCCGTTGTCGTCGCGCTCGCGTTCGCTGCGCAGCGCGCCCTCGGGCGGTGGGCCCTCGTCGCGCTTGGCGTGGTCGCGGCCGTCGGTCTCACGTTCGAAGCCAGTGACGCGCCGGGGATCATGCGCGCCGTGTACAGCGCGGGCGCGTTCGGCAACGTCGCGCCCGTCGTCGATCGGTCGTTCGCCGACCGCACGGTGACCGGAGGACGGTTTTCGTTCACCGCACCGTGCCCGATCGTCGCCACGCGACTGTTTTTCGCCGACGGCACGAGCCAGTTGTTCGACAAGGGAGAGCGGACGGCCACGACGCAGATCGACGTTCCGGCGACGGCACGGGTCGCGGCGTCAGCGAACGGTCCGGCGTACCAGCTCTACTGCGTGACGGCGCACAACTACGACGCCCGGTTCCGCCAGACGTTCCGCCGCGGCCATCTCCCGCTGACGCGCGCCGAAGTGGCGTTCTTCCCGCGCATGTGGGCCGTTCTTGCATGGGGTCTCGTCGTCGTCGCGGCGTTTAGCATCACCCGATGGGGCAGGCGCGAGAGTGGGCCGCACGCCTCGGTCTCCTCTTCGGCGGGTGCGCCATCAGCGCCGCCTGCTACGCGCTGACGGTAAAGGCAGACCTCGGGCTCGGTCCGCTGTACACCGTGCAGCAGGGCGTCTCCCGGCACCTCGACATCACGCTCGGCCACGCGGTCATGGTCGTCGGCGCCACGCTGTGCGTCATCGCGGCGCTGCTGCGCATGTGGCCCGGACCGGGCACGTTGGCGCTGCCTTTCATCATGGGCGTCTACCTCGACGCGTTCCTGCCGCACACGCCCGTGGCGCACGGGCTGGTGTTGCAACTCGTCGTGGTCGCGGTGGCGACGTGGTTCATGGCGCTCGGCGGCGCGCTGGTCATCCGCGCACGCGTCGGCGCCGCGGCGCCCGACTTGTGCATGCTCGCCTTCAGCAAGCGCACGGGTCGCAGCAACCGGACGGTACGCCTCGCGATGGAAGCGTCGTGGATGGTCATGGGCTTCCTGCTCGGCGGCACGATCGGCATCGGGACGGTAATCACCGGCCTCCTGATCGGCCCCGCGCTGCACTTCTGGATCGCACGCGTTGACAAGCCGCACGACGAGGAAGTGCACGTCCTCGTCTGAGCCGATGCGCGGGCTACGACGCCTTCTTACGCGTCCGGGACGCCGGTCGCTTCCGGGCCTTCGCGTTCTTGACGCTCTCCTCGAGCGCGGCCATCAAGTCGACGACGCCGGCGTCGCCGCGGTCGGGCTCGGGCGCTTCGTCCGCGGTGACCTTCTTGCCCTTGCGCTTCTTTTCGATGAGGTCGCGCAGCTCTTCGGTGTAGGTGTCGTGGTATCGCTCGGGCTTCCAGTCGTTCGCCAGCGCGTCGATGATCTGGCGCGCCAGCTTCACCTGCTTGTCGGACGTTGTACCGGCACGCTTCGGGATGCCGTCGATGTCGGCTGAAGGAACGACCTCGTCGGCGAAGCGCATCGTGGACATCGCCAGCGCGCCCTTCACGGGGCGGATGGCGGCGAGGTACTGCTTCTTGCGCATCACGACCGAACCGATACCGACGCGCTGCTCGTCCTCCATGGCGTCGCGCAGCAGGGCGTAGGCCTTCGCGGCGGCGTCGCCGTCGGGGGCGAGCCAGTACGTGTGGTCGTAGAAGATCGGGTCGATCTCTGCGAGGTCGACGAAGTCGCCGATGTCGATGGTCTTGGTGGACGCCGGCTGGAGTTCTTCGACCTCGTCCTTGGTCAACTCCACGTACTTGCCCTTCGAGACCTCGAAGCCAAGCTTGATTTCCTCGGTGTCGACTTCCTTGCCGCTCTTCGAGGACACCTTCTCGTATTTGATCCGGCTGCCTTTGGGGTCGAGCTGGTGGAAATGGACGCTGTGGTCGCGGACAGCTGTGTAGGCCTTCACGGGCACGTTGACCAAGCCGAAGCTGATCGAGCCCGACCAAATCGAGCGGGGCATACAAAGTGGGTACCCGACCTCACGTGTCGGGAGTCGCGCACATTGGTTGTTCGGGCTGGGTGTACAAGGAATGGCGCGGCCTGTTCTATCCCCGCGAGCTGAAGACGTCGCAGTGGTTCGAGTACTACGCGCGCCATTTCGACACGGTCGAGATCAACAACAGCTTCTACCGCCTGCCGACGGAGCAGGCCGCCGAAGGGTGGGAGAAACAGGCGCCGCCTGGGTTCACGTACGCGCTGAAGTTCGGCCAGTTCGGCTCGCACCGCAAGAAGTTGAAAGACGCCGACAGCGGGTGGCTCGCCAACCACCTCGATCGCGTGTACCGCCTCGGCGCGCACCTCGGGCCGAACTTGGTGCAGCTGCCGCCGCGGTGGAAGCGCAACGCCGAACGCCTCGACGAGTTCCTGACGCTCGCGCCGCGCGACATTCGCTGGGCCGTCGAAGCGCGTGACGAGAGCTGGCTGCACGACGACGTGTACGACGTGTTGCGGAAGCACAACGCGGCGCTGTGCGTGCACGATCTCATCGACGACCATCCGTGGATCCGCACGACGGACTGGAGCTATGTGCGGTTCCACGGGCCGGCAGCGACCAAGCGCGCCTACTTCGGCCGCTACGGACCGATCCGGCTCGGCAAGCACGCGCGTCGCATGCAGGAGTGGCTCGAGGAGGGAGCGGACGTGTACGCCTATTTCAACAACGACTGGCACGGCAACGCCGTGAAGGATGCCAAGTGGTTGCGCGAGCGCCTCGCAGCGTTCGGGAGAAGCCATGCCGCGTAACCGCCTCGACCGCTACGTCGCGAAGCGCGACTTCGCCAAGACCCCTGAGCCCGAAGGCAGGGCACCGGGGAAGAAGCCGAGCAAGAAAGGCGGGCGTCGCTTCGTCGTCCAGCGCCACCGAGCCAGCCACCTGCATTACGACCTGCGCCTCGAGATGGACGGCGTGCTTGCGAGTTGGGCCGTGCCGAAAGGTCCGACGCTCGACCCCAAGGCGAAGCGCCTCGCTATGCACGTCGAGGACCACCCCCTCGAGTACTTCGACTTCGAAGGCGTGATCCCGCGCGGCGGCTACGGCGCCGGCGACGTGATCGTGTGGGACTGGGGCACCTACGAACCCGTCCACACCGACGACCCAGCGAAGGCGGTCGCCGACGGCGAGTTGCACTTCGACATGACCGGCGACAAATTGCGCGGTCGGTTCATACTCATCCGGCGCGGACCACAAGGAGACCGCGAGCAATGGATGCTGCTGCACAAGCGCGACGACGAAGCCGTCGACGGATGGGACGCCGAGGACCACCCGAAGTCGGTGAAGTCGGGCCGCACCAACGACGAGGTGCTGAAGAAGCCAAAGGCGCAGTGGACGAGCAAGATCCCGACCGTCGCCGCGTGGGGGCGCAAGCTCGGTCCCTTTCAAGCGGCGACGCCCGACGAGCTCAAAGCGCTCGACGCGCTGAAGAAAGAAGGTGAGTGGGAGGTCGGCGGCGAGGTCGTGCGCGTGACCAACCTCGACAAGGTGCTGTTTCCGGGCAAGGGCGCGCGCGGCAAACCCGTCACGAAGCGCGACCTCATCCGGTACAACGCGACGATCGCTCCGTGGATCCTGCCGTACCTCGCGGGTCGTCCGGTCAACGCCTACCGGTATCCCGACGGCATCGAGAAGCAGGGATTCTGGAACAAGGCGCGTCCCGACCATGCGCCGGACTTCGTCCACCGCTGGCACTACGACGACTTCGGCAAGGGCGAGACCGAGTGGTACATCACGGTCGACTCGCTGCCGACGCTCGTGTGGATGGCGAACTTCGCGGCCATCGAACTGAACCCGTGGACGTCGCGCGGCGACAAACCACAAGAGCCGTCGTGGGCGCTCATCGACATCGACCCCGGTCCCGCTACGACCTTCGCCCAAGCGCGTGAACTCGCGCACCTCTACTGCGTCGCTCTCGATCACTTGCACGTGGTTGGGTGCCCGAAGGTCACCGGCAAGCGCGGCATCCAGATCTGGGTTCCGGTCAAGTCCGGCTACACGTTCGACGACACGCGCGACTGGGTCGAGAAGATCTCCCGCGCCATCGGAGGCACGCTGCCCGAACTCGTGAGCTGGAGCTGGCAGAAGGCCGACCGCGGCGGCAAAGCACGACTCGACTACACGCAGAACGCCATCAACAAGACGCTGATCGCTCCCTTCAGCACCCGCCCGACGCCCGGCGCGTCGGTGTCGGTGCCGATCGAGTGGGAGGAGATCGGCGACTCCCGCCTCAAGCCGGACAAGTGGAACGTCCGCAACGTGTTCGAGCGCCTCGAGGCGAAGGGCGACCCGCTACGCGAACTGATCGGGCTGCAGCAGGCACTCCCCGACCTGTAGGGGGTATGCCTTAGCTATGAGTGACCCCCAGGCCAACGCCGAAGCCCTTGACGAGGACGAACTCCCCGAAGACCTGATCCCCGAGAAGTTCATCGAACCCGAGGAGTGGGACGCCGGGGCCGGCGCTGACGAAGCCGACGAGCACCAGGACAGCCTGTCGGACGAGGACGACATCGGCCAAGAGCGCGAGTCCTCGTTGCCCGCCGAAGAGGCGGCGATGCACATCGAGCCCGGGATCAGCGAAGGCCAGTAGGCGTTACGCGCTGACGACGACCTTGCCCAGCATCAGCGGGTGGATCAGGCACGCGTACGGATACGTACCGGGCTTCGTGAACGTCACGCTGTAGCGCATGAGCCCGTCGGGGAAGCCGCTCGACAGGAAGTGACTGCCGTCGTAGTCGCCCACGTCGACGGCGAACCCGTTCTCCGGCGCCGGCTCGTCGGTCTGCGGATAGCCCGGCCCACCGACGGCGTTGATCGACTTGCTGTTGACCTCGACTGACCCGTCGGGTCGGAAGAGAATCGCCGGCAGGTATTTCGGCACGGCGAAGCTGACGGTGTGCCCCGGGCCGTCGAGGAAACTCCACGTCACGGGCTGACCGACCTTTGTGTGGAACGTCGACGGGAAGAATTGGTTCGTCGACACCGGGTGCGCCAAACCGTTGCTGACCGCTTCGGTGAAGACGCCGACCTGGATGTCGCTACCCGGCAGCCGGTAACTCGGTTTCGCGGCAACGCGCCGCGCTTTCTCCGCGAGCCGCCGGCCCGCCTCGAGGTCGCGGTCGTGGAGTCCTTGCGGTGACGCGAGGCTCTCGCCGGTCGGCTTCACCCGGACGAAGCCACCCATCCCGGGGCCGTGCAGGAGGCAGTAATAGAAATAGTCGCCGGGCTTGATCGCCTTCGACAGCGGGAGCGCGAACTCGTTGCTCTTGCGGCCGCGGTAGGGGATATAGCCCGAGTTGTAAAACGCCTGCGTTCCGTCGAACGCGGGCTGCGTCTTCGGGCAGTCGCCGCCGTTCGGCAGCGGCCCGGCCTTGACGTAGCAGGGCTGCGACGCCGTCTGGTTGAGCACGATGTTGTCGTTGCCGGTGCCGTTCGTATCGGGGAATACCGATGGGACGCCGTAGCTCGACGTGTCGACGTCGTCGGACAACGGCTTGCGGTGAAGCAGCAGCGGCCGCATCTTGTCGCCGATCGGCTGGAGCATCGTGCCGAGCGTGACGGTGTGCGGCTCTCCGGTCCACGTCTGGTGGAAGTCGACGGTGTCGCCGGGATGGGCTTCGATGACGCGCGGGAAGTAGCCGAAGAACGACGCCGCGAAATCGTCCGGGCTGTAGTCGACCAACACTTGCCGAGTGTGCGCGCCGTCGGATCCCTGCGCGCCGCACGCCGTCAGCACTAACGCGAGCACGACCACAAACCGCCTCATGTTGATGACGTTACGACGCTTGCTCGGTTGCGTGTCAGCCTTCGGTGAGCGATGCGGTCAGCGCGCGCGTGCGCTCTGCGATGAGCGCAAACCCGTGGCGCTTCGCGAGGACTCCCGCGCGCGCCAGGGCGTGTTCGGCGCGCGCGATGTCTCCGTCGTGGGCGCGTGCAATCAGCGCGTGCGCGAGCTGGAGTCGGCTGCGCGCTTCGAAGAACGGTGCGCCGATGCGTTCGTGTATCGCGGCGCTGCGTTCGAGACGCACACCCGCTTCGTCATGCCGGCCAGCCAGCGCCGCGAGCGCGCCGACGTAGTGGTCGAGGCTGCCCACGGTTGTGACGCCGTCGAAGCCGATCTGGTC
>JBEEFR010000158.1:0-5047 GCA_041166285.1 Actinomycetota bacterium | reverse complement strand
TCTGCTGTAGCTAACGCCGCGCGGCGCATAGCGGCACTTATGCGTGTCGGCGCGCCCGTTCAGCGATGACGACCGAGCAGCGGAAAACCGAGCCCGACCCAGACGCTGATTGTGTCGGAAGCTGGCGGGATCGGCACTTATGCGCTACCGGTGCCGCCGGAGTTCCCGCCACGCCAGCACGGGAACGCCGACCCACACGAGAGCGAGCACTATTAGCGCGACTGTCGCCCCCACGGGCCACGCGTGAGGTTCGACGCTGTCGGCAGTCGACATCGTGACGATTCCGCCGCAACTCACAGCGAGGAAGGTCCACGTCACCAGAGACGCTGTGATCAGCAGCGCCCGGCGAACTCCGCTCGACACCACCTACCAGGATGGCGCACAAAGTCCGATCGGCAACGGCACTTCTGAGCTATCGGTTTCCGCGGCCGCGGAGCTCGCGGTGCGTCAGCGGTCGCGCACGGTCGGACAAATCGGGGTTGTGAGCGACTGAGTCCAGTCGGCTTCGACGCCCGTGGTCGCGTCGACAACTACCGCCGAGTAGAACGGGATGTGGCGTGGTGGATTGACGAGCACCTTGCCCGGAGGCACGGATACCGGCTGTGCCGGGCAGGAATGTGCGCCGACCTCGGCCTTCCAAACACGAATCCATACCGTGTGGCCTTCGAGGGACGACACGGGGACAGTCGCGCGCGCGGCAAGTGGGGGGTTGGTGAGCGAGCCGCTTGCGTCGGGAATCCCCACGGCGTGGAGCGTGCCGATTCCGTCGAACACGACATGTATGTCGGTGGCGGCTGGCTCGGTGAGCGGATGATCGAAGACGCGCCGCGCGGCGGCGTGTGAGATTGCGGGATGAGCGGTGTCGGTCGACGTGACAACGATTCGTTCGCCCGAGCGGCCGAACGATCGCGTGGCGTCGTCGCTCTTGTGTGCGCCGCTGTCGCATGATGCCGAGACGACGGCGACTACGGCCACGAGCACGGCAACGATGCGGGCTGGCGAGAATTTCATGACTCTTGGACGGCCGACGTACGCATCTGGTTCCCGGCGACGAGGGCTCGGCACGAGCGCGAATCAGCGGTGCACGGTGCTACCGCGCGGCTAACCGCTCGCTAATGCCGGACTGCCAGCCGCACTAGATCGGACCTATGCGCTGCCGACTCTGTGGACGAGTGCAATGCAGACAGGCGGTCGTCGCCCGCTTTGCAATCAGTCCACACGGTGGACTGATCACGCGCTCGCGATAGCGGAACTTCTCGCGCTCGCAAGGCGCCTTTCGACGTTCTTTTTCGGGTTGTCGTCCCCAGTGGGGTCACAACCCGAAGAAGAAAGAGGAACCACGCGCTAATGCCGGATCTCGCGCTGTGAAGACCCGAGACCAGGTCCCCCGAAGGCGGGCGTTAGTTGCCGTTGGTGGACCAGTGCCAGGGCTCGCTGGAGAGGTTGTAGAGCCCGTAGGTCGATGCGTTCTTGTTGAGCCACTGCCACGCGGGGCTCGAGTGCGACGTGATGATCGAGCCGCCGTAGGTGAAGTCGATGGCGAGGCCGCGCTCGTGCATGGAGGCGCCGGGGCGAGCCGTCGGCGGTGAGCACTGGTTGGCCGGCTTCTCGTAGACGTCGTAGTCGGAGCTGCCGCAGTGCGCCTTGCGCAGTGCGATCTGCTGGTCGGAGTCGCGGTAGCCCCAACCGGAAAGCGTGATGCCGTCAGCGCGGGCGGCGTCCAACAACGCGCCGACCTTGCTGGCGATCGAGCGGGCGACGGTGATGCCCTGCACGGTGACGGTGTCGACATTGCCGACGCTGATGCGCCCGCTTCCGCCGCCGCCGCCCTTGGCGCGCCGGGCGATCTCGGCCGACAACGCCTTGTCGCGTGCTGCGAGGAACGACGCCTCTGCGAGCGCGGCCTCGAGGCGAGCCTCGACCGCGGTCTGGACGTTCTTCTGTTGCGAACGGTTGGTTTGCAGCGAACTCAGCGCCGACTGCTGACGGGAACGCTCGGCCGCGGCCTGCGCGGCCTTCGCTTCGGCTTCCTGGCGTGCGGCGACCATCTGGTCGCGCAGCTGACCGAGGCGCACCGTGATGTCTTGACCGCGCGCGATGGCGCGCAGGCGCAGATACCCGTGCGCCGCAGCTTCCGAGAGCTCCTTGGCGTCGAGCTTCGGCACCTGCTTGTCCTCGAAGCCGTGCATGTACAGCTGCAGCGCGAGTTTCTTGGTCTGGCTGCGCAAGCGGTTGTAGTTGGCGGTCGTCTGCGACTCCGAGCCGCGGGCCAGTTCTGCAGCCTGCGCCGCGTTCTGCAGTGCCAGCGACGCCGCGTCGTAGGCGGCCTTACTGGCGCTCACTTTCGCGTTGAGATCGGCGATCTCCTTGTTGAGCTGCGCGTCGGTCTTCTTGAGGTTGTTGACCTCGGCGTCGATCGCCTTCTTCTGGCTCTGGACGTTCTTGCGCTCGGTGTACGGATCCGAGCTAGAGGCGAGCGCGGGCGCGGTCGTACTCGCAACGGTCATCGTTGCGACGACGGCCGCCATGAAGCAGATGCCTCGCCGTGATTTGGGGAAGTGGTACATAACGATCGATCAGTCCGTTACCGGATTGCGGAGAAGGGTAGTGCGACGAGGCGGCGCTGCCAACCACGCTGTTAGCGGGCGGTGAAGCCCATCACGAACCTTCGGACGGCGGGGGCGAAAATGTTGGGTTCCACGTCGATTTCTTCGACGACGCGCAAATCCGTCCACGCCTGATTGAGCTTGCCGAACAGCACCTCGAGCTCCCGGCGGGCGAAGTTGCGCCCGATGCAGAAGTGCGTCCCGTGGCCGAAGGCGACGTGCGGATTCGGGTTGCGCGTGATGTCGAAACTGAACGGGTCGTCGAAGACGTCTTCGTCGCGATTGCCCGACGGATAGACGAGGGCGACCCGGTCGCCGGCGCGCAGCGTCTTGCCGCGCAGTTCGGTATCGGTCTTCACGCGGCGGAACATGTTGTTCAGCGGCGTCACCCACCGGATGACTTCGTCGACGGCCGTGGTCAACAGCGCGGGGTCGTCGTACAGCGCTTCCCACTGATCGTTGTGGTCGCAGAACGTGCGCAAGCCGTGGCCGATCGCGGTGCGCGTCGTCTCCGCGCCGCCGGCGACAAACAGCCCCGTCTCGTGATGGATCTGTTCCTGCGACATCGGCTCGCCGTCGATCGTGGCGTGCGACCACTTCGACAGCAGCCCGTCACCGACGGGACATCCGCGCAGGTTCGGCACCTCACTCATCAACATCATGTAGAGCTCTTGGTTCGCTTCCATCATTCCGACGATGGCGTCGTTGTCCATGGTCATGGCGTCGATGCGCATCAACTTCTCCGACCACACCTTCACCACGGGCCACTGCTCGTCGGGCAAGCCGAGTAACGCGCACGTGAAGCGCGCCGGAAGTTGACCGGCGAGCGCGTCGACCACTTCGCACGACCCGTGCGGCGTGAGCGGCTCGATCATCGAGTCGAGCAACTTGTCGAACTGCGGGTTCCAGGTGTCGACGGCGCTCGGCGTGAAGCCGCGGTTGATGAGACGGCGCTGCTTGAGGTGCTGCGGGTCGTCCGCCGCGATCATGTTGGCTTCGCCCGGCGACGGGTTGAGGCGGTAACTGCCCTCAGAGGAGAAGATCTCGTCGTGGCGTTCGACGTGGATGATGTCGGCGTGCTTCGTGATCGCCCAGATGCCGCTGTTGTCATCGAAATAGACGGGGTCGTTGGCGCGACACCACGTCCACGCGTCGTGCTGACGGCTGCGCCAGAACTCGCGGTCGAGCAGGTTGATGTCAGGCGCTGGCACTGGTGTCCCCAAAGTGGTCGCGCAGTTCGCGCTTGAGGATCTTGCCCGCGGCGTTGCGCGGCAACTGCTCGGACGTGAACACGATCTTCGAGGGCACCTTGAACGGCGCGAGGTGTTCGCGCAGGTACGCCTGCAGCGATTCGGCGTCGAGGCTTTCGCCGTCGCGCACACAGATCACCGCAGCGACCTCCTCGCCGAGGCGTTCGTGCGGCACGCCGAACACTGCGGCTTCGTACACCGCCGGGTGTTCGTAGATCGCGGCTTCGACCTCGGCGGAGTACACGTTCTCCCCGCCGCGCAGCACCATGTCCTTGGCGCGGTCTTCGATGTAGAGGAAGCCCTCCTCGTCGAGACGGCCGAGGTCGCCCGAGCGCAGCCAACCGTTGACGATCGTCTCCGCCGTCGCCTCGGGTTTGTTCCAGTAGCCGCGGATGAGCGACGGGCCTTTGAACCACACCTCGCCGCGCTCACCGACGGGGAGGTCGTTGCCGTCTTCGTCACGGATCGCGATGAGCTGCCCGGGCGCGGCGCGTCCCGTCGACGTCGGATGCTCGATGTAGTCCTTGCCGGAGTTCCCGGGCCCGTACGCGTTCGTCTCGGTCATGCCGTAACCGATGTTGGGCGACGCCTGCTTGAACGACGACGCCACCCGCCCGACGAGCTTCGGCGGCGCCGGCGCGCCACCGCCGCCGACCGACAGCAACGAGGACGTGTCGAACTTGTCGAAGTCGGGACACTCCAGCAAATCCCAGCTCTGCGTCGGGACGCCCACGAAGTTCGTGATGCGTTCGCGCTCGATCAGTTCGAGCGCGCGCTTCGGGTCCCACTTGTACATCATCACGAGCTTGAGGCCGCTGCCGAAGCAGCTGAGCATCACGGGCACGCCGCCGGTCACGTGGAACAGCGGCACGATCAGGATGAAGCTGAGCGGGTCGTTCGACTGCGCGCGCGGCGCGTCAGGGTTGCGCACGCGTTCGAGCGCGGTGCGCGACGCGAAGCCGGTGATCGAATTCGTGATGGCGCGATGCGTCGACACCGCGCCCTTCGCCCGACCCGTGGTTCCCGACGTGTACAGGATCGTGGCGTCGTCGTCGGGAGCGATGTCGACCGGCTCCGGGACGTCACCCAGGTGCACGACGTCGTCGTACTTGTCGGCGCCCTCCGCATCGCCGCGCACCACGATCGTTCGGATGCCGAGGCGCTGGGCGGTGGCGTGCGCGACCTTGGCGC
>JBEEFR010000157.1:0-3033 GCA_041166285.1 Actinomycetota bacterium | reverse complement strand
AGCCGCGATGGTGAATGGCGTTGTGATGGAACCGGCACAACAACACGAGGTTGTCGATGTCCGTGCGGCCGCCCTTGTCCCATTCTTCGAGGTGATGGGCGTCGACCCAGATGCGCTCTGTGCATCCGGGGAAGACACAGCCGCCGTCGCGGATGCCGAGCGCCCGGCGTTGCGCGCGGTTCGGCAGGCGCATCAATCTGCCCATGTACAGGATCTCGCGGTCGGCTCCGGCGACGACTCCCGCGATCGACGCACCACAAAGCACGAGCTGCTTGGAGGCTTCGGACAGAACCGGTCCACCGTCGAGTTTCGCCTCGCCCGTCTCGGCGTTGAGGTGCACCATCACGACGTGCCGGTCACCGGCCTCGACGGGCGTCGGGCCGTGCGCCAGAGTGGTCTCGGCCATCGCGACGAACGCGTCTGCATTCCCGGGCCGAAGCGGTTCCGCGGAACCGTCTGTGGCGCGAAGCGGTTCCGCGGAACCGTTTTCGTCGTCCCGCAACGCGTTGCGCGCTGACTGCAACGCGGCGACGACGAGCGCGCCCTCCTCCGGCGTGAGCTTGGCGCGCAGCACGAACGTGCCGTCATCCTCGTACGACCAAGTCACAAACCGGGCGTCGGGATCTTTCTTGTCGACAGAGCGACGACCGCGCACGACCTTGTCGAGCTGCGCCGCGGTCGCGCACTCCGCCCACTCCACGAGCGTCGCCTCGGTCTCCGGCGTCACGACGCGCGTGATGGCACGCGCCTTCGAATACGACAGCACGCCTTCGGCGAACTTCGTGCGGAGCAGCGCGAACTGTTCGAGCGCACGCGCGACCCGCACGTGGTCACGCGCCGTGCGCATGGAGATCCCGCAGCGCCAATTCAGAAAGTGCGCTGACGAGCGGCACTCCCACCTCTCGAACCCCGCGCGACGGTCGAACTCCGCCAGCGTCAACAACCAGCCGCACAGGGCGGCGTCGATGCGCGCCGCGCCCTGCGTGAGCTCGTCTTCCAACTCGGCAATCGTGCGTTCTGTCATGACCAATTCTCTCGTACATACGTACGATAGGAAAGGGTCAATTATTGTGATTGCTCAAAGAACTGCCACGCGGCGGCGGTTACGTCTGGACCCGCGGGGTCGGTGAAGGTCGCTGCGTAGTCGCCGTTGGGGTAGTCGTGGTTCAGGCCGTGCACCACCCACCACTCGACGGCGACGCGGCCACCGGCGTCGTTCCAGCGCTTCACGGTGTACGGGTAGCTCTGCCACCCGGTGACGCCGGCGACGCACGGGAAGTTGTCGTGCGGACCGACGCACGGATTGCCACCGCCGGGATTGAGTGACCCGACGGCGGCGTGCTGCGTCGTCGACGTCGGCGTCGGAGGCAACCCGCGCATGCCGACGTGCTGGCGAAGCAACGTCTCGCCCAACGCGACGTTGTTGAGCATGTCGGCGTCGCCCTGCACGATCATCGCCGGCCCCGGCGCTCGGCCCGCGAGCTCTTTGGTGGCGAGCGCGCCGTTGACGTCGCCGCAGGCGGCGTACGCGCAACCGGCGAACAGTGCGCTGGCCCGGAAAACGTCGGGATACGTGATGTCGAGGATGTTCGCCATGTCGGCGCCCGCCGACGCACCTGAGACATAAATGCGAGACGGGTCGACGCCGTTGGCGGCGGCGACCTGCTGTGTCAGTGCGGCGAGCAGCGCGGGCTCGCCGGCGCCGCGGTGCATGTTCTGGTCGAGGAACCAGTTCCAGCACGACGCGCCGTTGCCGTCGACGCGTTCGGGATGGTCCATGTCGTACGGCGCCTCGAGCGGGTAGAGCACGACGGCGCCGACCTTGGCGGCGAGCTCGTTCCACCGGGTCCCGAACGCGAGCTGCGGGTCGGTGGCGTTGTTCTGCGTGCAGCCGTGCAGGTACACGACCAGCGGACGCCCGCTCGGCGGAGGCGTCCCCGCGGGGACGTACAGCCAGTAGTCGCGCGCTCCCCCGGTGACGAACTGCCACGACTCGGTGGTGGCGACGGCGCGCGGCGCGGGCATGCCCGCGCCGAAGAGACAGACGAGTACCGCAACGAAGATCCCCAGACGACGCACTTCCCCAATAGTGTCCCACGCCATGGCACGGGTTTCTTATGAATGCGAAGGCGGCATCGCCACGATCACGATGGACGACGGCAAGGTCAACGCCTTGTCGCCCGACATGCAGGCCGAGATCAATGGCGCGCTCGACAAGGCGGAGGCGGACCAAGCCATCGTCATCCTGACGGGCAACCAAAAAGCGTTGTCGGCAGGGTTCGACCTGTCGATCATCACGACGCCCGGACCCGAGTCGGTTGCAATGTTGCGCGGCGGATTCCTTCTCAGCGAGCGGCTGCTGTCGTTCCCGACGCCCGTCATCATCGCGGCGTCGGGCCACGCCATTGCCATGGGCTTCTTCCTGCTGCTGTCGGGCGACTACCGCATCGGCGTCGACAAGCCCGTGAAGCTCGTCGCCAACGAAGTCGCCATCGGCATGACGCTGCCGTGGGCAGCGATCGAGATCACGCGCCACCGCCTCACGAAGAACGCCTACCAGCGCATGCTCGACCTCGCGGAACCGATCGCCGTGAGCGACGCGGTCGCGGCCGGCGTGCTCGACGCCGTCGTCGCCGAGGATCAACTGATGACGACGGCGCGCGAAGTGGCGACGCGGTTCGCGTCGACGCTGAACATGGAAGCGCACCGCGGCACGAAGGCGCGCGTGCGCGCCGACATGCTCAAGGCAATTCGCGAAGCGAACGACGCGGAGTTCCCGCCGAGCTAAGCGGCGAGCGTCTTCTGGAGACGCACCGCGCTACGCAGGTCGGCGATGAGGCCGTCCATCGCCGCGTGCCGCGCGTCGCCGTCGCGCTCGCGCAACACCGAGGACGGGTGGATCGTCGTGACGACGGGCCGGCCCTCGTACTCGAGCACCTGCCCGTGCGACTTGCCGACGCGGAACGACGAGCCGAACATCGACTGGCCGGCGACCGCACCCAACGCCACGATGACGCCCGGCTTCACCAACTC
>JBEEFR010000156.1:0-12039 GCA_041166285.1 Actinomycetota bacterium | reverse complement strand
ACGACGGCCTTCTTGCCCTTGATTTCCATTCCGAAAGACTCCCTTGGGACGAGTGTGCGAGCGCACCATACTCGCCGGTATGCCGCGGGCGCCTTCTGCGGCCGACCGCTTGACGCGCCGGGCGTGTCAGGCTTACCCTGACATCGCTGTCAGGATTACCCTGACACACAGTGACGACGAGGAGACGCAAAGTGTCGGAGCTAGCGGCGCACCAACCCGACCTCGGCTGCTCGTTCTGCGGCAAGTCGAAGGATCACGTCGCCAAGCTCATCGCCGGGCCGGGCGTCTACATCTGCGACGAGTGCATTGTCCTGTGCAACGAAATTCTCGCTCAGGAACCGATGACCTCCCTCGCCGACTGGGATGCGCTCGACGATCAATCGCTGCTCGAGCGGATGGTGCAGGTCGCCGCGACCCGCGACCGCGTCGACAGCGGCGTCGGAGCGATCGTGCGCGTGCTGCGCCAGCGCGAGGTGACGTGGGCGCGCATCGGCCAAGCACTCGGTATCACCCGCCAGTCGGCGTGGGAGCGCTATTCCGGCGAGGAGTAACGGCGCTCGTCAGTGCACGCCGTCGGCTGACCGACCATACTCACCGGTATGTCGATCGCCATTTCAGAGGACCATAAAGCGCTCGCCGAGACCGTCGGCGATTTCCTGGAGAAAAAAGGGTCGAAGGCCGCCGCCCGCGCCCTGCTCGACGGCGCCGAAGAGACACTGCCGGAGTTGTGGCCCGAGATCGCCAACCTCGGTTGGTTGGGTCTGCACATTCCCGAAAAGCTCGGTGGTTCCGGCTACGGCCTCGAAGAACTCGTCGTGGTCGCCGAGGAGATGGGGCGGGGCCTGGCGCCGGGTCCGTTCATCCCGACGGTGATCGCCTCGGCTGTCATCAACGCCGCGGGTCAGCCGGCGCACAAGAAGCAGTGGCTGCCCGGTCTCGCCGACGGCTCGCTCAAGGGCGCCGTCGGGCTCGGCGGTGACGTGAAGGTGAAGGACGGCAAGGCGTCGGGCAATGCCGGCGTCGTGCTCGGCGCCAAGTTCGCCGACGTGCTCGTCGTCAAGAGCAACACGTCGATCGTGATCGTGGACGCGCACGACGCCGGCGTGAAGATCGAGACTCCGGCGAACATCGACCTATCGCGCACGTCGTCGCGCGTGACGCTCGACAACGTGCCGGCGACGGTCGTGCTGCGCGGCGCGCAGAAGTTGGTCGACCTGGCACGACTGATCGTCGCCGCGGAAGCCGTCGGCATCTGCCGCGAGACGACGACCATGGCCGCCGAGTACGCCAAGGTGCGCGTGCAGTTCGGCCGCGTCATCGCGACCTACCAAGGCGTGAAGCACCACTGCGCCAACATGGCCGTCGCCACGGAACTGTCCACGGCAGCGGTGTGGGACGCAGCGATCCTCGCGAAGGACGGGGGCGACGAGTTCAGCCTCGCCGCCGCGAACGCCGCGGGCCTGGCGCTGCCGTCGTCGGACTTGTGCGTGAACCTCAACCAGCAGGTGCACGGCGGCATCGGCTTCACGTGGGAGCACGACTGCCACCTCTACATGCGCCGCGCCACCGCGCTGCAGGCGATCGTTGACGCCGACGATGCGCTCGCCACCGTCGTCGACCTGACGCGCAAGGGCATCAAGCTCGCCCGCAAGATCGACCTCGGCAAGAAGGGCGAAGAGATCCGCGCCGAGGTGCTGGCGTTCATCGAAACAGTGAAGGGGTTGGAAGGCGACGCGCTCAAGAACGCGCTTGTCGACAACGGCTACGCGGTGCCGAACTGGCCGAAGCCCTATGGCCGCGCCGCCGGCGCCGTGGAGCAACTCGTCATCGAGGAAGAGTTCCGCAAGGCGGGGATTCGCAAGCCGCAGTACGGCATCACGGCGTGGAACATCCTCACGATCATCGGCTACGGCACGCAGGATCAGCTCGACCGCTGGGTCATGCCGGCGTTGCGTGACGGCGTCATCTGGTGCCAGCTGTTCTCCGAGCCCGACGCGGGTTCCGACGCCGCGGGTGTCAAGACCAAGGCGACGCGCGTCGACGGCGGATGGCTCGTCAACGGGCAGAAGGTCTGGACGTCAGGCGCGCACGTGTCGTCGTACGGCTTTGCAACGGTGCGCACGAATCCTGACGTTCCCAAGCACGACGGCATCACGATGATGGTCATCGACATGCACGCGCCGGGCGTCGAGGTGCGTCAGCTGAAGCAGCCGACGGGTCAGAGCGACTTCAACGAAGTGTTCTTCACCGACGTCTTCGTGCCTGACGACGACGTCGTCGGTCCCGTCGACGGCGGCTGGACGGTGGCGCGCGCCACGCTCGGCAACGAGTCGGTGTCGATCGGCAGCGGTGGTGGCGGCGGCGGCATGGGCGGCGACGCCATCGTGCCGGCGTTCGACGCGCACCCCGAGCGACTGTCGGGCGGAACCTCGCGTGTCGGGCGTTACCTGTCGACGAGCGAGGCGCTCGCCGCGCTGAACATGCGCAGCGTCCACCGCGCCGTCGCCGAGAGCGGGCCCGGCCCCGAAGGTGCGATCACCAAGCTCGTGCTGTCGGAGAACGGCCACGAAGCCGCCGACATGCTGCGCGAGCTCGCCGGCGAAGACGCGGCGTTCCTCGACGGCGCCGGGGCGATGGCGGGCATGTTGGTGCTGTTGCACCGCGCCATGTCGATCGCCGGCGGCACGTCGGAGATCAAGCGCAACCAGATCGGTGAGCGCATCCTCGGCCTCCCCCGCGACCCACTGATCAACTAATCGGTACCCGTGTGCGTAGTTGGTCGGGCTGTGCCCGTCCAACTACGCACACAGTCGCTCAGATCAGGTGCCGGTCCACTTCGGGTCGCGCTTTTCGACGAAGGCGAGGGAGCCTTCCTTGGCGTCGTTCGAGCTGAAGACCTTCGGCTGCCACTCCATGAAGATCTGACGCGCTTTGTCGTTGTCGGAAATGGCGGCGCGCAGGATCTTCTTCGTGGCCGCCAGGCCGAGCGGACCGTTCTTGGCGATGCGCTCGGCGAGTTCCACCGCGGCGTCGAGCACCTTGTCGGCGGACGTGACCTGATTGATCAGACCGAGCTGCTGCGCGCGAGTGGCGTCGACGGGGTCACCGGTCAACGCGAGCTCGAGGGCAACGGCGAGCGGGATGCGCTGGCTCAAGTACACGCCGCCGCCGGCGGCGAACAGGCCGCGCTTCACTTCGGGGATGCCGAATTGCGCAGTGTCCGACGCCACGACGACGTCGCAGTTGAGGAGCAACTCGAACCCGCCGGCCACGGCAGTGGCCTGCGCCGCGCCGACGATGGGCACGTCGATGTCGCCCCCGCCGAAGAACCGGCCGAACGCGGCCTGGCCCTCGGGGCTCGCCTGCGGCGCCGTCGACTCGCCGGACGCGAACGCCCGCAAGTCCATACCGGCGCAGAAGGAGCGGTCGCCGGTGCCGGTCAGCACGACGGCGCGGATGTCGGGGTTCGACTCTGCCTCGTGCAGGCCTTCGCCCAGCGCGCCCATGAGCGCGCCGTTGAGCGCGTTGCGCGCCTCGGGTCGATTGAGCCGGAGGATAAGGACAGCGCCGCGTTGCTCGCGGACCAGGACGGGTTCTTCGTCAGCCATGAGGCCGTACCTTACGGTATGGGTATGAACGCCGACGAGGTCCGACAGTCCGCCGGGAGGCTTTACGCCGCGGTCAAGCACTGCGACGTGGGACGCGTAGCGGCCTTGGTCACCGAGACCGCGTTCATTGCCGTTCCGGGACACGAGGGCAGCGGCGGTAGCCACCTCGCATCGCTCGTCGGACAACTCCACGCGCGAGGGTTTCGGACGTGGAACGAACAATCGGCTGACGTGCTCGCGAGCGAACACCACGCCGTCGTGCTTGACCGCTGGCTCAGCGACGACCGCGGTCTCGACGAACACATCACGATGCTCGCGGCTGATCCGGAGCCCGACGGCCAGTTCGGCCTCGTCTCGATCTACGGCTATGACGCTGCGAAGATCAGGGCGTTCTTCGCATGAAGACGCAATCGATCACTCACGTCGCGATGAGCGTCGCGCCGGGCACGTTGACCGACGAGTTTTGCGACGAGGTGCTGAGGTTCTACGGCGACGTGTTCGGGTGGAAGTCGATGGACTCGTTCCGGCAACCGGATCGGCTCACGATCGCGATCGCGCCGCAGGCGTACATCAACCTCCGCGAACGCGCCGACTTCGCGACGATCGCGTACGAGCATTTCGGGGTGATGGTCGCATCGAAAGAAGCCCTCGGCGCCCTGCGCGAGACGGTGGCAGCGCGCGGCGTCGAAGTCGAGGACTCGCCGGCGTCGCAACTGTTCCGCTTCAAGCACCTCCTGCCGATGGCGATCGAGGTGCAGTACTTCGACCGAGTCGGTTAGTTCGCGTCAGTCCCGCTCGACGCGCTGCAATCCGTTCACCGGCGTCCACCACTCCACCACCAAACGCGTCGCTTCGGGGTTGAGATGCGTGAACGCGACTTCGATGATGTCCGCGACGAACGCGTCCGCCTCGGGAGACGATTCCGTCAGCGTGACCGTGCCGGCCACCTTCACCTCGCCGGGCCACTCGCCCTCTTTGCCCTCGACGGGATGGAACGTCGGTCCGTGCAACGCGAAGCGCGGGTCGCGCTTGAGATCGGCGCCTTTGCGGGCGTTGCCTATCGATCCCATCGTCAGTTGTCCGTCGGCGATCACGCACTCGATGCCCGAGATGCGCGGCGACCCGTCGGCGCGCACGGTGGCGATCGTCTTGTGACGGCCGGCGTCGAACAACGCCTTCACCTGCGTGGCGAAGTCCGGTTCGGCCTCCTCGAACTCGCCCCACGTCGCCACGACTAGTACGACCTTGGAAGCCCGAGCACGTGCTCGGCGAGGTAGTTCAGGACCATCTCTTGGGAGATCGGCGCGATTTTCATGAGGCGCGCTTCGCGCCAGTAGCGCCCGACGTCGTACTCCTCGGCGTAGCCCATCCCGCCGTGGACTTGCAGCGCGCGGTCTGCGGCCTCGAACGCCACCTCGGCGGCGATCAGCTTGGCGCTGTTGGCTTGCTCGGCGCACGGCAATCCGTTGTCGTAGCGCCAGCTCGCTTCGCGGATGACCAACTCCGCGGCGCGCAGCATCGCGTGGCTGTGCGCCAACGGGAACGACACGCCTTGGTTCTTGCCGATCGGGCGGCCGAACACCACGCGCTCGTTGGCGTACTGGACCGCCCGCGCCACCGCGACGCGTCCGATCCCCAATGCTTCGGCCGCGACGAGAATGCGCTCCGGGTTGAGCCCGTCGAGCAGGTACGCGAATCCACGGCCCTCGTCGCCGATGCGGTCGTCCTCGCTTACGAACAAGTCGTCGTACCGCACTTCGCACGACACCACGGCGTTGCGCCCGATCTTGTCGATGGCGCGGATGTCGACTTCCGGCTTCTGCAGGTCGGCCAGGAACAACGTCATCCCGTCGGTGCGCTTCTTGCACTCCTCGAGCGGTGTGGTCCGCGCCAGCAGCAGCACCTTCTGACAGAAAAGCGCCTTGGTCGTCCAGACCTTGCGGCCGCGCACGAGGTAGCCGCCATCGGTTGCGCGCGCCGACGTCGTGATCGCGGTCGTGTCGGTGCCGGCGTCGGGCTCGGTCACCCCGAAGGCGACGTGCAACGACCCGTCGACGACCTGCGGCAGGTACTTGGCCTGCATGGCGTCGGAGCCGTGCTTCACGACGGGGTTCATCCCGAAGATCGACAGGTGCAGCGCGCTGCAACCGTTCATCGCCGCCCCGGACGCCGCGATCTCCTCGAGCACGATCGACGCCTCGGTGATTCCCTGTCCCCCGCCGCCGAACTCTTCGGGGATGGCGATGCCGACCCAACCCCCCTCGGCCAGCGCGTCGTAGAAGGCCCACGGGAATTCGTGGTCGTGGTCGCACTTGCGCCAGTACGCATCGTCGAACTTCGAACACACACGGCGGACGCCCTCGCGGATCGCGTCATGCGTGTCGTTCGGGGCAAAGTCCACGCCCGAACGATACGTAACGCGCCTTACTTCACGTCGAAGCGATCGAGGTTCATCACCTTGGTCCACACCGCCGCGAACTCGCGGACGAACTTTCCCTTCGTGTCGTCGGATGCGTAGAGCTCCGCGATCGCCCGCAGCTGCGAGTGCGACGAGAACACGAGATCCGCGGCAGTCGCGGTCCACTTCACCTCGCCGGTGTTCATGTCGCGGCCTTCGTAGACGTTCTCGTCGTGCGACGTCGTCCACTCGATGCTCGCGTCGAGGAGGTTCACGAACCAGTCGGTGGTGAGACGGCCGACGGTGTCGGTGAAAACGCCGTGGGTCGTTCCGCCGAAGTTCGTCCCCAACACGCGCATGCCCCCGACGAGGACGGTCATCTCCGGCGCCGTGAGCGTGAGCATGTTGGCGCGGTCGAGGAGTCGGCGCTCGGCTGGCGCCTTGTCGCCGGTGCGCTGGTAGTTGCGGAACCCGTCGGCCTCGGGCTCCAGCACCTCGAACGCCTCGACGTCGGTCGTGTTCTGGTCCGCATCGCCGCGCCCGGGCGTGAACGCCACGGCGACGTCGAAGCCGGCGTCGTGCGCCGCCTTCTCCACCGCCGCGCTGCCCGCGAGCACGATGAGATCGGCGAGCGACGCGTTCGTCCCGGAGTCGTTGCGGATCTGGTCGAGCTTGTCGATGGTGGCGCCAACGCCGGCGTTGACCGGCCAGTCCTTCTGCGGCGCGAGGCGGATGCGTGCGCCGTTGGCGCCGCCACGCTTGTCGGTGCCGCGGAACGTCGACGCCGACGCCCACGCTGCGGTCACGAGATCGCCGACCGACAGCCCGCTGTTCAGCACCGCTTGCTTCAGCGACGCAACGTCGCCGTCACTCAGTTCAGCGCCGGCGGGCACGGGGTCTTGCCACAACTGCGCTTCGGGGACCCACGGCCCGAGGAAGCGCGTGACGGGACCCATGTCGCGGTGGAGCAACTTGTACCAAGCGCGGGCGAACGCGCTGGCCAGCTCGTCGGGGTTGTCCTTGAAGCGCCGCGAGATCTTGTCGTAGGCCGGGTCCATCCGCAGCGCGAGGTCGCTCGTCAGCATGGTCGGCGCGTGCCGGACGCCGGCGTCGTGCGCGTCAGGTACGAGGTCGGCGCCGGCGCCGCCCGCGGGCTTCCACTGCTTCGCTCCCGCAGGGCTTTCGGTCAGTTCCCACTCGAAGCCGTAGAGCGTCTCGAAGAAGCTGTTGTCCCACTGCGTCGGGGTCGGCGTCCACGCGCCTTCGAGACCCGACGTGATCGTGTCCTTGCCCTTCCCGCTGCCGAAGCTGCTGCGCCAACCGAGCCCGCCCGAGTTGACGGGACAACCTTCGGGCTCGGGCCCGACCAAGTCGGGGTCGCCCGCACCGTGGGTTTTGCCGAACGTGTGGCCACCGGCGATAAGCGCGACCGTTTCTTCGTCGTTCATCGCCATGCGACGGAACGTCTCGCGGATATCTCGCGCCGACGCGATGGGGTCGGGGTTGCCGTTCGGACCTTCCGGGTTGACGTAGATCAGCCCCATCTGCACCGCACCGAGCGGGCCCTGGAGTTCGCGCTCGTCGGCGTAGCGCTCGTCGCCGAGCCACGTGTCTTCAGGACCCCAGAAGATGTCCTCGGGTTCCCACGTGTCGTGACGACCGAACGCGAACCCGAACGTCGTGAACCCCATCGACTCGAGCGCGCAGTTGCCGGCGAACACGAGCAGGTCGGCCCACGAGATCTTGCGGCCGTACTTCTGCTTGACCGGCCACAGCAGGCGCCGCGCCTTGTCGAGGTTGGCGTTGTCGGGCCAGCTGTTGAGAGGGGCGAAGCGCTGCGCTCCCTCGCCCGCCCCACCGCGGCCGTCTTGGATGCGATAGGTGCCGGCGGCGTGCCAGCTCAAGCGGATGAACAACGGCCCGTAGTGGCCGTAGTCCGCAGGCCACCACTCCTGCGAGTTCGTCATGACGTCGAACACGTCTCGCTTGAGCGCCTCGACGTCGAGTTGCGCGAACTCGGTGGCGTAGTCGAAGTCGGGCTCCATGGGGTTCGACATCGGCGAGTGCTTGTGCAGCACCGTCAGATCGAGTTGGTTCGGCCACCAGTCCTGCACCGTCCTCGGGCGATGCGCCGACGGTTCCGGCGCGTCGATGGCCGGGTTTTCGCTCTCGCTGGTGCTTTCGGTGCGATCAGACATGGCGCTGTCGTACCCGTTAATTCCCCCGGCGGGGCGTGGCGTACGCGGTCGTGTCGATTTCGTCGAGCACCCGTTCGCCGCTCAGAACCTCTTGCTTCCACACCTGATGCTGCGCCTCGTGGTCGTGGAACTCCGGCATCACCTCCTGGGCGAATAGTTTGAGAGACGAACAGATGTCTTCGTGCGTGTTCTTCCCGGCCTGGTTGAGCAGGATGACCTGGTCGACGTTCGACTCCTCGAACCGCGCCAGCCGTTGACGGATCGTCTCCGGCGAACCGATGAGGCCGCCGACGCGCTGGGCCTGGCCCTTCGGGGTCTCGCGGAACGCCAGGTATTCCTCCCACAGCTGGATCTCGCCGGGGTTGCCGGGAGCGTGCGTGGCGTAGAAGCCGAGCGCGAACTGGAAGAACGACGATCCCTCGGAGCGCGCTTGCGCTTCTTCGTCGGTAGGCGCGCACATGAACTGCGACACCACCGCGATGTTCGGATTCGGGACGTACTCGCAGAGGAGGTCCTGCTCCCGTGTGAACGCGTTGTAATAGGCGTGCACCCACGCCTGCGCCGCTTCGGCGGATACGAACTGGAATCCGAGGGCGCCCATTCCCCTGCGCCCGGCCATGCGGATCGTCTCGAGCTGCGAGCACGCGACCCACAGCGGCGGGTGCGGCTTCTGGAGCGGCTTGGGGATGACGTTGCGCTTCGGGAAGTCGAAGTGTTCCCCGTGGTACTCCCACGCGTCGTTCCAGAACATCGGCAGCGTGGCGCGCACCGCGTCCTCCCACACCTCGCGCTTGTCGCGGAAGCGCACGTCGAACGGATGCAGTTCGGTCGTGGTCGCCGACTCGCCCATGCCCATCTCGACGCGGCCGCGCGAGACGAGATCGAGGGTCGCGACGCGCTCGGCGACGCGCGCCGGATGATTCGTCGTCATCTGAATGATGCCGTGACCAAGACGAATGTTCTTGGTGCGCTGCGACGCCGCGCCGAGAAACACCTCGGGCGCGGACGAGTGCGAGTACTCCTCGAGGAAGTGGTGCTCGACCTCCCAGGCGTAGTCGTACCCGAGGCGGTCGGCCAGCTCGATCTGGTCGAGGCTGTTCTGCAACAGCTCGTACTCGCCGTCCTCGGTCCACGGACGCGGCAGCTGATGCTCGTAGAAGATCCCAAAGCGCATCCCCGATTCGTAGCGCAATAGCGTCGGGGCGTGCCTGCGCAGGAAGTGATCATCATCGGCGCCGGTGTCTCCGGGCTCTACCAACTGCACCGGCTGCGCGAGTTGGGCATCAGCGCCCACGTGTACGAGGCCAACGACGACGTCGGCGGCACCTGGTACAAGAACCGCTACCCGGGGGCGCGCTTCGACTCCGAGAGCTACACGTACGCCTACTCGTTCTCGCGAGCCTTGGTCGACGAGTGGGACTGGTCCGAGCACTTCGCCGCGCAGCCCGAGACGCTGCGCTACCTCCAGCACGTCGCCGACCGCTTCGACTTACGACGCGACATCACGTTCGGGCGACGCGTGGTGTCGGCGGCATTCGACGAGCAATCGGCGACGTGGACGCTGACGTTCGACGACGACAGCACGGCCACGAGTCGGTTCGTCATCAGCGCCATCGGCGTGCTCACCGCCGCGCCCAACGCCGCGCCGTGGCCGGGCGTCGCCGACTTCACCGGCGTGTCGTTCCACACGACCGACTGGCCCGAGGACCTCGACCTGACCGACACGCGCGTCGCCGTTATCGGCACGGGCGCCACCGCCGTGCAGCTGATCCCCGAGGTGGCGCGCGTGGCGCGCCAACTGACCGTGTACCAGCGCACGCCGAACTGGTGCGCGCCGCTCGGGAACGCGCCGATAGACGCCGCTGAGCAAGCCGACTTGAAGGCGCGCGCCGACGAGCTGTTCGCGCGCTGCCGCACCACGTTCGGCGCCTTCGTGCACGACTCGGACCGACGCAAGGCGCTCGAGGTGTCGGCCGAGGAGCGCCAGGAACTGTTCGAGCGGCTCTGGAACGAGCGCGGGTTCGCCATCTGGATGGGCAATTTCCGCGACCTGCTCGTCAACGAAGACGCGAACAAGCTGATCAGTGACTTCGTGGCCGACAAGATCCGTGCCCGCGTCAACGACAAGGCGCTGGCCGAGAAGCTCGTCCCGAAGGACCACGGCTTCGGGACGCGCCGCGTCCCCATGGAAACGAACTACTACGAGGCGTACAACCGCGACAACGTCGACCTCGTCGACCTCCACGAGACGCCGATCGTGCGCATCACCCGCGACGGCATCGCCACCAGCGACGGCGAGCGCGCCTTCGACGTGATCGTCTACGCGATGGGTTTCGATGCCATCACGGGTCCGTACGACCGCATCGAGATCCGCGGCCGCGACGGGCGCGCGCTGCGCGATGTGTGGTCCGACGGGCCGCGCACGTTGTTCGGGTTGATGACGGCGGGTTTCCCGAACTTCTGCATGATCATCGGGCCTCAACAGGCGGGCGGCTTTTGCAACATGACGCGCTGCATCGAAACGAACAGCGACTGGATCGCGGCGCTGATCGACGCCGTACGGGCGCGCGGCGCGTCGACGGTCGAACCCACCGAGGAAGCGCAGGATGCGTGGAACTACGAGGTCGTCTCGAGCGCCGAGCGCATGCTGTTCACGAAGGTGCCGTCGTGGTTCACGGGCGCGCGGCGCGCCGACTTCGACGGCACGCTGCGGAATTCGTTGGTCTACGTCGGCGGCGTTCCGGCGTTCAACGAGCGGCTCGCCGCCGTGGCCGCCCGCGGCTACGACGGTTTCGTCATCGCGTGAAGCCGCGCACCGACTACTCCGCGATTGCGCCGCGGTACGACGGCGACCGGGCGATGTACACGGTCGACGCGGACCCCGAGGTGGCGGCGCACGGCGGGACGCTTGTCGACGTCGGCTGCGGCACGGGCACGTGGCTTGCCGCGCAGCGCCTGCCGCGGTCAATCGGCGTCGATCCCTCCGCGGCCATGCTGCGTCACGTAGTGGGCGCCGCGGTCGTCGGTCGCGCCGAGGCGTTGCCGCTGGCGACCGCATGCGCCTCGTGGGTGGAAAGCCGCTTCTGCTTCCACCACTTCGACGACGAGCGCGCCTTCCTCGGGGAGGCGCATCGCGTGCTCGCCGCAGGCGGTGTGCTCCGACTCGTCAACGTGATGCCCCTCGAGGATCCCGGCTTCGCGCTGTACGACTTTTTCCCGGAAGCACGCGTCGTCGACGAACGCCGGTGGCCGCGCGGTGAGGAACTTGTCGCGTGGATGGCCGCGGCGGGATTCGGTGACGTCACCTGCACGGTCGAGTCGTCGACGAACCCGGTTGCCGCGGACGAGTACCTCGCGATCCTGCGTTCGCGGACCATCTCGCAGCTCGCCCTGATCGACGACGACGCCTTCGAGCGCGGCGTGGCGCGGGTTGCCGAGATGGAAGGAACCATCATCGACTCGGCGGCGGTGTGGACGTTTCGCGCACGTCGGTAACCGTCTGCGACGGCATTCTTTGCTGGGCGCCGCTTTCGCTAGAGTCGCCGCATGGCGAATGAATGGGGTCCTCTGGACGCACTGGCAGGCGATTGGGAAGGCACCGGCGGCCTCGACACGGCGTACTCGAATGAGAAGCGCGAGGTCGTCGGCACTCCGTATCGCGAGAAGTTGTCGATGAAGCCGTTCGGTCCAGTCCAGAACGGCGCCCAGTGTCTCTATGGCCTCGACTACAAGACCGCGATGTGGCGCGACTCCGAAGAGAACCCGTTCCACACCGAGGTGGGCTACTGGCTTTGGGACGCGGCAACCGGCGAGATCATGCGCGGCTTCGTCGTCC
>JBEEFR010000155.1:0-4721 GCA_041166285.1 Actinomycetota bacterium | reverse complement strand
TCTCCTTGTAGCGCTCGGGGTCCCCCCAGATGCCGCGCAGCATCGACGGCCACGGCTCGGTGAGCGTGAGGTAACCGCCACCGTGCGGCACCGCCTTACCGGCGTCGTCGACGACTTCGGCCGAGATGCCGGGCAGCGGGAACGTCGCCGAACCCGGCTTGAGCGTGGTGAAACCGGGCAGCGGCGAAATCATGATGCCGCCGGTCTCGGTCTGCCACCACGTGTCGACGACCGGACAGCGACCGCCGCCGATCGTTTGCCAGTACCAAACCCACGCTTCCGGGTTGATGGGCTCGCCCACCGAACCGAGCAGGCGCAGGCTCGACATGTCGTGCTTGCCGGGGTACTGATCGCCCCACTTCATGAATGTGCGAATAGCCGTCGGCGCGCAGTACAGGATCGTCACGCCGTAGCGCTCGATGATGTCCCACCACCGGTCCTTGTCGGGCGTGTCGGGCGTGCCCTCGTACATCACGGAGGTGGCGCCGTTCGTGAGCGGTCCGTAGACGATGTAGCTGTGGCCGGTCACCCAGCCGATGTCGGCGGCGCACCAGTACACGTCGTCTTCGGGGTGAAGATCGAAGACGTACTTGTGGGTGAACGCCACCTGCGTCAGGTAACCGCCGGTGGTGTGCATGATGCCCTTCGGCTTCGCCGTAGTGCCCGACGTGTACAGGAGGTAGAGCAGATCCTCCGAGTCCATGTGCTCGGGTTCGCAGTGCGCGTCGAGCGCGGCGTCGTCCATCAGGTCGTGCCACCAGTGGTCGCGGCCTTCGGTCCACTCGACGTCTTGACCCGTGCGGCGCACGACGACGACGTGCTCGATCGTCGGCGTCTCCTGCACTGCGACATCGGCGTTCACCTTGAGCCCAGCGGCTGCGCCGCGGCGGTACCCGCCGTCCGACGTGATGAGCACCTTCGCTTCGGCGTCGTTGATGCGGTCGCGCAACGCCTCGGATGAGAAGCCGCCGAACACGACGGAGTGCGCCGCGCCGATCCGCGTGCACGCCAGCATGGCGACCGGCAGCTCCGGGATCATCGGCATGTAAATGTTCACGCGGTCGCCGCGTTGCACGCCGAGGTTCTTCAGCACGTTGGCGAACTTCTCGACGTCGGCGAGCATGTCGGCGTAGGTGATGGTGCGCGTATCGCCGGGCTCGCCTTCCCAGTGCAGCGCCACCTTGTCGCCCTTGCCGGCGGCGACGTGGCGGTCGAGCGCGTTGTAGCTCACGTTGAGCGTGCCGCCGATGAACCACTTGGCGAACGGCAGTTCCCACTCGCACACCGTGTGCCAGCGATCGAACCAGTCGAGCGCTTCGGCTTGGCGCTCCCAGAACGCCTCGCGATCCTTCGCCGCTTCGTCGTACAGCGACGAGTCGGCCACAACGGCGCGATTCACGAAGTCGGCGGGGGGCGGAAACGTGCGGTCCTCACCGAAGAGGGCCTCGATCGCATCGGGTTCAGCCATGGGGTTGACACTATTCGGCGACGAGGAACCCCCCCAGGCCGTCGGGGTCGAGCAGCGCGTCGGCCTCGTTGACGCGGCTGCGTGCCTTGAGCGCTTCGAGGTCGCCCAGGTGCGCGCGTTCCGTCCACGTCGTGCGCGCCTGCTCGACCAGCGCGTCGATGCCATGCGCCCGCAGCCACTTGGCTTGGGTCGTGATCGTCGCGGGACCGAGTTGGTCGAAGGCGACGTCGGTCGTGATGTCCTGGCTGCCCGGGTCGGCGAGCGGGTCACCGCCGCGGCCGTGCTCGCGGTACGTGCGCAGCCACGCGCGGCCGATCAGTTCGGCGGTCGTGCGCGTGCCGTAGTCGAACAGGACGACACGCGACGCGGTGGCGCGGGCGCGCGCGACCCATTCGCGAGCTCGGGTGTGGATCGGCAGGCGAGTGCCGTCGGGTGCGTCGGCCTCGAACGCGACTGCGTCGCCGCGCACGAATGCGCCGTCGGCGACGAGCAACTCGACCCACTCGTCGCCCACGCGTTCGACGATCTTGAACGGGAGGTTGTCGAGCAGTTCGTTGGCGATGATGACGTCGCCGCGTTCGGGCCAAGGATCGTCGAATTCGACGCTGATGTACTCCAGCGGAGTCTTGGCCGCGGCGAGGATGGCGTCGCGCAACGCGCCGCGTCCGGCGCCTGCTTCGACGACGATGGACGCTTCGCCGAGGGCGCCGGCGATCACCGCCCCGAACAGTGGTCCCACTTCGGGGCTGGTGATGAAGTCCGCCCCGCTCCGCCCCGCACCGCGCCCGCTCGCGTAGAACCCGTCGCGCCCATAGAGCGCCCGCTCCATGAAGACGTCGAACCCGACCGCCGAATTCTTGCGATGTTCCGTCAAGGTCTTCTTGTCAGAACATCACAAGAATTTAGAAAGCGACGCGAGTGAGGGTGGCGACGTCGCCGAGCCTGGCGAGGAGGGGCGGGTAGACGCCGACCGCCACGGTGACGATCACGGTGATGGCGAGCGCAGTCGCCAGCGCCGGCGGGACGCGGATCGGCGTGACGTCACCGTCGGGCACGGGGCTCATCCACATCTCCCGTGCGACCGACGCGTAATAGAACAACGCGATCACGGAGTTCACGCCGGCGATGACCGCGAGCACGTTCGCCGGAGCGGTACCGGCGTCGAGCGCGGCCGAGAACATGAACAGCTTCGCGAACCACCCGCCGAGCGGGGGGATGCCCGCGAGACTGAACATGAACGCCGTCATCAGCAACGTGAGGCCGGGCGCGTACGTGAACAGACCCCCGAAACTCTTGATCTCGCCCGAGCGAGTCTTGCGCGCCACCGCGATGACGACGCCGAAGGCGCCGAGGTTCATCGCCGTGTAGATGAGGAGGTAGACGACGCTCGCCTTCTGCGCGGTGATGAGGGCGTGAGCGTTCTCCCCCGCCACGGCGAACGGCACGAGGATGTAGCCGGCCTGCGCGATCGACGAGTACGCCAGCATGCGCACGATGTTCGTTTGCCGGAGTGCGATCAGGTTGCCGACCGTCATCGTGATGGCGGCCAGCACCCAGCACAGCGGGCCCCAGACGTTGTTGTTGGAGAGGAACCCGACGTAGAGGATTTCCATCAACGCGACGAAACCGGCGGTCTTCGACGCCACCGACAGGAACGCGGTGACCGGCGTGGGCGCGCCTTCGTAGGTGTCGGGCGCCCAGAAGTGGAACGGCACAGCCGACACCTTGAACGCGAAGCCGGTGACGATCATCAGCAAGGCGACGGTGATGATGCCGGGCTGGGAGTCGAACTGCGTGAAGAACGATCCGATGTCGGCGAGCACGGTCGTTCCGGCCACGCCGTACACGAGCGACATCCCGTAGAGCATCACTGCGGAGCTGAGAACGCCGAGCAGGTAGTACTTCAGCGCCGCTTCGTTGCTCTTCGGGTCGCGCTTGCGCCAGCCGGCGAGCATGTAGGCGGGCAGCGAAAGCATCTCGAGCGCGACGAAAATAGTGATGAGGTCGCGCGCGGAAGCCATCACCGTCATGCCGAGAATCGACGACAGCAACAGGAAGCTGAACTCGCCTTCGTAGTAGTCGCCGTCGGCGACGTAGTTCGTCGACATGAGCAGCACGACGTAACCCGTCGCGATGAACAACCCCTTCATCACGAGCGCAAAGTGATCCACGACGTAGGCACCGCCGAACATCGTGCGGTCGTGGCCGTCGACGGCGAGCGTGATGATCGGGATCAGCGAAGCGAGTACACCGAGGCCCGCCAGGTTGGTGACCAGGACCTTGCGGTCTTCGGGCACCAGCAGGTCCGCCAGCAGCACGAGCACGATGACGCCGGTGAGGACGATCTCGGGCGCGAACGCGTGGTAGTCGAGGATCGGCGCCTTGAACGACGACGCCGAAGAGGACGCGGCTGCGAGCAACGACAGCATGCGTTAGCGGGCGACCGTCGCCAGCGAGTGGCCGATCTGCTGCACGGCGCCGTCGGTGAGCTTGAACATCAGCGCCGGGAACACGCCGAGGACGACGATGCCCAGGAGCATCGGCGTCCACGCGATCCACTCGGGGGTGTGCAGGTCGTGGATGTGGGCGTGGGCGAACTCTTCACGCGGCTCGCCGAAGGCGACGCGCTGGAACATCCACAGCAGGTAACCGGCGGCGAACACCGTGCCGATCGACGCGATCACCATGTACCAGCGGAACAACACGACCGACAGGCCCGCCGCCGGGTTGAACGCCGAAAGGATGGCCGGGAACTCTCCCCAGAACCCGGCGAGGCCCGGCAGGCCGAGCGACGCCATGGCGCAGAAGCCGAGGATCCAGCCGAGCTTCGGTGCCTGCACGAGCAGACCGCCGAGGCGGCTCATCTCGCGAGTGCCGTAGCGCTCACCGACGGAACCGGCGACGAAGAACAGCATGCCGGTGATGAGGCCGTGGGCGACCATGCCGAACATGGCGGCGTTGATGCCGAAGCTCGTGAGCGTGGCGATGCCGAGCATCACGAAGCCCATGTGGGCGACGGACGAGAAGGCGATCAGACGCTTGAGGTCCTTCTGCGCGAGACAGCCGAGCGCGCCGTAAATGATGCCGATCACCGCCAGCAGCCCGATGAACCAGGCGAAGCTGTGCGCGGCGTCGGGGAGCACCGGCAGCGCGATGCGTACGAACCCGTACGTGCCCAACTTCAGCAGGATCGCGGCGAGGATCACTGAGCCGACGGTCGGTGCTTCGGTGTGAGCGTCGGGCAGCCACGTGT
>JBEEFR010000154.1:0-8588 GCA_041166285.1 Actinomycetota bacterium | reverse complement strand
CGCGCCCTCGAGGTGTTCGCCCTTATCGTCGAAGTAGCGACGCAGCGCGCCGGCGCACAACGCCAGAACAATGTCGTTGACGGTGCCGCCGAGCGCGTTCTTCACGTGCTTGACGTCGTCGAGGCTCATCTGCGTGAACGCGAACTTGCGGTGGGGCGAGATCGCCGTGTTGATCGACGTGTTGGGGGCGCTGAACGGCGCGGGCGGCGGGTTGGTGTCGGGCTGGCGGTTGCGGCGGCGCACGTTGAGCGCGGCCTCGGCCGTGCGTCGCGCCGCCTTGGCCGCGGCGAGCGGCTGACGGGCAAGGCTCTGCAGCGCGAACCCGACGAGTTCGGCGTCGGACGGGATGCGGTCGGCCGTCCACGTGTCTTCGGCCGGGTCGAGCCACATCGTCTCGGGCGACAGGTCGAGGAGGTTCGCGGTCAGCTCGGCACCGGAGACGCCGTCGATCGCCGCGTGGTGCGTCTTGGTAACTGTGCCGATGTAGCCGCCCTCGAGTCCTTCGACGACGTACATCTCCCACAACGGGCGGTCGCGGCGCAGCGGGCGGCTCATGACGTCCGCGGCGAACTCTGCGAGTTCCTTCGAGCCGCCGGGCGACGGCAACGCGGCGCGGCGCACGTGGTAATCGATGTCGAAGTCGGGGTCTTCGATCCACAGCGGGTGGTGAAGGCTGAATGGGATCGTCACCAGGCGGCGGCGGAACGGCGGCAGTAACGGCAGCCGGTTTTCGACCATCGCCTTCACCTTGTCGAACGAGTAGCCCTCCGTCACGTCGCTCGGGTCGAAGATCGCCGTGCTCGCCACGTGCATGTGGATGCTCGGTGTTTCGAGGTACAAGAAGGTGGCGTCGAGCCCGGTCAGTCGCTGCATTACAAGGTCCCCCTCAGCTGGAAGAACCGCGAGTCTTTCACTTCAAGAGCCGCGACATTCTCCGATCAGCCAGCGGCTTACCCTCGGTCTGGCAAGTAGCGCAGTACTGCAGCGATTTCGTGGCGAAACTCACCTCTCGCACGACGTCTCCGCACACCGGGCACTTCTCGCCGGTACGGGCGTGCACGCGCATCCCGCTGCGCTTCTCCTGTTTGAGGCCCGCTGCCGGTAGCCCTTTGCTGCGTTCGACGGCATCGGTCAGTACGTCGCGCAACGCCGTGTACAGCCGTGTCAATTCGTCGTCGCTGAGTTTGTTCGCCTTTTTGAACGGCGAAAGGCGGGCCGCGTGGAGGATGTCGTCGGAGTAGGCGTTGCCGATGCCGGCGATGAGCCGCTGGTCGACGAGCGCGCCCTTGAGTTGGACCCCGCCGGCGTGTTGCAACAGTTCACTCAGCGACTCCTGGGTGAGGTCGAACACCTCGGGTCCGAGCGACGCCACGAACTCGATGTCGTTCGGGTCGCGCACGACCCACACTGACAGCCGCTTCTCGGTGCCCATCTCCGTCACGTCGAAGCCCGACTTGTTGTCGAGCGCGACGCGCAACGCCAGCGGCGACTTCGTCGGCTTGATCGGCGTGGTCGGCACTTCGTCCATCCACTTGATCCACCCGCCGCGCGCGAGGTGCAGCACCAGCCATACGCGCCCGGTGTCGAACTCGACGTACTTCCCGCGTCGCGTCACGCGCTCGATCGTGCGTCCCGCGAGGGCGTCGATCGGCGGGTCATAGGTCTTGAGCGCGGCGATGTGCGCGACGCGAGCCTTGCTGATGACGTGCCCGCGGACGCGTTCGTCGAGGAACCGCGCCAGCGCTTCGATCTCGGGTAGTTCAGGCACGACCCGTCGATCCGAAGCCGGCGGCGCCGCGCTGGTGGTCGTCGAGGTCTTCGACCGCGGTGAACGTCGCCTGCTCGACGCGCTGAACGACGAGCTGCGCGATGCGGTCGCCGACTTCGACCTTGTAATCGGTGTCGGGATCGGTGTTGATCAACACCACCATCAGCTCGCCGCGATAGCCGCTGTCGACGAGTCCGGGTGTGTTCAGGCACGTGACGCCGTGGTTGGCGGCGAGCCCGCTGCGGGGCAAGACGAAACCGGCGTACCCGTCGGGAATGGCGATACGAATGCCCGTCTTCACGCGGGCGCGACCGCCGCCGGCGCGCAACGTGACGGCCTCTGCGGCGGTGAGATCGGCGCCGGCGTCGCCGGGGTGGGCATAGGTCGGCAGACGCTCACCAACGGTCGGGACGTCGGGATTCACGAACTCAATCTACGGTGTCGCCTGTTATGGACGGCGCGCTCGTTTGGATGGACCTGGAGATGACGGGCCTCGATCCGTCGCGCGACGTGATCGTCGAGATCGCGACGCTCGTCACCGACGCCGACCTCAACATCGTCGCCGAGGGCCCGGACCTCGTCATCCACATCGACGACGCCGCGCTCGACGGCATGGGCGACGTCGTCAAGAACATGCACGGCAAGAGCGGGCTGACCGAGGCGATCCGCGCCTCGACCGTGTCGCTCGAAGACGCCGGGGCGCAGACCCTGGCGTTCATCAAGGAACACGTTCCGTCGGCGCGCAGCGCGCCGCTCTGCGGCAACTCGATCGGCACGGACCGCCGCTTCCTCGCCGCCTATCTCCCCGAGATCGAGGAGTACCTGCACTACCGCTGCGTCGACGTGTCGACCATCAAGGAACTCGTCGACCGCTGGTATCCCGAGATCTACTCCAAGCGCCCCGACAAGACCGGCAACCACCGCGCCCTCGGCGACATCGTCGACTCCGTCAACGAACTCCGCTACTACCGCGACACGGTTTTTCTCCCCCGTTCCTAACGAACTGGTCGGGGGTGTCGGGTGGTGGGCAAGTACCCTCGTCACCCGCCATGGCGCACGAATTCATTTACACAATGCAAAAGGTCTCGCGGGTGCATCCGCCGGACAAGCAGGTACTCACCGACATCTACCTGTCGTTCTATCCGGGGGCGAAGATCGGCGTGCTCGGCAGCAACGGCGCCGGCAAGTCGTCGTTGCTCAAGATCATGGCGGGCCTCGACGACGGGTATTCGGGCGAAGCGCGGCTGACCAAGGGCTTCACGGTCGGGTTCCTGCAGCAGGAGCCGCAACTCGATCCCGACAAGGACGTGCAGGGCAACGTGGCCGACGGGGTCGGCGAGACGATGGCGTTGCTGAAGCAGTTCAACGACGTCTGCGAGGCGATGGGCGACCCCGACGCCGACTTCGACGCGCTGCTCGAGAAGCAAGGCAAGTTGCAGGACCAGATCGACGCTATCCACGGCTGGGACATCGAGCGCACGCTCGACATCGCCATGGACGCGCTGCGTTTGCCGCCGGGCGACTCCCCCGTCACGCATCTCTCGGGCGGCGAACGGCGACGGGTCGCGCTGTGCCGGTTGCTGTTGCAGCGCCCCGACCTGCTGCTGCTCGACGAACCGACCAACCACCTCGACGCCGAGTCGGTGGCGTGGCTCGAGCGCTTCCTGAAGGACTACGAGGGCACGGTCATCGCCGTCACCCACGACCGCTACTTCCTCGACAACGTCGCCGGCTGGATCCTCGAACTCGACCGCGGCCGCGGCATCCCGTGGGAGGGCAACTACTCGAGCTGGCTCGACCAGAAGCAGACGCGCCTCGCCCAAGAAGAGAAGGCCGACAAGGTGCGCCAGCGCACACTGGCGCGCGAGCTCGAATGGATCCGCATGGCGCCCAAGGCGCGCCACGCGAAGGGCCAAGCGCGCGTCAACGCCTACGAGCAGTTGGTGGCCGAGGCCGAGGCGGCAGACCAACGGCAAGACCAGGTGCAGATCGCCATCCCGAGCGGGCCTCGCCTGGGCGACGTCGTGGTCGAGGCAAAGGGCCTCACCAAAGCGTTCGGCGACAAGCTGCTCATCGACGACCTGACGTTCTCGCTGCCGCGTGGCGGCATCGTCGGTGTCATCGGCCCCAACGGCGCCGGCAAGACGACGCTGTTCAAGATGGTCACGGGCGCCGAGAAGCCCGACGGCGGCGAGCTGACCGTCGGCTCGACCGTGCAGATCGCGCACGTCGACCAGTCACGCGAAACGCTTGACCCCGCCAAGACCGTGTTCGAAGAGATCAGCGACGGCCTCGACCACATGGTGATCGGCAACCGCGAGTACCGCAGCCGCGCGTGGGTCGCGGGCTTCGGGTTCACGGGCACGGATCAGCAGAAGGTCGTCGGCACCCTGTCGGGTGGCGAACGCAACCGCGTGCAGTTGGCCAAGGTGTTGCGCGCCGGCGGCAACTTGATCCTGCTCGACGAACCCACGAACGACCTCGACGTCGACACGCTGCGCGCGCTCGAAGAAGGCCTCTTGAGCTTTCCGGGATGCGCGGTCGTCATCAGCCACGACCGCTGGTTCCTCGACCGCATCGCCACGCACATCCTCGCCTTCGAAGGCGACTCGCAGGTGGTGTGGTTCGAAGGCAACTATCAGGATTACGAGGCCGACCGGAAGCAGCGTCTCGGTGGTGACGCCGCGCAACCGCACCGCATCAAGTACAAGCCACTCGTGCGCAACTAGACCAACGGCATGGTTGCGGTCCGCCGACTCCGAGCCGTCGTCATCGCCGTATGCGTCGCCGCGATCCCGACGATGATCGTGGGCTCGGTCATCGACCGCAACGGCATCGCACTGTTCGGCGGCCTGTGCGCAGCGATCGCGATCGGCTGCCTGCTGGTCGCGACGACCGTTGCGCCGGTGGCGCGGCCCGTCACCGCCGAGGACGAGGCCGCGAGGGTTGAGACCCTGATCGGCGAGGTAACCGCGCAAGGTGCAGAAGAACCTTCCGCCCGCGCGCTCGCGCAAGCGGCAATCCGGCTCGGACGCGCCCAAGCAGGCGAGCACGAGAGCTCAGAGCGCTAGGGCCCAGAGCGCGGCGGACGCTCGACAGGCCCTAACGCCATCTCTGAGGGAATGCTTGATCGGTCCGGATGTCAACCCCGCGCCGCCTAGGGTTTTAGGGCAATGAGTGAAAGCCGCGCCGTTGAGCGCAGTATCGAGCCCGGGAACAGCGCCGTGTGTCCCGTCTGCGGCGAGACCGTGAAGTTCAAGGCGCGCACACAAGGCCGGCAAGTCATCGCCAACATCTACGCGAACGGCAGCTGGGACCGCGTCGAGCACTACCACGTTGACTGCTATTCCGAGGCGGGCAAGCCGTACGGAGAACCGCAGTAGTCGGTGCAGACCCGCGTCACTCGCAGCTTCAGCTTTGAGGCCGCGCACCAACTCGAGTGGCACAGCGGTGCGTGCAAGAACCTGCACGGACACTCGTACCGATTCGAGGTGACGGTGTCCGGTGCGCTCACCGATGACGGAATCGTCATCGACTTCGCCGATTTGTCAGCTGTTGTGCAGCGCGAGATCCTCGATCGTTTCGATCACACGTATCTCAACGATCTTCTCCCCAACCCGACCGCCGAACTCATCGCCGCCGACATCTGGAACCGCCTCACCGGCGCCGGCGCGTCGCTACACCGCATCGTCTTGTGGGAGACCGAGAACAGCTCTGTTGAAATAGAGGCATGAAGACCGTCGTCATCCTGTCCGGCGGACTGGACTCGACGGTGTGCCTCGCCGAAGCGACGCACGCGGGCTCCGACGAAGTGATCGCGCTGTCGATCGACTACGGACAGCGCCACGCGATCGAATTGGAGCGGGCGCAGGCGATCGCCGCGCGCTACGGCGTCGAGCACATCGAACAGCGACTCGACCTGTCGGCGTGGGGCGGCTCCGCGTTGACGGACGCCTCGATCGACGTGCCGCCGGCCGGCGCCAGCGACGCGATACCCGTCACCTACGTGCCCGGTCGCAACCTCATTTTCCTGTCGCTGGCGATCGCGCTGGCCGAAGCGCGCGGCTGCAACAACGTGAGTATCGGTGTCAACGCCCTCGACTACTCGGGCTACCCGGACTGCCGGCCCGAGTTCATCGACTCGTTCCGCGGCACGGCTGCGCTGGCGTTACGCGCCGGCGTCGAAGGCCGCGCCGTCGACGTGATCACGCCGCTCATCGACATGACGAAGGCACAGATCGTGCAGCGCGGCGTCGAGCTCGGTGCGCCGCTCGAGCTGACGTGGTCGTGTTACCGCGGCCAGGCCGCGCCGTGCGGCGAGTGCGACTCGTGCGTGCTGCGCGCCAAGGGCTTCAGCGAAGCCGGCGTCGCCGACCCCGCACTGTGATCACGGTCAGCGAGATCTTCGGGCCGACGTTCCAGGGCGAAGGCCCAGCGATCGGAACGCGCTGCGGCTTCGTGCGCCTCGGACGGTGCCCGCTCAACTGCTCCTGGTGCGATTCGAAGTTCTCGTGGGACTGGTCGCAGTACGACCCCGCGATCGAACTACACGAGATGAGCGTCGACGAGATCCTGGGTGCGCTCGCGCCGATGCAGGTCGACACGATCGTGCTTACCGGCGGCGAGCCGCTGCTGCAGCGTTCGAAGCTCGACGACCTCGTTCGCGCCTTTCGCCAGCGTGCGTGGAAGACCCACGTCGAGACCGCAGGCACGTTGTGGTGGGACACCGACCTCGTGGACCAGTGGGTCGTGTCGCCGAAACTGGCCAACAGCGGCATGGACGAAGACCGCCGCTTGAAGTACGAAGTGCTCCGCGGCTTCGCCGCCAAAGGCGCGGCGTTCAAGTTCGTCGCCGTCGACTCCGGTGACCTCGACGAGATCGCGACCGTCGTCGACCGCATCGGCACCGCGAACGTGTGGGTCATGCCCGAAGGCACCGACGCCGCCACGATCACCGAACGCACCGCTCGACTCGCCGACGCCGTCGTCGCCCGCGGCTGGAACCTCACGACGCGCCTGCACATCCTCGCGTGGGGCGACGAGCGCGGTCGTTAGGAGAAGGCCGACTTGATCTTCTTGAACAAGCCGCTCGGCGCGTCGTTGACCTTCTCGCCGCGCGCTTCGGCGAGCTTGCGCAGCAGCTGATCGGTCTCGGCGTTGAGGTCGGTCGGCGTGTCGACCGCGAGGTGAATGTGGAAGTCACCGCGACCGCGACCGTTGGTGTGCGGCACGCCGCGTCCGCGCAAGCGCAGCACTTCGCCTGACTGCGTGCCCGCGGCGACCGGGATCTCCTCGGGCCCTTCGAGGGTCCGGACTTCGACCTGCGCGCCGAGCGCCGCCTGGGTCATCGGGATGTGCAATTCGGTGTGAATGTCGACGCCGTCGCGTTCGAAGTGGTCATGTGGGGCGACGCGCGCGTGGAGGTAAAGGTCGCCGGCAGGACCACCGCGCGGGCCCGCCGCGCCGCGTCCCGGGCTGCGCAACGTTTGGCCGTGGTCGATGCCTGCGGGGACCGTGACGAGTTCGGCGCGCTCTTCCATACGACGGCCGTCACCGCGGCAGTCCTTGCACGGCGACGCGATGACGGTGCCCATCCCGCCGCACTGATTGCACCGCCCCGTCGTGACCATCTGGCCGAGGATGCTCTGGCGCACGCGGCGGACCTCACCGGTACCGCCGCACTGCGGGCAGTTCGTCGGCGCCGTGCCGTCGGCGGCGCCGGATCCGTCACACGTCGTGCACGTAATCGGCAGCCGCAGCTTGACTTCCTTCTCGGCGCCGAACACCGCTTCTTCGAAGGTCAGGTCCACGAGCGCCTCGGCGTCGGCACCGCGGACCGGCCCGTTGCTGCGCGCCGAGCCGAAGCCCGAGCCGAAGAATTGCTCGAAGATGTCGCCGAGGCCGGCGCCGAAGAAGTCTTCGGCGTTGCGCGGACCGCCGGCGCCGCCGACGCCGGCCGCGCCGAATGTGTCGTAGCGCTGGCGCTTCTCGGGGTCCGACAGCACCTCGTAGGCCATCGACACTTCCTTGAAGCGCTCATGCGCCTCGGCGTCATCGGGGTTGGCGTCGGGGTGAAGCTCGCGTGCCAGGCGCCGGTACGCGCTCTTGATCTCCGATTCCGTTGCGTTCCGGCTCACGCCCAACAGCGCGTAAAAGTCATTCATCGCCGGCAAGGTTCTCCCCGAGACGGCGGCTCACCGCGGTGACCGCGGCGAGCGCGTGCGGATAGTTCATGCGCGTCGGACCAAGCACGCCGACGGTCCCTGCGGGTTGTCCGCCGATCGTGATGGGCGCGACGACGACCGCGCACTCCGCAAGCGGCGCGACACCATGTTCGGTACCAATCGCCACCGACCGACCGGTGCTGAGCACGTCGCGCAACAGACCCACGACCACATACTGATGCTCGAGCACACCGAGCACGCGCCGAACGGTGTCGACCGCTTCGAACGCGTCGGCGACGCGTGCGGTACCGCCGACGAAGACGTGGTCCTGCGGCGAGACGACCGACTCGCGCCGTTTGTGCGCGCTCTTCACTGCGTCGATCACGGCGTCGACGCCGCGATTGCCAGTGGACAGACGACTGGCGAACGACAGCGGCTTGCCCGTCAGGCGCGCGCTCAACGCGTTGCCGGCGGAGACGAGGTCGTCGGGCGTCGCGCCCGCAGGCATGTCGAAGGTGAGCTTCTCGACTATCTGGTTCGACAACACGATCACCGCCAGGCCTTCGTGCGGGCTCATGTCGACCAGATGGATCGAGCGCACGTGCGCGGCCTCCATCCCCGGTGATACGACGACAGCGGCGTAGTTCGTGAGCGTC
>JBEEFR010000153.1:0-20469 GCA_041166285.1 Actinomycetota bacterium | reverse complement strand
AAGGCGAGTTCGTCGGCGTGTATCCGGAGGACACGGCGCGCTCACCGCTCGGCTACGGCATCTGGGCCGACGGCCTCGGCCTCGTCCTCGATCGCCTGCACGAAGAAGTGCCCGGCACTCCGTTGATCGTCAGCGAATACGGCATCGGTACCGACGACGACGGGCAACGCGCCGCGTACGTCGAGCGCGGGTTGCAGATCGCGCACGACGCCATCGACCGCGGCGTGAACGTCGGCGGCTTTTTCTCCTGGACCGGAGTCGACAACTACGAGTGGACGCACGGTTACGACGTGAAGTTCGGCATCATCGACGCCGACCGCAAGACGAAACCGAGCGCGCACGTGTTCGCGCGGGAGGCACTCGGAAGTTGACCGCCGACGACCCGTTCACCGCCCCGTTGGTGCCGCTGCCACCGCAGCCCGCCGACACCCCGTGGCCGACGGATGCGTGGCCGACGGGTCCGGCGCCCGAAGGCGTGCCTGTCGAAGCGTTCCTCGACGAGCTCTTCGACGACCGCGGTCCCCTGGCGACGACGTTCGCCGCCGTCGTCATCCACCGAGGGCGACTCGTCGCGCAGCGCTACGCGCACGCCATCGAACACTTCGACCGCGATCCGGAAACCATCACCGCTGCCACTCCGTTGTTGAGCTGGTCGATGGCGAAGTCGATGCTGCACGCGGTCGTCGGCATGCTGGTCGCCGAAGGTCGGCTGGTTCTCGACGCGCCCACGGACGTGCCCGAGTGGCGCGATGCTGGCGACGGCCGCGAGACGATCACGCCGCAGCAGTTGCTCGAAATGCGTGACGGACTCGACTTCGTCGAGGACTACGTCGACGACACGCGGTCCGACGTGATCGAGATGCTCTTCGGAACGGGCGCACGCGACGTTGCGCACTTTGCCGCCGACCGACCGCTGGTGGCCGCGCCGGGCGAGCGGTTCAACTACTCGAGCGGGACGACCAACATCGTGTCGGCGATCGTCTGCCGTGTCGTCGGCTCGCGCGACGCCTACGAACGGCTCCTACGCGATCGCTTGTTCGGCCCTCTCGGCATGCGCACCGCCACCGCGCGGTTCGACGACGCCGGCACGTGGATCGCCAGTTCGTACGTGTACTGCAGCGCCCAGGACTTCGCGCGGTTCGGCTACCTCTACCTGCGCGACGGCGTGTGGAACGGCGAGCGCGTGCTGCCGGCGGGATGGGTCGATCATGCGCGCCGCGTGAGATCGTTCGATCCCGACGGCGGCAACTACTACGGCGCGCACTGGTGGCTCTACGGCGACGCGTACGGGACGTTCGCCTGTGTCGGCTACGAGGGCCAGTACATCTGGTGCGTACCGGCGCTCGACCTCATCGTTGTGCGCCTCGGCAAGACGCCCGCGGAGAAACGCGCGCAGCTGACGGACTGGCGGCGCCGGATCACCGACGCATTCGCCGAGGCGAGCAGTTAGCGCGCTCGCCTAAACGGCGACGCGCAGCGGCGTCGGCTTCTCCTCGTCGTCGCTCTTCCCGTACGCCAGTTCGCCGCCGATGTAGCCGCCGACGGTCACCGCCGACGCGCCGAGCAGGGCGACGAGAATGCCGCGGCCGCGCTTGCCGCGCAGGCGCAGGAGGAACGACCACAAGTAGAGGATCGTGCCGATGGTGTTGCTGACCGTGTGCACGACCGCCGTCTTGCGCTTGTCGTCATCGGTCCCGATCTTCTCGAACTCGACGAGTCCGGCTGCGACCGTCGGCGCAGCCGCGGCGACGCCGAGCCCGACGAAGGCCGCGCTGGCGCGCCGCGACTTGCGCCCGCCGAACAGGTCGAGCATGAACGATGAGGTCCAGAACCCGATTGGCAGATCCGTGAGGACGGGATGCAGCGGGTGGCCGAGCCAGTCGCCGCCGAGGAAGGAGCGCGCCTTGGCGGGCATCGCCTCCACGGCCTGGTCCATGACCGCTTCGACCTTTTCTTCGACGGCTTCCATCGTTTCCATGACCACGAAATACCCGGAAACACGAGAAGTTTTACCTGTCGACGCGGATTACCCGATCGCGCGGCCGACGCGATCATGCAATGGTTGTGCGGCGTTCGCTCGAACTGGGAGTCAAGTGATGGACCTCGTCATTCGCAACGGCACAGTCATCGACGGCACAGGCGCCGACGCCCGCACCGCAGATGTCGGCGTCGACAACGGCGTCATCGTCGAGGTCGGCAAGGTCGACGGCCGCGGCGCGCAAGAAATCGACGCCGACGGCGCGCTGGTAACGCCCGGCTTCGTCGACATCCACACGCACTACGACGGCCAAGCGGTGTGGGACGAGCGGCTCCAGCCCTCGTCGCTGCACGGCGTGACGACCGTCGTGATGACGAACTGCGGCGTCGGGTTCGCACCGGTGCGCCCGGAGGATCGCCAGCGGCTCGTCGAACTGATGGAAGGCGTCGAAGACATCCCGGGTACGGCCATCCACGAAGGCCTCACGTGGGAATGGGAGAGCTTCGGCGAGTACCTCGACGCCCTCGACCGCCGCGCCCACGACATTGACTTCGCGGCGCAGGTTCCACACGGACCGCTGCGGCTCTACGTCATGGGCGATCGCGGAGGGCGCGGCGACACGGCCACGCCCGAAGAGATCGCGGAGATGGGCCGGCTGGCGGCGGAGGCCGTCGACGCCGGCGCGCTCGGGTTCACGACGTCGCGCACGCGCAACCACCGCACGGTGAAGGGCGAGCCGACGCCGACGCTGAAGGCGCCGCGCGAGGAGCTCGTCGGCATCGCACAGGCGCTGGGCCACCTCGGCAAGGGCGTGCTGCAAGTCGTGTCCGACTTCCTCGACGTCGACGACGAGTTCGGCACCGTGCGCGCCATGGCCGAGCAATCGGGCCGCCCGATCTCGATCTCGTTGACGCAGGTGCCGTTCGCGCCACACCAGTACAAGACGCTGCTCGACAACATCACCCAGGCGAACGAAGACGGTGTCGTCGTGCGCGCGCAGGTGGCGCCGCGCGCCGTTGGTCTGCTGCTGGGGCTGCAGGCGTCGATGAACCCATTCCTGGGCAACCCCGCGTACATGGAGATCGCGTCGCTACCGCTCGCCGACCGCGTCGCGGCCATGCGCGAGCCGGGCCGCCGTGAAGCGATCCTCGCCGCCGCGCAAGGCCACAACGGCATCTTCGGTTTCGACCGCATCTTCGACCTCGGCGACCCGCCGAACTATGAGCCCGCCGCCGACGAGTCGATCGCCGCGCAGGCGGCACGCGCCGACCGGACCGCGCAAGAACTGGCGTACGACATGATGCTCGCCGACGAAGGCAAGGCGTTGTTGTACACACCGTTCCTCAACTACGCGGACGGCAACCTCGACGCCGCTCGTGAGATGCTCGCTCACCCCTACACCGTGCCTGGTCTCGGCGACGGCGGCGCACACGTCGGCACGATCTGCGACGCGTCGTTCATCACGACGCTGCTCACCCACTGGGGTCGTGACCGCAAGGACGGACGCTTCGGGCTCCCCTACCTCGTGCAGCAACACTGCCGCGACACGGCGCGCACCGTCGGGCTTTGCGACCGCGGCGTCCTGGCGCCCGGATACCGAGCCGACGTGAACGTCATCGACTTCGACAACCTGCGGCTGGAACGCCCCGAGATCCACCACGACCTTCCGGCGGGCGGGCGCCGTCTGCTGCAGGGTGTGCGCGGCTACAAGCACACGGTCGTGGCGGGCGTCGAGACGTACCGCGACGGTGAAGCTACGGGCGCGCTTCCGGGCAAGCTCGTGCGGGGCGCGCAGCCAATACCGGCAGAGCGATGGCCGACGTCACCACGACGACGCTCATCGACAAGCCGCTTACGGTCGTCGCCGACTACGTAACCGATCCCGGCAACGCGCCCGAGTGGTACGACAACATCACGGCGATCGAATGGGAGACCGATCCTCCGCTGCAGCTCGGCTCACGCATGCGCTTCGTCGCCCGGTTCCTCGGACGCACGATGCGCTACACGTACGAAGTCGCCGAATACGAGCCCCGGGTCCGGCTCGTCATGCGCACCACCGCTGGTCCGTCGATGGAGACCACCTACGAGTGGGACGAGGCGCAATACGGCACAACGCGCATGACATTGCGCAACCGCGGCGGACCCGCATTGCTCTCGCCGGTGATGGCACGCGCGATGCGGCGCGCCAACACCAAGGACCTGGCGAAGCTAAAGCGCCTTCTCGAGTCGCGCTAGCAACTCGCCGGCGGCCGTGACAAACGGTGGCGCTCCGATCCGCGCGAACTCGTCGCGCGCCGCCGTGGCGAAGGTGATGGCGTCCTCCGTGCGCCCTTGCGCCTCGCGCAACCGGGCGCACCAGTAGTCGACGTGTCCCGCGTCGAACGCGTTCGGGTCGTTCTCGACGGCGGAGCGCGCCGCGGTGAAGTGGCGCTCCGCCGCATCCAGATCGCCCGCGGTGAACGCGACCATTCCGGCGAGCCGGTCGACAATCAGTAGGTCGAACGCGCCGTAGCGATACCGCAAACCTTCCGCCTGAGCGGCCGCGTACCACTCCCGGGCGCGTTCTCGATCCTCGGTGGCAGCCACGGCCTGGAGACCGGCCCAAAATTTGAAGTGCGCGCCGGCGGGCGACGGCGCGGTGTCGGACGGAGGGTCGAACAGCCCGCTGCGGAGGGCGGCGCGGCATTCTTCGAGGTCGCCGGCGACGATGCGCACGAGCAGCTCGGCGGCTTCACCCAGGCCTGTCCAGGCCGACGGAGGAATGAGCTCTCGGCACTTCGCCGCCTCGAAGAGTGCGTCGTCGATGCGGCCGCGCCACGTGTAAATCGTCGACAACCACGCGTGGCTCAACGCCACCCACGGTGAGTTCACCCCGGTCAGCATTTCGTTTTCCTCAAGCGCGACGCGTTCGAGCTCGTCGAGGTCGAGGTGCTGTGTCGCGCGGGCGAGTGCGCGTGAGCGCATCGCAAGCGCCTGGGTCCCGATGTGACCCACGCGCGCCGCCAACTCGATGCCTTCCTCGGCGTAGGCGAGTCCTTCCGCGACCTTGCCGCTCCAGATGAGCGGCCACGCCGTCCAGCACAAGGCGTCGGCTAGGCCCCACGCGTCAGTCGTGCGGCGCAACAACTCGACAGCAGCCTTACTGTCCGCCTCCGCCTCCGGGAGTTGCGCCCAGTTCCATTGTGCGATGCAGCGCGACCACATCGCGATCCCGAGGCTGCGATCGTCGGCCCCATCACCGACCGCCGCGATCGCGGCGTCGATGCCCGCGACGGCTTGGTCGTAGTCGAGGAACGAAAGCAAGCCGCCGTAACCAGAGCTGACGAGAAGTCGCTCCGGCGTCTTGATGTCGCCGACGACTTCGAGGGCGCGGTTGCACGTCACGAACGCTTCGGTCATTTGCCCGAGCCAGATCTGCGAGACACCCATCGTCCAGAACACGCGCGCGGCGTCGTTCACTTCGCCGTCGGCGATGTAGTGGTCGACGGACCGGTTCCACGCGTCGACGCACGCCTCGAACCGACCAAGGGCGCGGAGCGCTTGGCCGCGCAGCTCCCACAGCGCGCCGAGCTTGGCGTGGTCGTGCTCGTCGAGCAGCGCCAGTGCGTCGTCGGTGAGCCGCAGCACAGTCTCGAATGCCGCGCCGGCCATGGCGCGCTCGGAGGCGGTCGTAAGCCGCTCGATGAGACGACCGCGGTCGGCCGAAGCCCCCGCCTTCATGAGGTGATCGGCGATCTCCTGCGAGCGCGTGACAACCGCGTCCTCATCGAGTTTCTCGATGGCGTCGGCGACTCGCAGGTGCAATCGCTGGCGGCGCAACACCGAAAGGCTCGACAGCAACGTCTGGCGGATCAACTCGTGGGCGAAGGAGAACACGACTTCGCCGTCGCGCTCTTCCGAAACGAGGACCTGCGCCGCCTCGGCTTCGTCGACGACGTCGACCAAGTCGTCGACCTGGAGATCGCTGATGATTTCGAGGAGCCGGAACGAGAAGGCGCGCCCGATGACCGCAGCCGCCGCGAGCGCCTTGTGTGCGTCCGGACCGAGTCGTTCGAGACGACGGCCGACGACGAGTCGCACGCTTTCGGGGACTTCGAGTTCCGAGATCTTCAGATCGGTGCGGAACTCACCGTTGGCGTCGAAGACGCGTCCCTCTTCGACGAAATGCCGGTACACCTCGCCGACGAAGAACGGGTTGCCTTCGGTTTCGGAATACACGGCGTCGACGATCGCCTGCGGCGGCGTGCGACCCGAGAGCGCCGCGAGGACGTTGGCCACACCGGACGCGTCGAACCGCGACACGTGGAGACGCTCGACGATCTGGGCCCGGACCATGCGTTCGAGGCTCGCGGCGAGCGGTCGCGACACTTCGAGCTCGACGTCGCGATAGGTGCCGATGGCAAAGATGCGTTCCTGCGGGATGCGCGCCGCGATGTGCTCGATCAACAACAACGTGGACTCGTCAGCCCAGTGCACGTCGTCGATGACCATCACCAGCGGGAAGCGCTTCGCGCCGCGCGCGATGAAGTCGGCCACAGCGTTGAAGAAGTACCGCCGCTGCTGGTCGGGCGGGATGTCGAGTGGCTCAGCGATGTCGGGGAACCGGCGACGCAGTTCCGGAACCATCCGCGCCACCTCCGGCGCCGAGTCGCCCATGTCTTCCATCACGACGTCGGCGGGCATGACCGACAGCGCCTGTTCGAGCATCTCGACGAACGGCGCGTACGCGACCGTTCCCTCGGACTCGTAGCAGCGGCCGAACACGCTGAGCGCACCCCGTCGCTCGGCTTCGGAGATGAGCTGCTTGACGAGCGCCGTCTTGCCGACGCCCGGCTCGCCGCCGACGAGCACGACCGAACCGCGGCCGTCGAGCGCCGCGCTGAGGCGGTCGCGCAGGACGCGCAGCTGGTCCTCGCGCCCGACGAACGGCGGCGCTTTCGGCGACGTTTCGCGGACCCACACCACTTCCCACAGCCGCCACGGCTCCGGGAAGCCCTTGAGGGCGTGCTCGCCGGTGTCGCGGTAACTGACGTCGGGCAGCGTGCCCGCGAGTTGCCGCGTGACGTCGGAGACGAACACCTGGCCGCCGTCGGCCGCGCTGCATACCCGCGACGCCGCGTGCACGGTCTCGCCCGATACCTGCCCGCCCGTCTGCGTGACTTCGCCGGTGTTGAGTCCGATGCGGACCCGCAGCGGCGGCCCGGAACGCTGGCGGTTGAACTCGTCGAACGCGCGCTGAATCGCCACTGCACACGTCAGCGCACGCTTCGTGGACACGAACACCGCGAGGAATCCGTCGCCCAGTGCGGCGTGCTGGTCGTAGCCCTGATGATCGGCGATCTGCTTGCGGATCAGCTCGTCGTGCGACGCGAACAGGTCGTCGGCGCCGCTATCGCCCAACGAGGTTCGGAGCGCGGTCGAGCCCTCGATATCGGTGAACATGATCGTTACCGGGCCCTCGGGCAATGGAGGTGCGTGCTGCAAATCCGTCACTAGGTGACCAACGGTAGAGAGTGCACGGTTATCGCGCTAGTAGTGCAAAGTGCACGGGTGATTCTCGTAGACGCCGCCGGTGTCACCATGAGCCGTCCGGGGCGGCCGTTGTTCCGCGATCTATCGGTGACGGTGGCGACGGGCGACCGCATCGGCGTCGTCGGATTGAACGGATGCGGCAAGTCGACGTTGTTGAACGTCCTGACGGGTGCCGCCGAGCCCGAAGCGGGCGCGGTCCGACGCGGCCGCGATGTCCGGATCGCCTATCTCGACCAGCGGCCGATCCTGCCCGACGGGACTGTCCGCGAGGCGGTCGGGCGCGCCTGGGAAGGCGAAGCGGTGCTCGATCGGCTGGGAATGACCCCGCTGCTCGACGCTCCGGTGTCGCAGCTGTCGGGCGGTCAGGCAAAGCGCACGGCGCTGGCGCGCGTGCTCGTCGACGAGTCGGACTTGCTGGTGCTCGACGAACCGACCAACCATCTCGACGTTGCAGCGATCGCGTGGTTGGAGGAGCGGCTCGCCGCGTATCGCGGCGGTCTGCTGCTCGTCACACACGACCGCCATGTCCTGGACCGGGTCACGACCCGCATTCTCGAACTCGACCGCGGCACGGGATTCGTGCACGACGGCGGGTACGCCGGATACCTCGAAGCCAAGCAGATTCGCGAAGAGCAGGCGGCGACGGCAGAGACGACTCGCCGGAACCTGGCGCGCAAGGAGCTGGCGTGGCTGCGGCGCGGCGCGCCGGCGCGCACGCGCAAGCCGCGGGCGCGTATCGCCGCCGCGACCGCGATCGTCGAGGGCCGCGCACAGGCCGCGGCGCGCGCCGACGAACTCAATATGCACATGGGCACGCCGCGCCTCGGGGACAAGGTGATCGAACTCGAAGGCGTCGGTCACCACTACGACGACGCGGCCCCGCTGTTCTCAGGGCTTGACTACATGCTGGACCCGCGCGAGCGCCTCGGGCTCGTTGGGCCGAACGGCGCGGGAAAGTCGACGCTGCTCGACATCATCGCGGGACGCCGCGCCCCCACCGCCGGCACTATCGAGCGCGGCCCGACGGTGCGGCTCGGCTACTACGACCAGGTCGGGGTCGAACTCGATCCTGCGCAGCGCGTGCGGGACGCCGTTGCCGGTCCCACGCGCGCCACCGACTGGACCGACGGGGCGTTGCTGGAGCGGTTCTGGTTCGACGGCGACGCGCAGTGGGCTCCCATCGGCACACTGTCAGGCGGCGAGCGGCGGCGTCTCCAGCTGCTGCTCGTGCTGGCACAGAAGCCGAACGTGCTGCTGCTCGACGAACCCACGAACGATCTCGATCTCGACACGCTGCGCGTGCTCGAGGAGTTTCTCGAGGACTGGCCCGGTGCGCTGATCGTCGTGAGCCACGACCGGGCCTTCATGGAGCGCACCGTCGAGGACGCGCTCGTGATGGACGGCGCCGGTCACATCGGGCGCGTGCCCGGCGGTTACGCCGAGTGGGAGGCGACGTGGCGGCGCGTTACCGCGGGCGCCGCCGCGCCAAAGGGCGACTCACGCGTGAAGGACGCGCCGGCGCGCCGGTCACCGAGCACGCTGCACCGCCTGATGCGCGACGCCGAGAAGGCGATCGCCGCCGCCCAGCGCGTGCGCGATCGGCTCACCACCGAACTCGAGTCGGCCGGCACGGATCACGCCGAGCTCGCGCGCATCGGTACGGCGCTGGCCAATGCCGAAGCGGAGGTGCGCGCCGCCGAAGAAGAGTGGCTCGCCCTCGCCGAAGAAGCGGAGTCCTGACACGCCCCGATTGCCGGCGTGCGCGGAGTTCGCGACAGGATCGAGGGATGTCGCAACTGGTACGAGTGCAGAACTTCTTCTTGTCGTCCGACGGGTTCGGGGCCGGCGAGGGCCAGAGCCTCGAGGCGCCGTTCGGCCACGCCGAAGCTCGCAGTGATCGCGTCGCCAGCCTTCCCGCGGATCTGGCGTCGTGGGCGTTCGCCACGGCGAACTGGCCGGGGCGGACCGAGCCCGGTGGGTCCCGAGGCCTCGACGACTACTTCACGCGCGACTTCGCGCGGAACATCGGCGCCGAGATCATGGGGCGCAACAAGTTCGGGCCCCAGCGCGGCCCGTGGGAGGACCTCGACTGGACAGGTTGGTGGGGAGACGACCCGCCGTTCCACACGCCGGTGTTCGTGCTCACCCACCATCACCGACCGAGCTTCACTCTGAGCGACACCACGTTCCACTTCATCGATGCGACACCCGCGGAGGCACTAGAGCAAGCGAAGGCCGCCGCCGCGGGCCGCGACGTTCGCATCGGAGGCGGCGTCGCCACGGTTCGGCAGTTTCTCGACGCCGACCTCGTCGACACGATGCACGTCGCCGTTTCGCCGATCGAGATCGGGCGCGGAGAGCGACTGTGGGACTCGCCCGACGAGCTGCTCGACCGGTTCCACCTCGAGTCCGTGCCGAGCGCCAGCGGTGTGACGCACTTGTTGTTCTGGCGCCGTTGACGGTGCCGCGTCAGGCGAGCTTGGCGCGCGGTTCGACGCGACCGCGACCTATGCCGTCGACGACGTAGAGCCCTTCGTTGATCGCGGTCACGTAAAGGCGGTCGAGGTCGGCGCCGGCGAACGTGACGTCGGTCGGGTTCTCGAACGGCAGGTCGATCCGACCGTCGAGTCCCTTCGTCGTAAAGCGCACCAGTCGGCTGCTGCGCGGCAGCGCGCACCACAGCCCGCCTTCGGCGTCGAGGGTCGCGCCGTCAGGCACGCCGTTGGTGCCGTCGGGGCCCATGTCCGTCACGTCACCGAACACCCGGCGCGGACCCACCGATCCCGTCGACGGTTCGTAGTCGTAGGCGTAGTAGTGCGCAGAGCTGTCGCCGATGATCAGCGTCATCGTGCCGTCGAGCACCGCGACGGTCGGTCCGTTCGTGTTGGCGATGTCGTCGTCGAGCAGTTTCCACGTGTCACTCGATGGTTGGTACCACCACGACGACCCCTCGGCGGGACCGAGGTTGAGCTTGCCGGTGATGAGGTTGCCTTCGAAGTCGGCGACCATGTCGTTGCAGCGACCGCCGATGCGTTCGGGATACGGCGCCAGCAGCTCGGACGTGCCCGCGTCGACGTCCACAATGTAAAGACCGTCGTCGAAGGTGACGACGAGTCGGCCGTCTTCGCTGGCGACCATGCCCGACGGCATCTGCGGCGTCTCCCACGTTTGCCGTTGATCGCTTCCGTCTTCGAGCCAGTGGATGGAATTGCCGAGCGTGTCGACGAAGTACAGCCGCGCGCGACCCTCGTCCCACACGAGGCTCTCTCCCCACGTCGTGGTGAAGTCGCCGACGCGTTCGATATTCATGATCGAGACCCCCAGATCACTCGTTCGCCGCCGTGCGCCGGCAGCACGATCAGGTTGTAGCCGAGACGCGTGAGGCGCTTCGACACCCACGCCAACGGGTCAGCCATCGACGCTGCCCGCGGGTGCATCTCGAGCACGAGCGCCGCCGCCGACACCGCGTCGAACCGCGCATCGGCGAGCAACGGCCACTCGCCTCCTTGAATATCGAGCTTGAGGAAGTCGCACTCCGCCATCGCCGGAAGCACGTCTTCGGTGCGGACCGTGACTTGCTTCGGCGTGAGCAGGCGCTTGCCTTCGAGAAACGGAAAGATCTTGGCGAGCACCGCGTGCTCGTCGCGCAGCGACTCCACCCCCACGCCCAGCTGCGACAGCGCGCCGTCGCTGATGAAGCTCGCCTCGCCGTCGGCGGTGGACGCCGCGGCTTCGACGACGCGCCACTTGTCGCCAAGGCCGTTCGCGTCGACGCACAGGCGCAGCGTCGCCGCGTTCTCCGGATCGGGCTCGTACGACGTGATCTGCGCGTCCGGAAAGGTGGCGCGGAACCACAGCCCGAACAGACCCACGTGGCCGCCCAGGTCGAGGACGCGCACGGGCTCGTCGAGGGCGCGCAGGCGCGTGGCTACCGCGTCGGGGATGGCGTAGGCGCGGTTGCGGAAGATCTCGTCGAGCACCCACATGTCGAATACGGGGTGGCGGATGGCGGCGCGGTAGGGCGCACTGCGCAGGCGGTACACGTGGGTGGTCGGTCTTCCGAGCAGTTCGCGGGCGACGAAGCCGGCGCGTCCGCGTACGTTCGATGCCGCGGCACGCGTGACTTGAAGGCGACCGGGCACAGCGCCCGACGCTAACGAACTAGCGGCGGCGCAAGGGAGCCGGGCGCACGACGTGCACCCAGTAGAGCGCACTCCCGTACGTCAGTACGAGGACGAGCAGCATCGCGGCAACAAGGCTCAAGAGGGCGTTCACGCCGCTCCGATCGGCAGACATCACAACTTCTTGAGATCTACACCGTCAAGGAGACGAGATTCCGCGTGCGAACCAGGCCTGCCGCGGTAGCGGCACCGGGTCGCCGCCGAACAGCGCGTGCGAGCGGGCGACGAGGTATGCCCGCAACGCGTCGACTTCCGCGGCAGTGAGCGACGCGAGGGCGGCCCGGGTGGCGGGGGTGGCGAGCGCCTCGCCGATGTCGTCGGGCGCGTACACGTTTGGCGCGAAGTCGATTGTCTCGACGTCGACGTCGCGCCACCCGGCCCGGCCGAGAGCGGCGCGCAGCTCGTCGGCGGTGGACCACCGGTACATGGGACGCGGCGCGACGCTGAACCCGAGTTCGTCGGCGTAGTCATGGCCCAGCAATGTGGTCCATCCGTTTGTGGCCTCGGTCGTCCACGCCGTCACCGCGAGGCGCCCTTCTACGCGCGTCACGCGCGCCAACTCCGCGAGGGCGCCGTCGATGTCCGGGCAGAAGATCACGCCGAAGTTCGACACGGCGCCGTCGACGGAGCCGTCCGCCAGCGGCAACGCCGCGGCATCGGCCACCTCGACGGTCACGAGCGTGCCGAAACCGAGCTCCTCGGCGCGGGCCTGTGCGCGCTTCACCATCTCCGGGCTGAAGTCGGACGCGCGCACTGCGGCACCGCGCGCCGCGAGCGACATCGTGACGATCCCGGGACCGCACGCGACATCGGCAAACGTGAGGCCACCCACGGGATCCAGCCAATCGATCAGGCGACTGACGGTCGTGCTGGTGATCTTCTCGAACTGATCCTCGTAAACCGCCGCCGCCGAATCCCAGTCGTTGGTCACGCGCTTACGCTCGCACACATGCAAGTTGGCATCCATCAAATCCGGTTCGACTTCCCCGACGCGCCGCAGTCGATCGCATCGACCGTCGCCGCCACGGCGCGTACCGCCGAGGAGGTGGGCGTCGCCAGTTTCACGTTCATGGACCACTGGTTCCAGATGGAGCACCTCGCCCCGCGGACCGATCCGATGCTCGAGGGCTACACCGCGCTCGGCTTCGTCGCCGGGATCACGAACACGATGCGGTTGAGCCTGCTCGTCACCGGCGTTACGTATCGCCACCCCGGGCTGCTGGCGAAAACCGTCGCCACCCTCGACGTGCTGTCGGGTGGGCGGGGGCAACTCGGCATCGGCGCCGCCTGGTACGAGCGCGAGCACCTCGCGCTCGGCGTGCCGTTCCCGCCCCTCGCCGAACGGTTCGAGCGACTCGAAGAGGCGCTGCAAATCTGCATCCAGATGTGGAGCGACGACAACGGGCCGTTCAAGGGCAAGCACTACGAACTCGAAGAGACGCTGTGCGAGCCGCGACCAATCAGCGCGCCGCGTCCGCCCATCCTCATCGGCGGCGGCGGCGAGAAGAAGACGTTGAAGTTCGTCGCGCGCTACGCCGACGCGTGCAACCTGTTCGCCTTCGACGTGGCCGAGACGGCGCGCAAGATCGACGTGCTGAACGCGCACTGCGAAGCCGAGGGCCGCGACCCGGCGTCGGTGAAGAAGACGGCGTTGTACGTAGGCGACCCGTTCGGCGACAAGTTCTTCGACCACATGGAGCAGTACGCCGCACTCGGCGTGTCACTCGTCGACTTCGCGCCGACCGGCGACCCGGTCGCCTACGTCGAGCGCCTCGGCGCGGAGGTCATCCCGCGCCTCAACTCCATCGGTTGAGCGCCGCGGTGATCGCCGCGGGCATGCCACCATCGCCCGGCGAGTGACCGGCACCGTCGACGATGACGAGATCGGCGCGCGGCCATAACTGCTTGAGTTCGACCGCACCCGCGAGCGGGCACTGGAGGTCGAGGCGGCCGTTGAGGATGACGCCGTCGCACTCGTTGAGCCGCGCCAGGTGGTGCGGACGGACGAGCTGCGCGCCCGCGCCCATGAAGTCGCCGCTGAAGTAGTGAGTGCAGATACGCGTGCGCGCCAACTGAAAGTCGGGCTCCAACCATCGACCGCTGAGCGCCGTCGGCGTGACCGACGACGTCATCCAGTCCCACTCCGTCCACCGACGGGCGAACTCGGCGCGCACCGCGGGGTCGGGGTCGTTCACCTTGTCGCGGTACGCGGCGACGACATCGCCGTCGATGCCTTCGACCAACCGCGCGTATTCGACCGGGAACAGCGGGGCGATCGTTTCGTAGAGCCACGTGATCTCGCTCTGGCGCCCAAGTGCGATCCCGGCGACGACCAGAGCGATGACGCGCTCGGGGCACGTCTCCGCGTACGCGATGCCGAGCGTCGATCCCCACGACACACCGAAGACGACCCAGCGATCAATCCCGAGGTGGGCGCGCAATGCCTCGATGTCTTGCAACAGGTTGCCGGTGGTGTTCGTTTCCAGGCTGACCGACGGGTCAGACGCATGCGGCGTCGATCCCCCGCAGTTGCGCTGGTCGAACTCGATGATCCGAAACCGCGACTCGTCGAAGAACGTCCGGTACGTCGGCGACATCCCCGATCCCGGGCCACCGTGGAGGATGACCGCGGGCACGCCGTCGGGATTGCCGTGCTCTTCGTAGTGAAGGACGTGGCGGTCGCCGACGGGCAGGTTCATGCGGCGCGGATGCGTTCCACGGCGCGGGCGAACAGGCCCAGCGTCGTCGCGTGCAACATGTCGCCGATCGACCGCGGCGCCTTGCCGGCGAACGCCCGCGCGTGCGTGCCCTCGAGCACGATGCCGAGCTTGAAGCACGCCATCACTTCGTACCAACCGACCGCCGACAGGTCGCGCTCGGAACGTTCGCCGTAACGCGCCACGAGTTCCGCGGGTGTCGGCAGCCCTTCGCCGAGGTTGCCGCCGATGCCGAACTGCCCGGGCGCGGGCCACGTCGCCAGCAACCAACCGAGGTCGAGCAGCGGGTCGCCGATGGTCGACATCTCCCAGTCGACGATGGCGGCGACGTCGGGCGAGTCGAACCGGAACATCAGATTCGACAAGTGGTAGTCGCCGTGCGAGATGCCGGGCTTGTACGACGACGCCGGCAGGTTGGCCTCGAGCCACTTGGCGACGTCGTCTAGTCCGGGGATGTCCGGACCGGGATAGCCCTCGTGCTTCGCGTAGCCATCAAGCTCGGACAACCAGCGCGGGACCTGTCGCTCGAGGAAGCCATCGGGGTGACCGACATCGCCAAGCCCGACGGCGACGTAGTCGACGGCACCGAGCGCGGCGATGGCGTCGGCCGCCGACAAGCCCATCGCATGACGAACCTCCGCCGAGCCCGCGTGCAGCGCCGGCAACTCGACGCTCGGGTTGAAGCCGTCGACGGGCTCCATCAGATAGAACACGCCGTCGCCGAGCACTCCTTCGTCAGGACAGCCGGCGATGAGACCCGGATGAGGAACGTCGGTGCTGGCGAGTGCGCCGAGCACGCGCATCTCTTGGCGGATCTGGTCGTTGCTGCGGGGGCGCAGGTGCCACGGACCGCGGCGGAACACGAAGCTGCGCCCGCCGCGATGGAACTTCACCATGACGTTCTGCGTGCCACCGGCGAGCGGTGTCAGGTCCTCGATCGGATGTCCCGCCCCGAGATCCTGGGTGTCCATCCACGCGCCAAGCGCGACAAGGTCGATCTTGTCGGCTTGGATCTGCTCTTCGGCCACTACAAGCCCTTGCGCGCTGTCCGTTCCAAGATGCCGAGCGTGGCGCGCAGCGCGGAGTCGGGGATGATCGGGAAGCGTTCTTTCCAGTCGTCGGGCACCAGCGACCAGTCGTAGAACGACGTGACCATCGTGCCGCCGTCGTCCATCGGCTCGAAGCGATAGCCGTAGTAGTGCTTCAACCCCAGCGCGTTGTCGCCGAGATCCCAGGCGATCTCCTTGTCCTTCTCGAACGTGATGAAGCGCACCGTCACGTCGTACTTGCCGAGCGGGAAATCGTTGAGCGACTCGCGGTCCATGTGCACGACGAACGTGTCGCCCACCTTCTCGGCGGGCTCGCCGGTGAAGTCCTGCAACATGCCCGACGCGTCAATGGCGACGTGGCCGGCGGGACTGCGCACGATGTCGAAGATCGTCGAGGCGGGCGACGCCATCGGTCGCGTCACTTCCATGCGGTCGGTCAGGAAGACGGTGTCCATACCGGCGGTATCTAATCAGAGCGACCAAACTTGCGCATGGCCACGACGCGCACGATGTATGTCCTGCGCCACACGAAGTCGAGCTGGAGCGACGGAGACCTGTCGGACTACGACCGTCCGCTGGCGCCGCGCGGGCTGCGCGACGGCAAACGGCTGGCGCGCTACATCGCCGAACAGAACCTGCGCCCCGACGTCGTGCTGTGTTCCTCGGCGCGGCGGGCGCAGGAGACGCTGGCACAGATCGCCCATTCGCTGGGCACGCCGATCATCCGCATGCTCGACGAGTTGTACGGCGCCGACGTCGCCGACGTGATCACGCTCGTGCACGCCCTCGACAACGAGTGCACGACGGTGCTGATCATCGGCCACAACCCGTGCATCGCCGAGTTGGCCCAGACCGACGAGAAGTTTCCGACGGGCGCCCTGGCGACGCTGCGGTGGGACGCGGAGTCGTGGGAGGACTTACGCCCTGGCGAAGCCGAACTCGTGTCGATCGTGACGCCGAGCGAGTTGGCTGACTGATTCCGTCACAGGACTGATCGCCCGCCGCTGGCGCGCTCGGCGGCCTCGAGCAGTTCATCGCGGAACGACGGGTGCGCGATCGCCGCGAGGGCCTCGCCGCGCTGATGCACCGTCAGGCCTTGCAGCTCGGCCGCGCCGAATTCGGTGACGATGACCTCGGTCTGATGACGCGGCGTCGTGATCACCGTGCCGGCAGGGAACGATGCCACGATGCGCGACCGCAGCTCGCCGGCGACGGTGATCGTCGACGGAAGGCACAGCAGCGACCGCGCGTCGAGCGAGAGCGCGGGCGCGGAGACAAAGTCCTCATGCCCGCCGATGCCCGAGTACTGCGCGCCGGCGATGGTGTCGGCGACCACCTGTCCGTGGATATCGACCGAGAGCGCGCCGTTGATCGTCACGCACCGGCGGTTACGGGCGATCGTTTCGGGCGAGTTGACGAGATCGACGGGAAGGAACGCGACGTCGTGGTTCTCGTCGAGCCACTCGTACAACTCGCGCGTGCCCGCGGCGAACGTCGCCACCGACACGCCGTCCCAGTGACCTTTCCGGTTGGTGACCTTGCCTGACTGGTGCAGCCGCATCAGGCCGGTCGTGAACATCTCCGAATGGATGCCGTAGTCGCCGCCGTCTCCGTCGGCAAGCAGGCCTGCGACCGCTGACGGGATCGATCCGATCCCGGTCTGCAACGTCGCACCGTCGGGCACGAAACCGCGCACGTGTTCGCCGATGGCGCGGTCGACGTCGGTCGCGGGAACATCGTCGATCTCGACGGGCGTCGCGTCGCTCGACACGAGGACGTCGATCTCGTCGACGTGCAGGCGGTGGTCCGCGATCGACGATCCGTACGTCCGCGGGAACGACTCGGAGGCTTCCACGATCACGAGCCGATCGGGTTCCGCGGCCGCGGCGTGCAGTTCGGCGACGGTTGCGCCGGCGTGCAGCGACAAGCTGCAGAACCCGTCGGCGTCCGGGGGCGCCGCGGCCGTCGCCAGGACGCGCGGTTTCGCCGTCGCGATCAGTTGGATCCCGCGGCGAAAGTCCGACGGCGTGAAGCTGATGTTGGCGCCGCTGTCGCGCAGCATCCGTTCGAGCGGCCCGTAGAACCCGCTGAGGTAGTGCACGTTCGGGTGCGTGAACACGTCGGACAGCACGGTCAAGAGCGAGCCGATGATGCGCAGCTCCTGCCAGTCGGTGCGTCGACCAAGGGCTTCGAGGAAGCGCGGCGGCTGTCCCGGGCCCAAGGGGATGCAAAGCGTGTCGAACGGCCGCAGCTCAGCGGCGGCTTCGTCGGGTGTCAGGTGACGCATGGTCAGTCGGCGAACTCGGCCGCGAGTTCCTCGCGCAGCACGCGGCGCAGCAGCTTGCCGGTCTCGTTGAACGGCAACTCGTCGCGGAATGCAATGCGCTCGGGTGTCGACGCGCTCCGGAGCGCGGCGCGCACGTGGGCGCGCAATTCCTCTTCGGTGCAGTCGTCGCAGCGCACGACGACGGCGACGACGCGCTCGCCCCACTCGACGTCGGGAATGCCGACGACGGCGGCGGCGTCTACCGCCGGGTGCTCGAGCAGGACCGCTTCGATCTCGCCGGGTGACAGGTTCTCGCCGCCGCGCACGATGACATCGTCGACGCGACCTTGCACGAACAAGTAGCCGTCGTCGTCGAGGTAGCCGGCGTCGCGGGTGTTGAACCAGCCGTCGTCGAGACCGTCGCCCGCGCCGACGTACTCGCCCGACACCTGGTCTCCGCGCACGAAGATTACGCCGTCGCGGATCTCCACTTCAACGCCGGGGAGCGGCTGGCCGACCGAGCCGAGGCGCGCCCGCACGTGCGGCTCGTCGGAATAGAAAGCGAGCAGGTGGTCGTCGGGGCCGAGCACGGAAATTGTCGAGCTCGTCTCGGTGAGCCCGTACGCGTTCACGAGGTCGACGCCGGGAAGCAGCGTGATGGCACGCTCGACCACCGCCATCGGCATCGGCCCGCCGCCGTACGCCAGCGACCGCAGCGACGGCAGACCAGCGCCGTCCGCGTCGATCACGTCGAGGATGCGATTCAACATCGTCGGCACGACCATCGCGTGGGTCACGCTGTAGCGGCGCACGTTGTCGACCCAGTGCTGCGGGTCGAAGGACGCGAGCTGCACCACGCGGCGCCCGACATACGTCGTCGACAGCACCGAGGACACCGAAGCGATGTGATACGGCGGGACGCTCACGATCGTCGCCTCGTCGTCACCCGCCGATCCGAACTCGAGCGACGAGACGAGATACGCCGCGAGGTTGCGATGCCGAAGCACGGCGGCCTTCGGGTCGCCGGTCGTTCCGCTGGTGAAAAGCAGCACTGCAGTGGCGTCGGCGTCGCAGCTCCAACCGTCGGTTTCCGGGATCGACTCGTCGGTTCCAATTGCGAGCAGCACGTCGCGATCGATGTACTCGACTCCTCCGATATCACCGATGCGCTCACTCACGCCAGTCCCGCCGATCACCAGGCACGGCGTGGTTCGCTTGATGATTGCGCGCAGCCGGTCATCGGCCAGTCGGTAGTTCACGGGCGCGAAGGGCTTGCCGGCGATCGCGGCACCGAACAGCGTGATGGGGACTGCCGGCGAGTTGAGATCGACGAGCACGACGTTCTCGCACGGATGCTTCGCGAGGTACGTGGCGACGCGGCGCGCCCGCGTGGCGAGTTCCGCGTACGTCATCGGTTCGCGGCCGTCGAGAGCGATGCGGTCGCCGAGCGAGTCGCTCGCCATCTCGAGGATCATCCCGACGTGCACGCGCGCCTGGCTTAGTCGGAGGACGGCAAGGGCTTGGCGCCCTTCACGAACAGCGCGGTGTCGCCGATCGACAGCGACCCGTCGCCGGCTTTCGTGCAGAGAAACTCGACGGACTCGTCGTCGTTCGTGTAGCGCTTGCCGACGAGGGTGCCTTCGTTGAACGGCTCGGCGACACCCGTCCCGTCGCCGTGGCCGTCGTCGATGGGGTTCATCGGCGCACCGCCGCAACGCAGGTCGATGTCGCCGCTTCCCTTCACGACGACGACTTCGGTCGAGCAAACGGTGGACGCGTAACGCGCGCCCGGCTTCAACGAAACAGTCACGACGTGAAGTCTGTCAGCAAGTCGCGCAACGCCTTTGGTTGATCGCTTTGCACCGCGTGGCCCGCGCCGGGCACGACTTCGATGCGCACGCCGGGCAGCTTCTCGCGGTACTCGTCGAGGTCTTCGGGCAGCACATAAACCGACTCGCCGCCTTTGACCACCATCGTCGGTTGCTTCAGCGATGCAACGTCGTCCCACAGCGACTGGAAGTCGGTCCAGTTGCGCTCGGGCATCGGCGCCGACTCCTCGCGCGGGAACAAGTCGTAGCGCCACATCCACTTGCCGTCGTCGAGGCGCACGGAGTTGTGACGCACGCCGCGCCGCACTGCCTCGGGCGTGCGCAGCGGCGACATCGCGATGGTGGCGTCGGCCATGGCGTCGAAGGACTCGTATGTCGGCGGGCCGCCGATCAAGGCCACCGAGCCGCGTTGCTCGGGTGTCATGGTGCGGCCTTCTTTGCTGACGTTCGGCGACACATCGATGATGACGTTGTGGTGGAAAAGCTCTGGGCGCTGCGCGCTGAGACGGATCGCGCTGGCGCCGCCGAGCGACATGCCGACGAGCGTCGTCGGTGCCACGCCGAGCTCGTCGAGTACCTCGGCGGCAGCGGCGGCGTTCGCCCACGGTCCGTAGTCGCGATCGGCGCGGCGATCGCTGCGACCGTGACCCAGCAGGTCTAGGCACAACGCCGGCGTACCGAGGTTCACCAGCAGCGTGTCCCACGTGTGCGCGTTCTGGCCGCCGCCGTGCAGGAACACGTACTGCGGCGCGTCCGTCCCCCACTTGATGGCGCTGATCATCGTGTCGTCGTCGAGGACGACTTCGACGCGCGTACAACCGAGCAGCGAGCCCGGGTCGACACCTTCCTCTTCGGCGATGCCGGCGAGGTAGCCGAACTCGTCGTAGGTATCGGTGTCGACCGGGGCCCGCATCAGA
>JBEEFR010000152.1:0-20715 GCA_041166285.1 Actinomycetota bacterium | reverse complement strand
GGCCGGAATTTACTGCCGTCGTAGTACGCACCCACCGCGAAGCAGACGGTGGCGCTCACGCACGAGATGTCGCGCAGTTGGGCGCTGCCGTTGACGTTCGGCGTGGGCATCGAGACGATCGACCAGGTCGTGCCGCTCCAGCGTTCGGAGAACGGGATGAGCGCGGAACCCCCGTTGCCCCACCCGACGGCCATGCACGCACTGGCCGACGTGCACGACACCGCCGACAGGATCGGATCGGCGACGTCGCCCGTCGGATCCGATACCGATTGCACGGTCCAGCTCGTGCCGTCCCATCGCTCCGCCAGCGGCGTCGCCCTGCCGGAACTGTCCACCGACCTTCCGACGGCGGTGCACAGCGTCGCCGACACGCACGACACGTCACCGAACAAACCCCCGGCCGCACCGCCGGGCAACGGTGTGGCCTGCACTTTCCACGTGGGGACCGCGAAGGCGGCACCCGCGCTCCACATCACCATCACGACCGCCGCGACGACGACCGTGACTACTCGACTCGCCGAACGATGCATATGTTCCCCCCTCGGGCAGAACACCGATCGTCGCCCGCAAACCCGACATTACGCCCGCACGAGCGGACCCGGAAGGGCTGCGAGCGGGATGTTCTGAGGCGGCCGCCCAACAAGAAATGCGTCCGGATCGCGCGGGTTACGTCTTAAATGGCCACTCCAGCGGGAAAGACGTTGGCGTGAACCGACGCACGCGCGCCGCGGCTGCAGTGTTAGCGGCGTGCTGCGCGGGATGTGTGTCGCACCCCGTCGGCCCGGCGCGCACGTACGGGAAGTACGAGGGCAAGGCGGTCACGACCGCTGAAGGCGTGGTGTCTGCGGTGCAGACGGCGCGCATGGCAGCGCGCACCGCGTCCAAGGGCAACTCGTTCGGTCCCTACATCGCGACGGTGGCGTCCGAGTCGGAGGACGCGGCGTCGGGATTGCAAGGCACGTTCGACTCGATTCAGCCGCCCGACGGGCGCGCCGACAAGTTGCGGACGCGACTCGACAATCTCATCGCTGACGCCGTCACGCATCTGGCCGATCTGCGCGTGTCGCTGCGCCGCGGCGAGCTCGCAGACGCAACGAAGACGGCGCGGCCGCTGCGCAAGGACTTCAAGCGCTTGAGCGCCTTCATCGACGAGCACAAATCGTGAAGAAGGTCTTCGCCGTCGCGCTCGGCATCCTGACGGCTATCGGTGGTTTCGTCGACATCGGCGACCTCGTCGCCAACGCGGAGACCGGCGCGCGCTTCCACATGAACTTGGCGTGGGTTGTGATCGTCGGCGTCATCGGAATCTGCGTCTACGCCGAGATGAGCGGCCGCGTCGCGGCCGAGTCGGGTCGCGCGGTGTTCGACCTCGTGCGCGAGCGCCTCGGCCCCGGTCCCGCGCTCGTCAACCTGGCGGCGTCGTTCTTCATCAACATGCTGACGCTGACCGCGGAAGTCGCGGGCGTTGCCCTCGCGCTGTCGCTCGTGACGAGCGTCAACTATCTGTTGCTGATCCCGTTTACCGCGTTCCTCGTGTGGGTCGTGATCTGGCGGCTGCCGTTCGGAATGATGGAGAAGGTGTTCGGTCTGCTCGGTCTCGCGCTGATCGTCGTGGCCGTCACCGTCGTGAAGATCGGCCCTGACTGGAACAACCTCTTGCACCAGGCAACGCATCCGCACATCTCGAGTGAGGAGACGCCGTTCACGTACGCGTACTACGGCATCGCGCTGTTCGGCGCTGCCATGACGCCCTACGAGGTGTTCTTCTTCTCGTCAGGCGCCGTCGAAGAGAAGTGGTCCGACTCAGACCTCGCCACGAACCGCGCCAACGTGTTCATCGGGTTTCCGCTCGGCGGGTTGTTGTCGTTGGCGTTGATGGCGGGCGCGAGTTTGGCGCTCGCGCCGCGGGGGATTTCCGTCGACGCGCTGTCGCAAGTCGCGCTGCCGACGGCGTTCGTGATGGGCAAGATCGGCCTCGCCATTCTGCTCGTCGGCATCTTCGCGGCGACGTTCGGCGCCGCGCTCGAAACCGCGCTGTCGGCGGGCTACACCGTCGCGCAGTACCTCGGTTGGCAGTGGGGCAAGTTCGTGAAGCCTCGCGACGCGGCCCGCTTCCACGCGCTCGTGCTGGGGACGCTCATTTTCGCGGTGCTCATCGGCATCAGCGGCGTCGACCCGATCAAGGTGACCGAGTACTCGATCGTGCTTTCCGCCGCCGCGTTGCCGCTGACCTACTTCCCGATTCTCGTGATAGCCAACGATCCCGACTACATGGGCGAGAAGCGCAACGGACGTCTCGCCAACACGTTCGGGTTCGCGTACCTCGTGATCCTCGTCGTCGTAGCGGTGGCGACGATCCCGCTCATGATCATCACAAAGGCCGGCGCGTGATGGCCGAAGCGCGCCGGATGTGGGCGGCCCTCAAACTCCTCGATCGACAGATCCTCGACCGCGAGGATCGCTTCGCCGGGAACGTCGACGACGTGATCCTCGAGCGACTCGACGACGGAACGCTCGCGGTCACCGGTCTGTGGTCGGGTGCGGGCGGGCTCGCGCACCGGCTCGGGGCGCGCCGTTTCGGCCGTTGGCTGCAGCGCATGCGCACGGAGTTGGGCGACGGCGACGGGGTGATCGCGCTCGGCGCCGTGCAATCGATCGGCAATCACGTGCGCGTGGCGAAGGACGCCCGCGAACTCACGAGCGAAGCCAGCGAACGCTGGGTGCGCGACCACTTCATCGGTCACATCCCCGGGAACGACCATGCTGCTGAGTGACCTCCTGCGGATGCGCGTCGTCGATGTCGACGGTGTCGAAGTCGGTCGCGTCGTCGACGCGCTGTTGGTGCAGAGCGGACCGGTCGTCGGTGGGTTCGGACACCAACTGGTCGTCGAAGGCATCGCGATCGGCCGTCGCAACGTCGGCCTGCGCCTCGGCTACCACCGCGCCGGCGTCAAGGGCCCTGCGCCGCTGCGGATGCTGCTCGAGCGGATGGAGCGCAAGGCGCGCTACGCGCCGTGGGACCAAGTCGATTCGATCGACGAGGACGAACTCGTCGTACGTCTCCGCTGTCCCGTGTCGGGACTCGACGAGCCGCCGGTCACCGCGGCCTGATCGCGCCGGACGGAGAGCGGTCCCGGCAAGATTCGAACTTGCGACGCACGGTTTAGGAAACCGACGCTCTATCCCCTGAGCTACGGGACCGAGGGACGGCGCGGTATCCGGCGCGAAATTCGGTGCCGGACCCACGTTGTCCCAATGCAATCGTAGAAGGGAACTCGTACCCGTAGACGCTTACCTTGCCGCCCGGCGCGTCGCGATGGTCGCTTATAACATGGACATAGACCAGCCAACCTCGGCTGATCGGCTCGGTCCGTATCACGCAGGCGCCGGGCGAAAACTCACATGGACTGGGGATCCCATGAAGCGAATCAGCAAGCCTGCTGTCGTATTTCTCGTCGCAGGTGCGAGCGCTGTCGGAGTACTTGGCTTTGGTGCTGTCGGCACCGGAGCCACCACCTCGTTGGCGGCAGGGACCGCCGGCGTGTACACCCACGGCACCAAAGCCTGCGTGTACGAGTACGGCTACGCCCTTTTCGGCGTGCCTGTACGCGAAACTGGCCGAGCTTGCTCTCACCGTCCTGGAACTTGAGCAGCGTCTCCGTCTAGGTGTGCGTACTTAGGCGGGCGGAGCCCGATTAAGTACGCACACCCGGTAATTTCGGCGCGATGCGCCGACTGCTGGTCTGTGTGTTGTTTCTCGCCGCCGGCCTGGTCTTCGCGGCGCCGGCGCGTGGTGCCGCGACGATCGTTCGGGTGAGCGGGAATCACTTCGTCGACGGAGCGGGCACGACGATCGCGCTTCACGGCGTGAACCGGTCGGGGACTGAGTACGCCTGCCAACAAGGGTGGGGGTTCTTCGACGGACCAGTCGACAACGCGGCGATCGCCGCGATGGTCGCGTGGAAGATCAACGTCGTTCGCGTGCCGCTGAACGAGGACTGCTGGCTCGGGATCAACGGCGTGAAGCCGGAGTACGGCGGCACCGCGTATCGCAACACGATCAAGGCCTTCGTGCAGCGCTTGCACGACCACGGCCTGTTCGTCATCCTTGACCTGCACGTGGCCGCGCCCGGCACGACGCTGTCGACCGACATCATCAAGATGGCCGACGCCGACCATGCGCCCGCGTTCTGGCGTTCGGTCGCCAACGCGTACAAGGCCGACCTCGGCGTGATCTTCGACCTTTACAACGAGCCGCACGACATCACTTGGGATTGCTGGCGCAACGGCTGCACCGTCGACGGTTACCGCGCCGCCGGAATGGCGCAGTTGCTCTCTGCGGTGCGCGGCACCGGCGCGAAGAACGTCGTCATCCTCGGCGGCAACCGCTGGTCAGGCGACCCCTCGCAGTGGAAGAGCCGCGTACCGTCGGACTCGCAGCACCAACTCGGACTGTCGATGCACAGTTACAACTTCAACGGCTGCAACACGACCACGTGCAAGAACCAGGTCAAAGCGATCGCCGCCACGTTTCCCGTCGTGGCCGGCGAGATCGGCGAGGACGACTGCGCGCACAACTACGTCGACGCGCTGCTGAATTGGCTCGACACCCTGAAGGCCTCGTATCTCGGCTGGACGTGGGACGCGGGCGGCGGCTGGACCTGCACCGGCGGACCCACCCTGATCAAGGACTACAGCGGCGCGCCGACGAACTTCGGCATCGGACTCAAGAACCACCTCGCCGCGCTCTAGCGACACATGTTTAGAGGGACACCGCCGGCGGCAATCACCACTCGGCTTTCAGCAGCGAGGGCGCCCGTAACCAAGGAGCGTTGATCGTTGCGTCCGCAGTACTCAGCTTCGCTTTCGGGAGACGAGGCCTCGTTCGAAGTACGCCGCGTCGACCGGTTCGTCATCTTGCTCGTGCGCGGCCCTCTCACCGAACGCACCAGCACCGCCTTCTGGCATCGGATCATCGACCTCACCGAAGACGAGGCCAGCGGACGCATCGTCTTGGACCTCACCGAGATCACCGCTGTAGACGATGTGTGCGCGGACCGGCTGGCGACGGTGCGCTCCCGGCTGAAGGAGCGGGGCGGGGAGTTGCGACTCCGACTGCCGCGACCGCGAAACCCGACCCCGTAGTACCTTGGTCCGATGCCTGGGGCTCTGGACAAGGTCATCGTCGCGGTCGTACTCGCACTCGTGGGGGCCGTTTCGCGGCTGACCGGTGTGCCGCCTGCGCCTGAGCCACCGGCGGACCCGCTCGTGTACGTCGCCCTCGGCGATTCCTACACGTCAGGCCCGCTGGTCCTGCCGCACGACGACACCTTCGTGCCGCAGGATTGCGCGCAGTCGACGCGCAACTATCCCCACATCGCATCGCAGATGGTCGGCGTCGACGTGTTTCGGGACGTGAGTTGCGCCGGGGCGACCATCGACGACTTTTCGGGATCCCACAGTGCGTACGCCGGCAGCAACGTCGAGCCGCAGTACGACGCGCTCGACGCAGACGTCGACGTCGTGACCGTCGGCATCGGTGGCAACGACGTCGGTTTCGTCGGCGCGGCGCTCGACTGCGTGCAGCCGCCGGCACAGGCCGGCGGGACGCCGTGCACGCCGTCGTTCTTCGTCAACGGCGTCGACACCATGTCGCAGGCGATCGCTGCGATGCAGATCGAACTGGGCACGGCGCTCGATCACATCCACACGCTCGCTCCTCACGCAAAAGTCCTGGTCGTGAGCTATCCCGACGCGCTGCCCGACGATGGTGTCGGCTGTTATCCGTACGTGCCGATCCTCAACGAGGACATGCCGTACCTCACCGCGAAGTTCAAGGAAATGAACGCCGCGCTGAAATCGGCCGCCGAATCCCATGCCGCGTCGTACGTCGACATCTACACGCCGAGCATCGGCCACGACGCCTGCAAGCCCCCGGGTTTGGCCTGGGTGAGCGGCATGGTGCTCATCCCGCCGGGGTTCCCCGCGCATCCCAACGACCTGAGCTTCCTGAATTCGGGGCCGGTCGTCGCGTCGGCGATTGCGGCCGCTCTGCACTAATCCCGGCAAGTTCGTCGAGGATCCCGACTGAAAACACCTCGGGGCGGGCAAAATGCATTGTGACCTGGGATCAAGACAGCCGCGCCCGGTGATCCCGCTCCGAACGGTTCTCGCCGACGACATCGACGAGATGCGCGACCTCGTTCGGATGCTGCTTACCCGCGATGGGCGCTTCACGATCGTCGGCGAGGCCGCTGACGGTGCTCGGGCCATCGAGTTGGTCGCCGAGGAACAGCCCGACCTCGTCGTACTCGACGTCAGAATGCCGATGGTCGGCGGCATGGAAGCCTTGCCGCGTTTGCGCCAGGTCTCACCCGACACGCGCATCGTGATGCTCTCGGTCTTCTCGGCCGACGAGATGGCCGGCCGCAGCCGCCAACTCGGCGCCGTCGGCTACATCGAAAAGCAGAGCGACGTCACGAACTTGCCGACGCAGTTGTTCGCCATGGCGACGGTGCTCGAGACCGTGCAACGGGTGCTCGACGCGACGTACGCGGCCGAGCCGGCGAGCGCCCGTGCCGCGCGATTGGACCTTCGCGGCGCGCTCGCCGACGAGGTCGGCGACAACACGATGGGCATCGTCGAGTTGCTGACCACCGAACTCGTGATGAATTCCGTCGAGCACGCCGATACGAAGGCGACGGTCACCGCGGAGATCCATCGCGACAAGATCCGCGTCGCCGTCTCCGACGACGGACCCGGCGTGCCGCAGCGCCTCGATCCGCTGCACGCTGAGGAATCGGGCCGCGGCCTGTTGATCGTGGACCAACTGGCGCAGGCGTGGGGGATCGAGCGCACGGACGTCGGCAAGACGGTGTGGTTCGAACTGCCGCTCGCCGATGGCTGACGATCTCGTTCGGATCGTCCTCGTCGACGATGCCGCCGAGGTGCGCGCCCTCGTGCGCATGCGCCTCAAACTGAGCAGGCACTTCGAAGTCGTCGGCGAAGGTGGCACAGGTCGCGAAGCGGTCCAGTTGGCGAACGAACTGGCGCCACAGTTGATTCTGTTGGACGTGTCGATGCCCGACATGGACGGGCTCGAAGCGCTGCAGCGGATCCGGGCCGAAGCGCCCGGCACGGTCGTCGCCATGTTTTCGGGCTTCGAAGAACACGGCCTCGCCGACCAGGCGCGGGCACTGGGCGCGGCGGACTTCATCGAAAAGTCGGTCCCGATCGAACAGCTCGCCGACCGGCTCCTTGCCGCGATCGCCGGCGCCGAGCCGCCGACCGTGACGCGCTCCTCGGCGGAGCCCGAGCCGATTCTCAAAGAACACCTCGAACGGTTCCGCGCCGCGTTCGACCAGGCGGCGATCGGTATGGCGACGCTGACGTTGACCGGTCGGATCGTGCGCGCCAACGAGGCGTTGGAAGAAATCCCGGGCGTCCCGGCCGAAGGCTTGGTCGGTGTTCCGTACGACGATCTCGTCAACGAGCCTGAGCGCCAGCACTTCGTCGAAGTTGTCGGCGAGATCGCGGCGGGCAAACGCGACGTCGTATCGGTCGAACACGGCCTCGGCAACCGCCGAGTGGTGGCGACCGTCGCCGTCGTGCGCGACTCGGAACGTGCGCCGCTGTACCTGTTCCTCCAGGTACAAGACGTCAGCGACCAGCGCGCCGCGGAAGAGGAGCTACGCCGCAGCGAAGAGCAGTTCCGCATCCTCGTCGAGGGCGTCGGTGACTACGCCATCTTCATGCTCGACGCCACAGGTCACATCATCAGCTGGAACCTCGGCGCCGAGCGCGCCAAGGGATACGTCGCCGAGGAGGTCCTCGGCCGGCACTTCAGCATCTTCTATCCACCCGAAGCCATCGCGCGCGAGCACCCGCAATACGAGCTGCGCGTCGCCGAAGCGGAGGGACGTTACGAAGAAGAAGGCTGGCGCGTGCGCAAGGACGGCTCGATGTTCTGGGCCAACGTCATCATTACGGCGCTGCGCGACCGCAAGACCGGTCGCTTGATCGGCTTCGCCAAAGTGACGCGCGACGTCACCGAACGTCGGCGGCTGCTCGAAAATCTCGAGCAGGCGGCCGCCGAACGTACGCAACTGCTCGCGGTCACCGCGCACGAATTGCGCACGCCCGTCGCGGTCGTCACCGGCTTCGCCTCGACCTTGCAGAATCACTGGGACGAGCTGGAAGACGCGGAGCGCCGCGACATGATCGCATCGCTTTCGCGTGGCGGCGAGCGACTCAGTCGTCTGGTCGACGACCTGTTCACGTCGGCGCGACTCGAGTCGGGCGCCCTCGAGTTGCAGCGGTCCGAGTTCGATCTCACGCAGCTGCTGACCGAGATCGCCGGCGACACCGGCGGAGACGACGTCTGTGTGGAAGGCGACGACAACGTCCTCGTATCCGCCGATCGCGGCCGCACGCAGCAGATGATCACCAACTACCTCACGAACGCGTTGCGCCACGGCAGCCCGCCCGTGCGCGTGCATGTGACCACCGACGGCGCGATGGCGCGGGTGGCGGTCAGTGACGCGGGACCCGGCGTGCGGGAGAACCTGCTGCCGCGACTGTTCGCACGCTTTTCCGGCAGCGGAAAAGCCGACAGCACCGGACTCGGCTTGTTCATCGTGCGCGAGCTGGCGCGTGCCCAGGGCGGCGACGCCTGGTATGAACCGACGCCCGCCGGCAGTGCGTTCATGTTCACCCTGCCGCTGGCTGGGTAGGACACTCGGGACCGTCTGCGGCGCTCGCCGCGATGTGACCCCAAAGGAGCACTACCTAATGAGTAACGCCGTACCGGAGGTACCCGACCAGGGGGGGTTCGCCGATCGGTTGAAGGGCAAGGCGAAGGAAGTCGTCGGCAAAATCATCGCCGACGACGACTTGAAGACGGAAGGCAAGCTGCAGGTCGCGAAGGCCGACGCCGTCGAGCGTGCGCAGCACACGGCCGAAGAAGCCGAGATCGCCACGGCGAAAGCCGACATCCAGTCGCGCGCGAAAGAACTCGAAGTCGAGCGCGCGCAGATCGCCGCTGAGGAAGCCGAAGCCGCAGAGCGCGCCGCTCTCGAGCGCCGCGAAGCCGCAGCCGAGGCGCGCGTCGAGTCCGAAGCCGCCGCCAAGGAGATTCAGGCCGAGCGCGCCGCCGCAGCACGCGACGCCGCGGTCGACGCCAAGCAAGAGCGCGCCGTGTCAGAGCGACTCGACGCCGAAGCGCAGGCGCGCGACCTCGAACGTCGCGCCGAGGCGGCTGAACGAAACGCCGCCGCGCTCGAAGCCATCCAGAGCACCAAGGAGTAGAGGACCGAATGCAGATCACCGCGATTCCCCGTAACGCTGTCAAGGGCGCGCTCGACGTCATGCGGTTGCCGCTGTCGACCGTCGAGCGTCTCAGTGGCCAGTCGGCCAACGAGGCGTGGCCCCCGGCGCTGATGTTCGAAGAGTTCCAGGCCGAAGCCAAGAAGTTCGCCGGCTCCATGCTGCGCGACGAGACACTGGTGGAAGAGGGCCGACTTCAGTCGGTCAAGGTCAACGAACTCCGCCGGTCGCTCGAACTGAAGACCAAGGCCGAAGCTGTGCGCGAGCAGGCCGACGCCGAGCTCACGCAGAAGCAGAAGGCAGCCGAGCGTGAACGCCAGCAAGCCGCGCAGCAAGCGTCAGAGCGCGAGGCGGCGATCGCCCGCGACGAGCGCGCCGCCAAGCAGCGCGTGCAGACCGAAACCAAGCGCGCTGCGGACTCCGTCGCCAAGGCTGACGCCGCCCGCGAGGAAGCGATCGCCGCAGCGGACCGCGAGGCTCGCCGCGTCAAGGCCGACGCCGAAGCGGCTGCGCTCGCGAAGCAGCAGAGGGCGGTTGTGTCCATCGACACGGCCACGACGCTGGCTGACGCGGTGGAGAAGAAGAAGGCGCAGCGCAAGCGCAACTAGCGGGTTTGGGTACAAAACAGTCATGGCCTCGTTGCCCGCGTCACTCACGCTGATCCGTCACGCGGAGAGCGCGGGCAACGTCGCTAATGACTCCGCGATCCGCGCCGGACTCGCGGAGTTGGACTTAGCGCAGCGCGACATGGACGTGCCGTTGTCGCCGCTCGGCGAAGAGCAAGCAGGCGCGCTCGGAGGTTGGTTCGCGTCGCGTCCCGCTCCGGCGGCGGTGGTGTGCTCGCCGTACAAACGCGCCGCCGATACCGCGTTGTTGGCGATGCAGTGCGGTGGAGTCGAGTGTGAAGTGATCCTCGACGAGCGGTTGCGTGAGCGCGAGTTCGGCATTCTCGATCGCCTCACGAAACGCGGCATCGAAGAGCGCTTTCCCGAACAGGCGGCGGCGCGCGCCTTTCTCGGCAAGTTCTTCCATCGCCCGCCCGGCGGCGAGTCGTGGGCCGACGTGGCGGGCCGCGTTCGTTCCGTGGTCACCGACTTGCGCCTCGACTTCGAAGGACGCGACGTCGTGCTCGTCACGCACCAAGCCGTGATCACGGTGTTCCGTTACGTCCTCGAACGCCTGACCGAACCCGAACTGTTGGCGATCGACGCCAGCACGCAGATCGCGAACACGGCGGTGACGACGTACGTGTCGGACGGCGACCGCATGCGGCTCGACGCGTTCAACGACGTGTCGCATTTGGAACCGGCCGAGACCACAGCGTCGCCGGACCGCAGCGTGGCGCCGCGATGACGCCGCTCGACGAACTGCTCGAAGCGAATCCACTGCCCGCGGCGTCGGGAGGCAAAGACGACAAGGGGACCATCCTCGTCATCGGCGGGCCGCCGTCATGCCCGGGCGCCGCGTTGCTCACTGGCGAAGCCGCGCTGCGAACAGGATCGGGCCGCGTGCAGTTGTGTGTCGCTCCGTCGGTCGCCGCAGAAGTTGCCGTGGCGCTACGCGAAGCCGCCGTCTATGCGTGGGACCTGACCGGAGATCCCTCGCCCGAGGTAAGCGAGGCGATCGAAAGAGCCGACGTCATCGTGATCGGCGTGGGGCACACGCACGTGCCCGCATCGGCCGTCGACGCCGTCGCGCGACGCGCCACGGCGACGCTCGTGCTCGACGCCGGCGCGCTGCACGTGGCGGCGGAGCTGGCGCGTGCTCACACCGTTGTCATCGCGCCGAACGCCGCCGAGGCCGCAGACCTGCTCGCGTCAGACGAGAGCGACGAAGCGCAACTGGCCAAGGCGCTGTGCGACCGGCTTGGGCAGCCGGTTGCCGTGCGCGGCACGATCGCCGTCGTCGCCGCCGACGACGGCGCGTGGTCCTACGACGAGTTGCCCGACGGCTTGGGCACCCCGGGTTCCGGTGACGTGTTCATCGGTGCGCTCGCGGCGGTGCTGGCCAAGGGATGCAAGACCGCTGCCGCGCTCGGGTGGGCGATCGCACTCCACGCACGGGCGGCAGGCCGGCTGGCGGCCTGCACGCCCGTGGGATACCTCGCCGGTGAGATCGCGCGCGAACTGCCGCACGCGCTCGCCGGTTAGCGCAATGCGGCGCGCGCCGCGGCGGCGACGGCCTTGATGTGCGCAGGGTCGCTGTAGCCGAGCACGTCCTCGTCCCAGCCCTTCACGTGATTTCGGCGGTAGCCGAAGCACGTCAGGTACAGCGGCCGCACGTACATCACGTCCTCGAGCCGTTCGAGTTCTTCCTCCGTGAGCGTGACGTGCTTGACGTAACCGTCGATGGCGGCGTGCAAGTCGTCGTCGACCCAGCAACCCCACAACAACCACGCGAAGTCGTGCAGCCGAGGCCCGCGCCCTGCGGCCATCCAGTTGATCCCGACGGCGCCGTCGTCGGTCATCAGCGCGTGGTCCGGCGCATGCAGCATGTTGCCGTGGATCAACGTCTCCGGTAACCCTTCACCGGCGTCGGCGGTGCGCACTCGTTCGCGCAACTCCTCGAACACCTCGCGGTCGCTCGGCGCGACCTTCGTGTCGACGGCGTCGAGCATCGCGAGTCCCGCCAGCAGGTCCTGTCGTGGGCTGCCCTCGTGCGCCGGGTCGAGTCCCTGCGCGCCGCCGGGACGGCGGATCGAGTCGTCGAGGGGCAGCGTGTGCAACCGGCCGAGCAGGTCGCCCATTATGCGGATCTTTTCGGAACCGTCGGGCAGCTGGCGATCGCTCACGAAGCGCGTCACGAGCACGTGCGAGCCCCCGAAGTCGGACACTGGGTCTTCGGTCGCGACGCGCTCCGCGGGAAATTCGTGCCGTTCGAGGAACCGCAGAATTTCGGCGTCGCCTTCCGCGCCCCCACGCGGACGTGCGGGCGGGAACGCGCGCGCAATCCACGGGTCACCGTCGCGGCGGTCGATGCGGAACACGTAGGTGTTGTGCACGCTCAGCTGCGTCGCCTTCGTGGCGTCGATGCCGTAGTGCTCCCGCAGGTGCGCGGCCAAGCGCTCGCCGTCGGGCTGGTGCACCATGCGCTCTTCGAGGCCTTCGAGTTCGCTCTTGGCTTCGGTGTAGCGCTGGCCGGTGTGTTCGGCGTGGCGCCGGACAACCTTCTTGTAACTGGCGTCCTTGGTCATGGACAAGCCTCCTCGTGACACCCTCGTTCCCTAGCAACGCGGTGTTGGAAGATGGCCTGTGACAACAGCGACCTTGAGGGCAGATTCCCCTTCGCACATAGAACCCCGGCTAGGGCGGATGTCCTACAGCTCGGCGACCGGTCGGCGCCGTGCGGTCAATCTACCGATACGGCGCGGCGGCTGCCACTAAGGGCACGCGCACTTCCTGCGCGTACGGCTCGCCGACGGCGACTGGCGACTTCGTCGGCACCGCGAACTGCCACTGCGTCGCGTCGAGTTCGTCGACGGGCGTCGGCGTGCCGACGAACGCGTTGTCGGTGTCCCCGGTGATGAAGAAGTGCACGCCGTTCTCACCCCACGCGCCCTGGCGTTGGTCGCATGGCTTGGTGCCGTACGCCGCCTTGACGCGCGGGTCGTTGCTTGCTTCGCCGGGCCACGGGCGCGCCACCGGATCGTCGCCAGTGCCGTCGTCGAAGCACTTGTCGTCGCGGTAGTACGGCGCCACCGTCGGACTGGCGAACGACGTCGGTCCCGTCGGCGCGACCACGTACACGAGCGACCCAATGTCGTCGTGACCCGACACCTGTTCCCACGTCAGCACCTTGATCGGCACGTCGAAGGTGAGATCGGGAACGTCGACGAACGCCTGCGAGCCCGCGACCGAGTCCACGTTGCCGTACACCTCATCGTCGACGCCGTCGATCGCGACCCCGTGCGGCTTGCGCGCGTTGAAATAGCGAGTGGCGACGTGCGCGTTGTAGTCCCAAGCCATGTACAGACCGTCCGGTGGAATCGGGTGCACCCGCGCGCGGTACCGGTACGTGACCATGTTGCGGTAGAACGTCTCGGTCTTCGTGACGTTCGTGCCCGAGTCGGCGCCCCATACTTCGCGGATGGCGCGCACCGGCCCGGCGCGTTCGCCGAGCAGCGCCGAGTTCGCTTCCCAGTTCACCTGTTCGTCCTCGAAGCCGACCAGCGACACCGACGAGTCAGGGCTCGACTGGAACGCGCGTCCCTTCCAGCGATCGACGAGGTCCGGTCCGTATACACCGGGGCGGCCGGGCTTGGATACCTGCATCTCGCGGATCATCCAGCGACCGCTCGCCGTCCACTGGTACTTCGCGGTCGACACGGTCACGGCGTCGCGCGGGAAGCGGTCTTTCGACTGGCGCCGCGTGCCGTTGGCGTCACAGACCGTCCCCTTGAGGTTCGGGCCGTACCCGGTGTTGCTGGTGCCGAGTTGCTCGGGGTCGCCTTTGGCGAACGTGTCTCGATCGATCCACTGATCGGCGTCGGCATGACGCTCGTAGTGGACATAGCCGTTGGCACGACCGAAGCGACTGCCGCCCGCCCGCAGGAAGAGATAGACGTACGACACCGACTTGCGCAGTGGATCGACGACACGGATCTCGCGGCCGCGCCACGGTTCGGTCGCTTTCGGTGGCGCGTGGTGTTGTGGGGCGCGCTGGCCGGCGTCCGACGCCATGAAGACGATCTCGTCGTCGTCGTCGAGCGTCGGGACAGGGTCGTTCGTCACGCCCACGCCGGACGGGTACTGCTTCGTGCAATCGCCGGCCGTCATCTTCCACGACTCGGTGTCCCACTGATATGTCAGCTCGGTGTCGGTTCCGGAGTAGAGACCGAAGTCGGAGTCGGGGTTCGCGAGGAAGTCGGGGAAGCGCTGGTCGACTTGCACGGGGACTTCGACGAAGCGCGCGCCGTGCACATCCCAGCGAAAGGCGACGATCTTGGACGGGTCTGCGCCGGGCCGCGTGTCGGGCGGGACCACGAGCGTCCCGTTATGGGCGGTACGCGGACCTTTCGCCGCTCCCGACGGATACGTCTTCGGCGTGCCGGTGGCGGCGCGCCGCGACCACGCCGGAAGCTGTGCGCCTGTCAGCGTGACAACCGCGTCAGCGCGCGACGGCAACACGTCGCCGGCGTCGCGCGCGCCGGCGTCGTGTTGGGCGACGCCGGGAGTGGTGCCGCCGATCGCGACCGCGGCGAGGGCGGCGAGAGCGCGCGGCAGCACTCCCTCAAGCATGCGCACGCCTCATCCGCTGCGAGGGTACGTCACGGCGCCTGCAACTCGAAGTCGGCGATCAGTGCTGCGTGGTCCGACGGGCGGTCGCCACCGCGCGCGACGTGATCGATCCACGTCGTGTCGAGGCGCGCCGCCAGCGCAGCGTCGGCGGCGAGCAGATCGATGCGCATCCCGAGGTTGCGCGAGTAGCCGATGCCGTGGTTCCACCACGTGAACCGGCGCGCCCGCGCGCCCCAGCGCGCGACGTCGAGGTCGACGAGGCCGGTGTCGAGGAGTCGCTGCAACGCGTCGCGCTCCGCGGGCGTGACGTGGGTGAGTCCGACGAACGCATCCGGGTGGAAGACGTCGCTGTTGGTGGCGGCGACGTTGATGTCGCCTCCGACGACGACGTGCCCGTCGGCGAGCCAGTTGCGCACGCGCGCCGCGAGGGCGTGCAGGAAGTCGAGTTTGTACTGGAAGTGCCAGTGGTCGACGGTGCGCCCATGCGGCACGTAGACCGACACGACGCGCACGCTCGTGTCGGGCGCGTCGACGACGCAACTGGCGACCCGCGGTTCGCGGTCGAGGTGCTCGTCGTCGAAAGCTCCCGAGGACTGCTCGTCGCGCAGGGGGTGGCGCGCCGCGATGCCGACGCCGTTGTACTGGCCGTTGCCGACGTGGGCGGTGGCGTAACCGAAGCGCTCGAACACCGCGCGCGCGTCGTTGGAAAGCGTGGCGGCCTTGGTCTCCTGGAGCAACACGACGTCAGGCGCGGCGCGCTCGAGGAAGCGTTCGACGGCGCCCAGGCGCGCCCGCAACGAATTCAGATTCCAGGTTGCGACGCGCAGCCGGTCGGGCGCGGGGCCGGTCGGCGACATCGTCTCCCGCAACGCCAACGCCGCCTCCCGACGCTGGCGCCGCGCCTCCTCCTTGCTCGGCACAGAGAGCCTGTACCCGCGAACCGCCGAGGCCTAAGTTGTGGCCGGGCGGTTCCTTCCCGGCCGAGGTCAAAACTGAGCCAGTTACGACAATCGCAGACGTACGTGGCGCGGCCGTTGTCGACGCGCGAGGCGCGCCGGTTCGTCGCTGACTTCCTGACCGAGCAGCAGCTGAGCGCGTACATCCCTCGCGCCACGTTGTCGGTGTCGGAACTGTCGGCCAACGCCGTGTTGCACACCGCGCGGCCCTTCACCGTCTCGGTGCAGAACGGCCCGACCGGCGTGCGCATCGAGGTCGTCGACTCCGCGCCGCACCTCAAGCCGGTGCGGGTCCCGACCCACGGCACTGCCGCCGACCTCACATGGCTGAGCGAGACCGGCCGCGGGCTGCTGATCGTGAGCTCGCTCGCCAACCGCTGGGGCGTCGTGATGGCGCAGAACGTGAAGACGGTGTGGTGCGAGTTCGATTCCGCAGAGCCCCAGACGCCGAGCGAACCGATGGTCGAAGACGGCCGCCCGAGCGAGCCACGCGGAGACAACGTCTACCGCCTGCAGCTCATCGGATTGCCGGTGCGCGCCGCCATCGCCAGCGGGCTCGACGTCGACGAAGCCATTCGTGACGTGCAAGCGGAGGGCGCGCGCGGCGAGTCGCCCGAACTGACCGAGCTGCTCGATCTCGTCGACCGGACGGCTTCGCTGCGTTTAGCGGGACGACACGCGGCGTTTCACGCGTCGAGCCTCGACGAAGTGCAGTTCGATCTCGAACTGGAGACGAGCGACGAGGAGATGGCGGCGACCGCGAAGCTCAACCGTGCGCTGCGGGCGCGCGGTCGCGCTGGCCCGAGCGACGAGGTCATCCGTTTTCGTGAATGGCTCGCGGCGGAGACGCGTCGTCAGCGTGAGGGCAAACCGCCGGAGCCCTACGCGGGTGACCGCGCCACGGTGAGCTCGCCGCTCGAGTGGCTGTGGGACCAAGCGCAAGCGGGGTATGCCGCGTTCTCGCTCGACGGCGTTTTGCTGCACGCCAACGATCTGCTGCGCGAATGGATGGGCGGCGACCCGTCCCAGGACTTCATCGATGACGTCGTACAACGCGTCGCGCCCGAAGGTGAAGTTGCCGACGTCAAGATCCCGCTGCCGCGACGCGACGGCACGACCACCACCGCCTTGTTGAGCGCGATCGTCGAACGCGACGACGCCGGCGCGGCGGTCGCCGTTCACGCGGTCGTGCGTCCGCCGGCGGCGCAGGACACCGATCAGCTGATCCGCGCGTTGCAGCAGACGCTGATCCCGCCGGCGCCACCGGTCGTGCCCGGTCTCGACGTCGCCGCGCTGTACCACCCTGCGCAAGGCGACGTGGGTGGCGATTTCTACGACGTGTTCGAAGTCGCCGAAGGCGACTGGTGCGCGGTGCTCGGCGACGTGAGCGGGAAAGGCATCGAGGCGGCGATCGTCACGTCGACGGCGCGCCACGCGGTGCGGAGTTGCGCGCTGCGCGAACGCGTCCCGAGTGGGCTGATGCGCCGGCTCAACGAGGCGTTGCTCGAAAAGGGTTCGACGCGCTTTTGCACCGTGGCGTTGCTGCGCGTGCAGAACACGAACGGCGCGTGGGTGGCGACGCTTACCTCGGCGGGCCACCCCTTCCCGTTGCTCGTACGTCACGGCACGGCGACCCGCCTGGGTCGAGCGGGGTCGCTGCTCGGCATGTTTGCCGAGGTGAACTTTCACGACGTCTCGATCAGGCTCGCCGCCGGCGACGCGCTCGTGCTCTACACCGACGGCGTCACGGAGGCCCGCGACGGGACGGGCGCGTTCTACGGCGAGGAGCGCATGTACGACGCGATCGCGTCAGCCGGCTCGTCGGCGCGGGCCATCGTCGATGCCGTTCTGTCGAGCGTGCTGGCGTTTCAGGAAGGTCCAGCGGACGACATCGCGCTCGTGGTGATCCGCCGCCCGAGCCTGTGAAACAATGCGGCGCCCATGGATTCGCCCCTCGACGTCCGCGTTCAGACGCTCAACGGCCGCCACGCTGAGCTTGCCCTCAAGGGCGAACTCGACGCGAGCACCTTCGACGTGTTGCGTGAACGCCTCAACGAAGTGATCGACAAGGGCGCCACCGACGTCGTCATGGACCTCGCCGACCTCTCGTTCCTGGACTCGAGCGGCCTGCGCGGCCTCATCGAAGGCGTACAGCGCGGCGCCCAGCTCACCCTGTGCAACTTGCAGCCTTCCGTGAAGCTGGTATTCGACATCGTCGAAATACCCGGCATCACCGTGAAGGGCTAGACGGCGAGTTCCGCCCAGACGGTCTTGCCGGACCGGTGCAGGTCGATGCCCCAGCGCGCGCTGACGGCGGCGATTGTGGCGATCCCGCGGCCCGACTCCGTGTAGTCCGTCATCGGGAGCAGGCGGGGCGTGCTCTCGCTCGCGTCGCGCACGCCGATGCGCAGGGTCTCGCCGAGCCAGGTCACCTGGACGGCGAACGCCGTCTGCGCGTGCCCGACGGCGTTCGACGACAACTCCGAGGCGACGAGCAAGGTGTCTTCGAGGCCGGGGAAACGATCGCCGAGGCAGCTGCGCACGAAGCGGCGGGCGTCGCGCACGGCTTCGAGGGTGCACGGGTACACCCGCATGCTCGTCGTCGGTTCGCCCGGATCGCCGATGCGCACTTCGCTATGCAATTCGCACACTTCGTTGACGGGCTCGTGGAGCTCTTCGTCGAGCACGACGCCGGAGGGGTAGGCGCACAACAGGCTGAAGCGCTCGACGCCGCGTAGGTCGCACCACAGCGCTTCGAGTTCGATGGCTTGGCTGACCGCGCCGTCGGCCCACAGCAGCGCCACCATCTCGCCGAAGGCGCGCACGGTGCCCTTCGCTGCCGTCGCACGCACCAACGCACCGATCGTGCCGTCGAATGCGTCGCGGTCGATGACGCCGTCGCGATAGAAGCCGGACAGCGCCGAGATCGCATCGAACGCCTGGAGACGGGTCGTGTCAACGCCAGCGTCGGCGAGCAGCGTCTTAATGTCACGCAAGTGCTCGTCGGTCGCGATCAGGACGACGTGCTCGCCCTCACGCAGCCCTTCGGCTGCGAAATCGGCGACCGTCCCGATCAGGTCGGACCGGTCGTCGTAGAACCACACGGCGTGGTCCTGCGGCGCGGTCAAACATTCCATGACTGGCTCATGCTTCCCAACCTGACGCCTTCGTATACGTCACCGACGCTTGCGTTCGCGCTCCTCCACGAGCTGGCGCCGTAGCTCGGCGAGCTCGGCCTCAAGCGACAGGACTCGCCGGATTCCAACCAGCGTCATGCCTTCGCCCGCCATGTCCCACACCTGCTGCACGGCGGCGATGTCGGCGCGGCTGTAACGGCGCTGACCGCCCTCGGACCGCGCCGGGCTGACGACCTGCTCGGTGTCCAGCCGGCGCAGGAACGCCGGCTGGACGTCGAGCATCGACGCGACCTGCCCCACGGTGTAGAGCGGAGCCAGTTCGTCGTCGAAGGGAAGCATCGGAGTCAGTTCTTCGCGGCGGCGCCGACGAGGTCGCCGTCGCTGGATTCAACCGAGCGCGTGTCGATCGCCTGGCTCGACGCGTTGTTCGTCACTTCGATGCGGCGGGGCTTGGCCTTCTCGGCGACCGGCAGGCGGACCGTCAGCACACCGTCGGCGTACGTCGCCTCCAGCTTGTCGGTATCGAGCGAGTCGCCGAGGAAGATCGTGCGGGTGAAGGTGCCCTGCGGGCGCTCACGCACGATCCATTCCCCGTCGTGTTCCGGGCGCTTCCGCTCGGCCTTCAGCGTGAGGACGTTCTTCTCGACCGACAGGTCGAGCGCGTCGGGGGTGATCCCCGGGAGGTCGAAGTGGATGACGAACTCGTCGCCCTTGCGGTAGGCGTCGATCGGCATTCCCGCCGGCAACGCAGCGGTGCTCGTCATCTGCTGGACGAGGCGGTCGAAATCACGGAAGGGGTCTGTGCGCATCAGCACTGTCGTTGCTCCTTTCGTCAGAGATTCATTGCGAACTTATATAGCAAAAACTTACAACTCTGTCTAGAGGTTGCTACCTTGCGGCATGGCGGAACTCCAGCACTTCGACGTCACGACTGAGCCGGCGGTCATCTGCGCCGCGATCGAGCACGACGGTGGCGTGATCGTCGACGGGCTGCTGGCGCAGTCGGTCGTAGACCGGGTAAACGCGGAAGTCGAAGACGCGGTGGCGGCAGCCGATCCGTCCGCGGAAATGTTCAACCCGCTGATCAAGCTCTTCCATGGAGCGCAGACCAAGCAGGTCGCCGGCGTGCCGGGCATCTCGGCCACCTTCGCCACCGATGTGATGTGTCATCCGATGCTGCTCGCCGCCTGCGACCACTTTCTCGCACCGTCGTGCGCGCGGTACCAACTGAACCTCGGGCACCTGTTGCAGCGGGGTCCGGGTTCCGAAGACCAGCTCTTGCATCGCGACGAGGCGGTGTGGAGCGACGTGCCCAAACCGCACCCGGAGCTGCAGCTGGCGTCGGTGATCGCCTTCGTCGACTTCACGCGCGACAACGGCGCGACGCGCGTCGTCCCTGGGAGTCACCGCTGGCCGAGCCGTGAGCTTCCCGAGATCGAGCAGTACAGCGCGCCACCGCCGACGCCGGACCAGATCGCGTACGCCGAGATGTCGGCGGGCTCGGCGGTCATCTACCTCGGCGGCACCATCCACGGTGGGGGCGCCAACACGACGGACGTGGCGCGTCGCGGCGCGCACTTGAGCTACTGCTTGGGGTGGCTGCGCACGGAGGAGAACAACTACCTCTCGACGCCGCCTGAAGTGGCGGCTCGATTGCCGCGCCAAGCCCAGGAGATCCTCGGGTACGCGGTGCACGACAGCCTGCCGCGCGGCGGCGGCTACCTCGGCATGGTGCGGATGCAGGATCCCGTCGATCTGCTCGCCAGCGGAGAGCTCTGATCCTCAGTCGGTGAGGCCCGCGTCGTGGGCCAGGATCGCCGCCTGCACGCGGTTGGCGCGGTCGAGCTTGACCAGGACGCGGGACACGTGGGCCTTCACCGTCGCCTCGCTCATGAAGAGCGTGGTGCCGATGTCGGCGTTGGAGGCGCCCCGCCCGACCTCGACGAGGACCTCGAGCTCCCGTGGTGACAACGTGGCGGTCAGCTCCAGGGCCTGTTGGCGCCGCTCCGCGCGCGGATCGGTGGCGAAGTGGGAGATCAGCCGGCGGGTGACGGTCGGGGA
>JBEEFR010000151.1:0-16376 GCA_041166285.1 Actinomycetota bacterium | reverse complement strand
CGCCCCTGTAGCCCAATCGGTAGAGGCAGGAGACTTAAAATCTCCACAGTGTGGGTTCGAGACCCACCGGGGGCACGATGTGGGGCAAGAAGACACGAGTGATTGGCTCGGCGCTCGTTGCCAGTGTCGAATCGGGTTCGAGCTTCCGCAACTCTTAGGCTGGACACGAAGTGAACGACGCCTTTCTCCGAGCGTGCCGACGCGAGCCCGCCGACCGCATCCCGGTGTGGTTCATGCGCCAAGCCGGTCGCTGCCTCCCCGAATACCGCGAGCTGCGCGCCCAGCACGAGATGTTCGACGTGATGGCGAGCGCCGAGCTGACGGCGCTGGTCACCGAGCAACCCGTCAAACGCTTCGGTGTCGACGCTGCCGTGATCTTCTCCGACATCGTGGCGCCGCTGTCGGCAGCTGGCATCGACGTGAAATTGGTCGCCGACGTCGGCCCGGTCTTCGCCAACCCCGTGCGCACCGCCGCCGACGTGCACGCGTTGCCGCGTCTCGCCGATCCGTCGTCGTCGATGGCCGGTCTGCTCGGCGGCATCAAGCAGGTCGCCGACACGGACACGGTGCCGGTGATCGGATTCTGCGGAGGCCCGTTCACGCTGGCGAGCTATCTCGTCGAAGGCGGCCCGTCGCGCGAATACGCCAAGACCAAGGCGCTCATGCTCGGCGCCCCCGACGTGTGGAACGCGCTGATGGAAGCGCTGACCGACATCGCGGCGACGAGCCTGCTGGCGCAGATCGACGCGGGCGCGTCGGCGATCCAGATCTTCGATAGCTGGGTCGGCGCGCTCGATCCCGACACGTACCGCCGCTACGCCATGCCGGCGACGCACGCCGTGCTCGAAGCGGTGGCGACGCGTGGCGTGCCGCGCATCGTGTTCGGTGTGTCGACCGGCGAGCTGCTTCCGCTGTTCGCCGAAGCCGGCGCCGACGTCGTCGGCGTCGACTGGCGCGTCCCGCTCGACCTCGCGCGAGCCCGCGTCGGTCCGCACGTCGCGGTGCAGGGCAACCTCGACCCCGCGGTGTGCCTCGCGGGCTGGCCGGCCGTGCAGGCCGAAGCGCAGCGCGTCATCGACGCTGCCGGGTCGTCGCCCGGGCACGTGTTCAACCTCGGATGGGGCGTCCTGCCGGCGACGGATCCCGACGTGCTCACGCAGTTGGTCGACTGGGTGCACCAGCAGCAGCCGCCGACGGAGTCGATGTGATCGGCGTTCTCGTTCTCGCGCATGGCACTCCGGCGCGGCGCGAGGACATCGCCGACTTCTACACGCGCATCCGGCGTGGGCGCCCGCCTACGGACGAGGAATTGGCGGAACTGTCGCGGCGCTACGAAGTGATCGGCGGACTGTCGCCGTTCGCAGCGCGGACCACAGCGCAAGTCGCCGGCATCGCCGCCGCGCTCGACCCCGGCAAGTACGTCGTGCGCCTCGGGCAGAAATTCGCCGAGCCGTACATCGCCGACGCCGTCACCGAACTGATCGATGCGGGCGTCGAACGCATTGTCGGCGTCGTGCTGGCACCCCACGACTCCCCGGCCGTGGACGATTACGCGGCGCGCGCCACCGACGCCGTCGCCGGCCGCGTGCCGCTCGACGTCGTGCGTTCGTGGCACGCCGAGCCTGCGCTGATCGAGCTGCTGGCCGACCGCGTGAGCGAAGTCTGGATCGACGGCGCTCTGCTGGCGATCACGGCGCACAGCCTGCCGCTGGCGGCGCTCGGCGACGACACGTCGTACGGCGACGCGCTGGAGCAGACGGCGCGTCTCGTCGCCGAGCAGGCGAACGTCACGAACTACGGCATCGCGTGGCAAAGCGCCGGACTGTCGGGCGGGCGTTGGCTCGACCCGTCGTTGCTCGACGTACTGCGCGAGGAGGCGGGCGCGGGCACGCCGGCGGTCGTCGTGTGCCCCGCGGGGTTCACGTCGGAGCACCTCGAGATCGCATACGACCTCGACATCGAAGCAGCAACGTTGGCGAACGAACTCGGGATCGGCTTCGCCCGCACGCGTTCGCTCGACGACGATCCGGCGTTCTGCGCGCTGATCGCCGACATCGTCACACGGCGATGACGGCGCGCCCGCGCATCGCAGTCGTGGGCGGCGGCGTTTCGGGACTCGCCGCCGCGCTCGATCTGGTCGACCACGCCGACGTCACGCTGTTCGAGGCGACTGATCGCGTCGGCGGCCCCGTGCGAACCGTCGAGTTCGCCGGCGAATCGGTGGAGGCCGGACCCGACGCGTTCCTCGCCCGTCGCCCGGAGATGATCGACTTGGCGGCGCGGGTCGGCTTCGCCACGGCCGATCTGATTTCGCCGACCGCGGCGGACGCCGGCATCTGGACCCGCGGCGCTGTGCGACAGATGCCCGGCGGGCTCGTCATGGGCGTGCCCCGCGACGCCGAGCATCTCGGCGACACCGGGATCATCAGTGCCGAGGGCGTGGCGCGCGCCGCACGAGAGCGCGACCTGCCCGTGTTCGACGTCGGCGACGACGTCGGGATGGGCGACCTGGTGCGTCGCCGCTTCGGTGAGGAAGTGTTCGAGCGCCTCGTCGATCCGCTGATGGGCGGCGTGCACGCGGGCCGCAGCGAGTTGCTCAGCACCGCGGTCGCCGTGCCGCAGTTGCTGGCGGCGGCGCGTTCGGGCCGCAGCCTTTCCGAGTCGCTGCCGGTGCCGCCACCGTCAACCGACCCAGTGTTCTACAGCGTCCGTTCGGGTCTCGAGCGCGTGATCGACGCAGTGGCGAAGCAGCTGCCTGACGTGCGGTTGCGCGCCCGCGTCGAAGAACTACGCGTCGTCGGCGACGGGTGGGAGATCGCCGGCGAGTCGTTCGACGGCGTGATCGTGGCGACGCACGCGCCCGTCACGGCTCGGTTGATCGAACACGTCGCGCCCGACGCCGCGGCTGCGCTGGCGACCGTCGAATACGCATCCGTAGTGCTGACGCTGCTCGCCTATCCGACGCGCGAATTCCCGTCGCCGCCGTCGACGAGCGGGTATTTGGTGCCGCGCGTCGAGCACAAACTCACCAGCGCGGTGTCGTACTGGAACGCCAAGTGGTCACAGCGCGCCCCCGCCGATACACAGGTGGTGCGGGCGTCGACGGGTCGCAGCGACGACGTGCGCCACCGCGACCTTTCCGACGACGACCTGGTGGCTCGACTGCACGCCGAGTTCGTCGAAGCCACCGGCCTGCGCGCCGACGCGCCGATCGAGGCGTGCGTCAGCCGCTACGAGGACGCGCTGCCGCAGTTCAAGGTCGGCCACCTCACCGACGTCACCGCCAAAGCGCACGCGGCGACCGCCGCCGTCCGTGCTCCTCTCGCCCTCGCCGGGTCCTGTTACGAGGGCCTCGGCCTACCGGCGTGCGTCGCGTCCGGTCAGTCGGCCGCGAAGCGGGTTCTCAGCGCGCGACGCGGTTGACGACTTCTTCGACGTCGGCGACGAGGCCGGTGATAAAGGGACCGAACTCGGCGTACTTGGCCGACGCCTCGTCGAAGCGCATCTTGTAGACGACCTCCTTGAGGTCGTCTGGGTTCACTGCGAACAGCGACACGCCCCATTCCCAGTCGTCGAGACCCGCCGAGCCGGTGATCACTTGCAGCACGCGGCCAGCGAACGTACGCCCCGTCTTGCCGTGCCCTGACATCAGCTCGCGCCGGTCGTCGAACGGCAGCGTGAACCAGTTGTCGGTTTCGCCGCGGCGCTTCGACATCGGATACCAACAGAAGGCGCGCATGCCCTCGGGCGGAAGCTTCGGGTACAGGCGCGCCTTGAGCATCTCCTCGGGCATCCCCGCGGCGTACTCCGACACTTCGGTGAGCGAGACGTACGACGTCGCGATCGCGAGACCGGCGCGCTGAAGCTCGGACTGGAGCTGCTGCAGGCGCCACAGGTCCGGGCCGAGCGCCATGAAGCCCATGTCGGCCTTGTGGCCGAGCACGACGAACGGAATCGCTTGGTACCCGTCGGCCTCGGCCGCCTTCACCGCAGCGACGACGGCCTCGCCGTCAAAGCTCGGTGTGACGGTGCAGAAGAGATGCAGTACACCCCAACCGGTCGACGGGATCAGCGCGTCAGGCACTCCGCGAGCTTACGAGCCGCGTCTTGCGCAGCCGAACCCGACAGTCCGTTGGCGCGAACGACGCCGGCGATCATGTCGGCGACGACAGCGTCGGAACCACGGTTGGCGCGCCGCACGGCGACGATCGCCTTCTCGGGACTGAGCCACCGGATCGTGCGCTGCGCGTCGGGCAGTCGTGGCGGGCTCTTGAACGCCGGGGCCCGCATGCCCGCGACCGCAGCCGCGTCCATCAGTTGCCGCACGACGTGTGCGAACTCGGGGCCACTCAACGGATCCATCAAAGACAGGATGCACGAAGGGTGTAACACTCTCGGCCGTGGATGACGAGACCGAAGCCCTAGAGGCGACGCCCGAACTGACCACCGTTGCCGTTGCCGCCGCGCCCGGCGATCCCGTCAACCGCGTGCTGTCGTGGGCGGCGGTTGCGATAGCGCTGATCTCGATCGCCGAGATGATCGGCACGATGACCGTCGGCCTCGCCGTCAACGTCAAGCGCATGAACTTCCCGACGCGCCAGGGGTACGCGTTTCTCACCAACCTCGAGAAGTCGCCGATCGGGCTCGCGCTGATCGTGGCGTCCGTGTTCGGTGCCATCGCGCTCTTGCGCCGCCGCGACGGTGACCAGTCGAACCTCACGTCGCTCGCACTGTGGGGCGTCGTCGCCGCCGCGCTGGTACTCGGGGTCGGCACGATCTTGGCCGTGATGGCGCGCTTCCGGGTGGCGCAGCTCGTGGCGACACAGCCCGTCGACTCGTTGACGCGACGCGTGCTCGTCGTGTTCGTCATTCGCAATTTCGGCTCAGCGGTCACCGCTGCACTGATCGCGGTCGGCGCGCTGTTCCGCCCCGCAACCGTTGACTGAACTCAACGCCGCGCAACAAGCCGTCGCCGACGGTCTCCTGAGCCTCCGCGACGCCGAGCCCCGCGTCGACAACGACACCGTCGAACACATCCGCCGCGGCTTCACCGAGCGGACACAGTGGGCCGTCGACGCACTCGACGAAGCCGGTCAGGTGCTGCCGGTCAACAAGTACATCGTCCGGACGGTCCTGAGCTGCGAGACGCGCTGGCAATTCGGCGGCAACTTCGAGTGGAACGTGGCGAACGCCGCGGGCTCCGTGGCGCACCGCGCCGCCGAGTTGCTGCTCGTGGGCCGGCTCGACGCCACACCGCTCGACGCCACGAACGCCGCGATCGAACTCATGCGCGAGGAGAACTCGGGCTTCGCCGCCTTCCTCGAAGAAGGACCACCGGCGCGGGCTGCCGCGCTGCGGGCCGACGCGATCACCCACGTGTCTTCGCTCGTCGACGGCTTCCCTGTGTTGCCCAAGCGCCTGCTGCCGCGGACCGAGCAGTCGTTCCAAGCGACGCTGGGGTCACGGACGATCCAACTCAACGCCCGACCCGACCTGGCGCTCGGGCGTCCCGCGGGACCCGATGCGCGCAGTCTGTTGATCGATCTGAAAACGGGTACGCCACATCAGTCGCACGCCGACGACCTTCGGTTCTACGCGCTCGTGTTCATGCTGCGATGGGGCGCGCCGCCGTGGCGAATCGCGTCGTATTACGCCCCCGACGGCAGTTGGACCGCCGAAGACGTGGACGGCGACGTGCTCGAAGCCGCGGCGCGGCGCACCAGCGACGCCATTCTGCGCATGACCGAGATTTTGTGCTCGCAGCGCCCGCCGACTCTGTCGCCTGGACCCGCGTGCACGTGGTGCGCGCTCGCCGAAACCTGTGAAGGGCCGGCCTCTTTGGCTGCGGAGCACGCCAACTAACGTGTGAGGAATGGCCACCAAGCGCGTTGCTGAGCGCGAGACCAGCGCGGCCCTCGTGCCGCTGCCCCGGCAGACCGAAGACGAACCGCTCGACGATCCACGCGTCGGCGACGTCGACGAGTGGGGCCGCTCCGAGCGTGTGCGCGAGATCGCGCGCCGTGTGTACGACCCGCTCTACAGGTACTGGTTCCGCGCCGAGTGGGAAGGTCTCGAGAAGATCCCGAGCACCGGTGGCGCGCTGCTCGTCGCCAATCACGCCGGCGCGGTGCCGTCGGATGCGCCGGTGATCATGCACGGCATCGAAACGGAGCTGAAGCGGCCCGTGTACGGCATGGCTGACCACTGGTTCAAGGGCATGCCGTATCTCGGCACGATGTGGTCGCGCGTCGGCGGCGTCGCCGCCGACCCCGAGAACGGCTACCGCCTGTTGCGCGAGCAGAAGCAACTCGCGCTCGTGTTCCCCGAGGGCACCAAGGGCACGTCGAAGACCTACGGCGAGCGCTACCAACTGCGCCGGTTCGGTCGGGGCGGCTTCGTCGAGATCGCCATGCGAGCGGGCGTGCCGATCGTGCCGATCGCCGTCGTCGGCGCCGAAGAGGCGATGCCGATCCTGGCGAAGAACGCCACGCTGGCGCGCATGTTCGGTCTGCCGTACTTCCCCATCACCGCCAACCAGCTGGTGTTCGGCCCACTGCTCGGCGCGCTCGCGCCGTTCCCGTCCAAGTTCAAGCTGCGCGTGCTCGACCCCGTCCACTTCGACGTGCCCGCCGATCAAGAGCGGTACTCGAAGAGCCACGTGATGGACGAGGCCGAGCGCATTCGCATCCAGTTGCAAGAGGCGCTGTTCGACATGTTGCGCACCCGCTCGTCAGTGTGGTTCGGCTAATGGGCAAGCGCGTTCTCATCACGGGCCTCGGCACCTTCTGGGGCGGGCGCGCCGCTGAAGCCCTCGAGGCCGACCCCGAGATCGAGATGATCGTCGGTCTCGACACGCGCGAGCCCAAGGTCGAGCTCGAACGCACGGAGTACGTGCGTGCCGACTCCAGCTACTCGATTCTCGCCCGCATCGTGGAGGCCTCCCAGGTCGTCACGATCCTGCACACGTTCCTCGAGATGGACAGCACGCGCATCAGCGGTCGCGCACTCCTCGAGATCAACGTGATCGGAACGATGAACCTGCTCGCCGCCGCCAGCACTCCCGGCAGCTCGGTGCGCCACATCGTCGTGAAGTCGTCGACGCTCGTGTACGGATCGAACCGGGAAGACCCGGCGTGGTTCCGCGAGGAGATGACCCGGCGCAAGCCACCGCGCACGCGCGTCGAGCGATCGCTGCTCGAAGTCGAGGGATACCTGCGCGACTTCGCCGAAGACAATCCGCACGTCGTCGTCAGTCTGTTGCGCTTCTCGAACGTGCTCGGCACCGACATCCAGACGCCGCTGTCGCGCGCCCTCGAGTTGCCGATGGTGCCGTGCATCGCCGGGTTCGATCCGCTCTTCCAGTTCACCGAGGAAGACGACGTCATCCGGTCGATCGAGTTCGTGCTGCGCAACCGCATCCCGGGCATCTTCAACGTCGCCGGCGACGGCAAGATCCCGTGGAGCGAAGTGGTTTCGCTGTGCGGCAAGCGCCGGTTCCCGATCACGCCCGCCGGAACGGGCATCGTGGCCGGCCTGCTCGACACGTTGCGCGTCGTCGAATGGCCGCCGGAAGTACTCGACCTGCTGCGCTACGGCCGCGGCGTCGACAACCGGCGTCTCAAGCGCGCCGGATTCACGTATCGCCACACGTCAGCCGGTGCGGTGGAGAGCTTCGTGCGCGCGTCGCGGCTGCGAAAGACCGTCGGCAACTCACGCCCCGATTACCACTACGAACGCGACGTCGAAAACTTCTTCCGCCACTCGCCGGCGGTCGTGCGCGACGGCAACAACTGATGGCCGAGGCGCTGCTTTCGATCGACGGCAACGGCGTCGCCCTCGTCACCCTCAACGCGCCCGAGCGGCGCAACTCCATGAACCTCGACATGGTCGAAGAGATCGTCGCGATCCTCGACACTTGCGTGGCCGACGACGCCGTCGGCGCCATCGTCGTCACGGGCGAAGGCAAGGGTTTCTGCGCCGGCGCCACGCTCGATCACCTCGCGGGGTCGACGGACTCGCAAGCCAGCCGCAAAGTCGGCTCGGTGTACGACGGGTTCCTCTCGTTCTTCAACTGCCCAAAGCCGACGATCGCCGCCGTGAACGGCGCCGCGGTCGGCGCCGGCATGAACCTGGCGCTGGCGTGCGACGTGCGCATCGCGTCGAAGAACGCGAAGTTCATCACGCGCTTCCTCGACCTCGGATTGCACCCCGGTGGCGGGCACACGTGGATGCTGCAACGCGCCGTCGGTCCGCAAGTGGCGCGGGCAATGGTGCTGTTCGGTCAGGAGTACGACGGCGAAGCGGCCGTGCGCAACGGCCTCGCCTACGAATGCGTCGAAGCCGACGAGCTCTTGGCGCGCGCGCTCGAGATGGGAGCACGCGCCGCGTCTGCACCGCGCGAATTGTCCGTGCGCACGAAGGCGACGATGCAGCGCATGTTCGACGTCGCCACGTCGCCGGAAGCCGTTGCCCTCGAACTCGAAGTGCAGGCGTGGTCGCTCCAACAACCGGAGTTCAAAGAGCGCATCGCCAACTTCCAGAAGAAGTAGTCGGTCAGAACAGCGTCGGGTCGGGCGCAGGAACCTCTTCGTCGAGCTCCTTCACGCCCCACGGCAGGTACTTCATGAACACCCACGTCTGACGGTGGATGGCCGTCGGCCCCGTCCCGCGGAGCGCGGTCTTGTGCCACGGGCACGGGTAGCCCTTGTTGCGCTCGAAGTCGTAGCCCGGGTAGTTGTGCGCCTCGGCGCGCATGATGCGGTCACGCGTCACCTTCGCCAGGATTGATGCCGCCGCGATCGACAGGCAACGCGCGTCGCCCTTGATCAGTTTGATGGTGCGGCCGTCGCCGACGAAGTCCCAGTTGCCGTCGAGCAGCACCTTGTCGACTTCGACGCCGAGGCCGTCGAGACACCGGCGCGCCGCCAGCTTCTGCGCCGCCGACATGCCGAGCTCGTCGCACTCGAACGAACTGGCGTGGCCGACCGACCACGTCACGCACCACTCCGCGATGCGGTCGAACATCCGCTCTCGCTCGCGCTCGGTCAGCATCTTCGAGTCACGCACCTTGTAGACCCGCCGATCCTGCGGCAGCACGGCAGCGCCGACCGTTATCGGGCCCGCCCACGCACCGCGGCCGACCTCGTCCATCCCCGCGCAGACGAGCCCCTCGTCCCACAACACCTTTTCCTGGCGCAGCGACGGCGGTGCGGTGCGAACGGGCACGGCCGCGAAGGTACCGCTTGCACGAACCACTACCGAGGCGAGATAGTGCTCATAGATGCTCGAACCGGACGATCACCTCCTGCAACACGGCACGCGTGTCGAGGTCAAACGCCGGTTCGACGGCAAATGGGCCCGAGGATTCACGATCGAGCACGGCAACGACGAGGGCTACACGGTCCGCCGCGAGTTCGACCAGGTGCTGCTGCCCGAGCGCTTCCCCGCCGACGAGGTCCGCATCGAAAAGCGCCACCACCTCCGCTTCTGGCGTCACTGATTCGGCGAGAATGACGGTATGACGGCGCGCCGGGTCAACATCGTCCCGCACACCCACTGGGACCGCGAGTGGTACTCGACGTTCCAAAAATTCCGGATGCGACTCGTCGACATGGTCGACGGGCTGTTGCCGCTGCTCGACAGCGACGCGTCGTACAGCCACTTCCTGCTCGACGGTCAGATGGCCGTCGTCGACGACTACCTCGAGGTGCGCCCCGAGGCAGAGAAGGCGCTGCGCCGACTGGCGACCGAAGGCCGCCTGGCGATGGGCCCGTGGTACTCGCTGCCCGACGAGTTTCTGGTGTCGGGCGAAACGATCATCCGCAACCTGCAAACCGGTCTCGCACGAGCCGCAGAGTTCGGAGGCGCCATGAACGTCGGCTACCTGCCCGACATGTTCGGCCACGTCTCGCAGATGCCGCAGATCTTCCGCCTGTTCGGTTTCGAGCACGCGGTGGTGTGGCGCGGCGTGCCGAACGCCGTCGACCGCACGGCGTTCATGTGGTCGTCGCCCGACGGTTCCACCGTGCGCGCCGAGTACCTGTGGCGCGGCTACGGCAACGGCGCGCGCACACCGAAGGATTCCAAAGAACTCCTGGAGCGCATCGGCGAGTACGAACAACTCACGCATGCGGCGATGGACGGGCGCAACCCGACGCACCCGGCACCGATGCTGTGGATGAACGGGAGCGATCACCTGTCGCCCGATCCGTGGCTCGGTCAAGTGATCGCCGAGGCGAACGCCGCGCAGCAGGACTTCGATCTGCGGATCACACCACTCGCAGACCACTTGGCGATGGGCCCGACGAAAGATCTGCCGAAGTGGACTGGCGAGTTGCGCAGCGGCGGGCGCGCCAACTTGCTGATGGGCGTGACGTCGAACCGCACCGACGTCCGACTCTTGGCGGCGCGGGCCGAACGTTCGCTGGAACGGCTGGCCGAACCCTTGAGCGCGTTGTTCCTGCCCCCCGAGAAATGGCCGGGGGCGCTGCTCGACATCGGCTGGAAAGAGATGCTGCGGAACGCGGCGCACGACTCGATCTGCGCGTGTTCGCACGACGACGTCGTCGACGCCGTCGTGGTGCGCTTCCAAGAGGCGCGTCACATCGGAGAAGGTCTGACGCACCAGGCCAAGCGCGCCATCGCCGCGCAGTGCCCGTCGCCGGGCGCGATCGTGATCAACCCGTCGGCGAAAACGCGCAGCGGCCTCGTCGAGTTGGACGTACCCGGCGAAGGACCGGTTGGGACGGCCGCGCAGATCATCCACGAGCGGCCGTCGGTCCGCGGCGAAATCACGTTCACGTCCGACAAGATCGGCGCGCTGCTGTCACGGCTCCGGAGCCAGCGCATCGACGACGAGACGTACTTCTACGCCGTCGACGTCGAAGAGACCGACGAGGCGTTGGAGATCAACCTGCGGGCGCGCCCGTACCTACGCGAGTGGCTCGAACTCGACGTGATCAAGCGCGAGATCGCCGACAAGGTGGCGACGAACCCGAAGCGGCCGATCAAGATGCGCATCACGCAGAACCCGCAGCGGCGGATTGTGTGCCGCATCGACGACATCCCGGGCTTCGGTTGGCAACGCTGGACGGGCGAGGCCTCGCGCGTGCTGCCGGTCACCGTGCGCGACGACACCATGAACAACGGTCTGCTGACCGTCGGCGTCGACAGGACCGCCGGCACGCTCACGATCAACGGCACTCCCGGCTTCGACCGGCTCGTCGACGGGGGCGACCAGGGCGACACCTACAACTACTCACCGCCCGACAACGACACCATCGTCGACACGCCTACCGCGGTCGCCGTGAAGACGCTCGAATCGGGACCGCTGCGGGCGCGTCTGGAAGTCATCCGCACCTACGAGTGGCCTGACCGCATCGACGACACCAAGCGCGCCCGCGTGGGGTCGCGCAGCGTCGACATCCGCACCGTCTACGAACTGCAAGCGGGCGAGCGCATGGTGCGCGTCCTTACGACGTTCGAAAACCCTTCGCGCGACCACCGTTTGCGCACAATGCTGCCGTTGCCGAACGTCGCAACCGGGTCGCGCGCCGACTGCGCGTTCGCAGTACCCGAACGCGGATTGCGCAGCGAGGGCGGCGCGCACGAGAAGGAACTCCCGACGCATCCCGCGAAGCGCTTCGTGCAGGCCGGCGGGTTGACGGCGATCGTCGACGGCGTCACCGAATACGAAGTCATCGGCGGCGGCAAGACGCTGGCGCTAACGCTGTTGCGCGCGTCGGCGATGTTGTCGCGCATCGAGATGTCGTACCGGCCACAGCCCGCGGGCCCCCCGAACGTGCTGCGCGGTTCGCAGATGCTCGGCCCGGTCGAGTCCCACTACGCCATCGCCACGGGTGATGTCGATCCGTTCGCGTTGGCCGACGACTTCCTGCTCCCGCTCGAAGTCGCGATCGCGCAGGGCGACGGGCCCGGTGAAGACGCGGGACGCGCGCTCGAGGTCAGCGGCGCCGAGGTGTCCGCTGTACGGCGCGTGCCCGGCGCCATCGAGGTGCGCGTGTGGAACCCGTCCGACGAGGCGCGCACCGTCACGATCACCGACGGCGTCGGCTGGGTCGTGGACCTGCGCGGCCACCCCGTCGGGCCGTTCGAGGGCCGCGCCCCGTTGCGTCCGTGGGAAATTCTCACGGTCCGCATGCCACACTTGCCGGCTTGAAACGGATTTTGGGGCTTCTTTGCGCAGCCGCGCTCGTGACGAGTGGCGCCTGCGGTCGGTTCGGTTCGAACAAGTCGTCGGCGCCGACGACGCTGCTGGGTGACGGGGTCGGCTCCGGTCTGACCGTGCCGACGACCACTGCTGCGCCGCCGACGACGACCGGGAAAACCGCGGCCACGTCACCGGCCGCGCCGAAATGCCAATACAGCGATCCCAACTCCGAGATCGTGTACGCGAACCGGTTGAAGTTGGCGCTCGCGGTGTCGACGCTGTGCCCGAAGCACGCCGACGACATCGGCTTCACGCTGACGGTCACCAACGTGTCTTCCGATGTCGTGCACTACGACAAGAACCAAGCGCAGTTCTTCTCGCTCCTCGCCTATCCGCAAGGGTCAGGGCGCATCCGCTGGGAGGACACGAACTGCCAGCCCCCCGCGCGGGATCGCAACGCGCCCGCGGCCAACCTCAACCCCGGCCAGTCGGTGACGTTCTCGACGCTGTATCCCGCGCCGAAGTCGGTGAGCGATCGCGAGAAGTGCCGGCGCCTCGAAGCGGGCGGGTACGCCGCGAATGCGGTGTTCCTTGTGTGCGACAGCTCCTACACCGACGGCTATTGCGACATCAGCAAGGACACGCAGTTCACCGCCGAGCACGTCCTCATCGACGTCGGGGACTAGCCGCGCAGTAGCGCTTCGCCCGCTTGGTCCGTCGTCGACCACTCGGGATCGAGCGCCGAAGCGCGCAGCGTGATGCGCGCCCGCCGTCGCCGCGCCGGCGGGGCCTCCCAGAGCAGCGCCGGCTTCTCGCCGTGCCATCGCAACGCGAACGAGACCGGGCCGAAATTCGTCGGCAGGTTGGCGATGTCGACGGACCGCCCACGGAGCGACGCGTTCGCCGAAGGTAGGAGGTCGATGACGCCGCGCTGTTTGTCGTCCACCAGCGCCCGACGGATCGCCGAGACGGTGGCCGCCGCCGCGACGGGGTCTTCGAGCATTCGCAACGCGTCGGGGTTGTACGCAGCGTGGGGGTGCGACACGAGCGGCAGGCCGCGGCGCTGCGGCCGCAGGCGGCTCGCCACGCGCAGCGCCTCGGCTTCGTCCTCGTAGCCGAGGTACGTGAGCGCGTTGGCGACCGCCGCACCGCGCAGCCGGTCCCTAGGCGCGCGCAGGGTCGCGGCGTGCAGCAGCAGGCTGGTGCGGGCCGTCGCCAGCGCGTCGTCCATCGACGCGTCGCCGGTGGACACAGACGCGCCCTGGCGCGTGAACGCCTGCCAGCCGCGCACGATCGCCTCGACTGGCGGCAGCGATGCCGGCGGCGTGGGCCCGATGCTGGCCCGCCACGTCGAGCCGTGGCTCACGGGGTGGACGAGTAGTTCCACGCCGCCGTCGGCGGCGACGCTGCGCGCCGGTGCCGTGAAATGCAGCGCCGGGCGCCCGAGCGGCGCTGCGAGATCTGTCGGCGTGATCAGCGCGATCCCGAGGGCGACGGGAATCGTCGCGGTGTTCTCGAATTCGATGGCGACGGCGCCACCCTCGCCGGTCGCGGCGGCGGCGGCGCGCCACGCGACATCGCCGCCGGGGACTCGGATCACCGTCTCGACGACGGGCGTGTTGCCGACGACGCGTTGGCGCCGTGACGCCGCGCTCGCGGGCACGTGCCAGTGGTCCTCACCGCCGACCCACCACTCGACGCGCCACCCGCCGTCGAAGTGGAGATATCCGAACTCGTCGAGGAAACCGCGCGGTGCGTTGCCCGCAACGGCGAGAGGAAGCCTCAAGCGATGCCGTGCGATTCGGCCTTCGCCGAACGCGACATCAACCGGACGATGACGTCCGCTGCTGACACTTCACCGTCGAGCACGGCGACGACCTGTTCGGCGATCGGCATTTCGACGCCCACTCGTTTGGCGATGGCGACGACGCTGCGCGCCGTCTTCACACCTTCGGCGACCATCTTCATCTCGGCGATGATGTCGTCGAGGTTGCGACCTTTTCCGAGTTGCTCGCCAACGTGACGATTACGGCTCTGACGCGAACTGCACGTGGCGACGAGGTCGCCCATACCGGCGAGCCCGGCGAACGTCAGTGGATTGCCACCGAGCGCCACACCGAGACGCGTCAACTCCGCAAGGCCGCGCGTCAGCAACGCCGCCTTCGTGTTGTCGCCGAAGCCCATACCGTCGGCCATACCGGCGGCGATCGCCATCACGTTCTTCAACGCCCCCGCCACTTCACAACCGACGACGTCGTCGTTGCGGTACACACGAAACGTCGTCGTCGAGAACACTGCTTGCAACGCTTCGGCGACGTCTTCTTCGTCGAAGGCGACGACGGCAGCGGCCGGCGAACCTTGCAACACTTCCTTCGCCAGGTTGGGTCCCGTGAGCACGCCCGCGGGATGGCCGGGCGCGACGTCCACGATCACCTCCGTCATGCGGAGCTGGGTGTCCTGCTCCATCCCTTTCGACAGACTGACGATGGGCACACCGGCGGCGAGACTCGGTCGCAACTCTTCGAGTACCGCGCGAAAGCCGTGCGACGGCACACCCATCACGACAACGTCGGCGCCGTCAGCGGCGGCGCGCACGTTGCTCGTCGATTCGAGCGCCGCCGGCAGCGGCAAGCCCGCGAGGTAATCGCCGTTCTCATGCTGGGTGCCGATCTGCTCGGCCAGTTCCGGGCGGCGCGCCCACAGCACCGTCGACGCGTTGCTGGCCGTCAACGCCGCCACTGCCGTCCCCCACGAACCCGCCCCGATTACCGCCACCCGCTGCGCCATACCCCTGTATTCCTACACTGCGCCGCGTGGACAGCGTTGCCGTCGTCGTGCCGATCCGGAGCTTCCGGGCCGGGAAGGGCCGGCTCGCGGGCGTCCTCGGCGACGCGGAACGGGCGGCGCTGGCCCGCTCGATGGCGCAAGGGGTCCTCGATGCGGCCTCCCCGCTGCCCGTGTACGTCGTGACGAGCGACGACGAGGTGGCCGCGTTCGCCAGCGACAACGGCGCCAAAGTGGTCGCCGACCCCGGCAGCCTCAACGCGGCGGCTGACGCCGGACGGGCGACGGTCGCTGCCGACGGGTTCGCCATGGTGATCGTGGCCCACGCCGACTTGGCGCAGCCCACCCCCTTCGCCTGGGTCGCCGACTTCGACGGCGTGACGGTCGTGCCCGACCGCCACGGCGGCGGCAGCAACGTGATGGCACTGCCGACGCGCGCGGCGTTCACGTTCGCGTACGGCGACGGCTCGCGCGCGCGGCACGAAGCCGAAGCGCATGCGCGCGGACTGGCGTTGCGCGTCGTCGACGACGCGTCACTCGGCTGGGACGTCGACGAGCCCGCGGACCTTCCGTAGACGCGAAGAAGCGGCGACCGAAGTCGCCGCTTCTTCAACTGCTTATGCGAAGTGACTAACGACGACGAGCCGGAGCCTTGCGTGCAGCAGTCTTCTTGCGGGCAGCGGTCTTGCGAACCGGACCCTTCTTCTTCGCAGGAGCTTTCTTCGCAGCAGCCTTGCGCTTGGCAGGAGCCTTCTTGGCGGCGGCCTTCTTCTTTGCCGGAGCCTTCTTCGCAGCTGCCTTCTTCTTTGCAGGCGCCTTCTTGGCCGCAGCCTTCTTACGCGCGGGCGCCTTCTTTGCTACTGCCTTCTTCTTCGCGGGAGCTTTTTTCGCTGCCGCCTTCTTCCGTGCCGGAGCCTTCTTGGCAGCTGCCTTCTTCTTTGCAGGTGCCTTCTTGGCCGCAGCCTTCTTCTTAGCGGGTGCCTTCTTGGCAACAGCCATGAAATGCCGCCCTTTCATGTTGGTGGGATGCAAATGCTCGGCGGTGTTGCCGAAACGTAAAAAGTTTCAACGAATCGCGCGCACAGGTCAAGCATTCGAACGCGCGCGTTGCTATACGCGCGCGCAAAACAAACGCGCGAGGCTCGTTGCATGTCGTTGCTCGATGACGGCGCGTACGACTGTGTTGTCGTCGATGTGACGCGCGATGAAGACGATGTTGTTGTCATCGAACTCGCGATCGCGACAGGCGCGTCGAAGGGTCAAACGATTCGTTTGCGCGGCGCGATGAAAGACGAACCACTCGATTGGTTGGGTCTTCCGGGAACGTTGCATGTCGTCGAAGGCGTTCCGCGTTTTCGTCTGGATTCCGCGTAACACCAAGCAAGTACCGTTAGCCCAGTGACGTGCCCGAGTTGCGCTGCGA
>JBEEFR010000150.1:0-6396 GCA_041166285.1 Actinomycetota bacterium | reverse complement strand
GCGGCGCCGTCGGAGATCTGCGAACTCGTCCCCGCGGTGTGCACGCCGTTCTCACGGGCGACCGGCTTGAGCGTGGCGAGCTTTTCGAGACTCGTCTCGCGCAAGCCTTCGTCCTTGCTGACCACCTGCGTTTCGCCGGTGTCGTTGCCTTCGCCGTCGAAAATCGCGGCGGTGATTGGCAGGACCTCACGCTCGTAGCGACCTTCGGCCCACGCCTGAATCGCCTTCTGCTGGCTCTCGAGACCGAACTGGTCCGTGTCCTGACGGGAGATGCCCCACTTCTCGGCGATGCGCTCCGCGCCCTCGAACTGCGAGGTGCCTTCGTATGGATACTTCGACGAGAACGGCATGCCCGGACCCGAGCGGGCGGCCGCGCCGAGGCCGACTCGACTCATCGACTCGACGCCGCACGACATCACGACCTCAACGGCGCCGCTGGCGAGCAGGCCGGCGGCGAGGTTGGTCGCCTGCTGGCTCGAGCCACACTGCGCGTCCACGGTGGTGGCGGCGGTCGTGAGCGGCAAGCCCGCGGTAAGCCACGCGCCGCGTGCGATGTTGAACGTCTGCTCGCCGACTTGGCTCACGCAGCCGCCGACCACTTGGTCGATGGCCGCGGGATCGATGCCGGCTCGCTTGATGGCCTCGGCCTGCACCGCGCCGAGAAGGTCGATGGGGTGCACCGTCGACAGACCGCCCGCACGCCGACCTAGCGGCGAACGGACGGCCTCGACGATGACAACGTCGTTGTCAGACATCTGCGTTAGTCCGAGGTGACTTCCTTGATCCGCTTCTGCAGCGCTTCCGCCGCAGCCGGATCCGGGTTGGCGCCACCCTGCATGGCCATGAGCTTGGTCATGTCGCCTTCGACCTTGATCTTGCCGCTCATGAAGGCCTGCATCGCGGCCTGCTGGTTGCCGTTGATGAACATGTCCTTGGCCACGTCGTACGGGAGCGTCAACTTGGTCGGCGCGCCCTCGAGCAGGCCGGGGTTGAACTGGCCGCCGGCGACGTGCAGTTCCTTGTCACCTTCCGGGCCGCCGGTGATGACCATGTTGATCTCGGCCGTGGGGGGCATCATGCCGCCGCCGCCGGCCTCTTCAGCGATGGCCTTGACTTCCTCGAGCCAGGCGTCGGAAAGGAATGGGTTGGGCATTTCGATCTCCCTCAGAGACGGTGTGAAGATCGGGACCATACCCTACGGAATGGTCTGGTGCTACCGCCGCGGCTTGCCGCCAATTCGACTTTGTGTATTTGCGCGCGCGACGGCGCGCGCTCAAATACACAAAGTCGGCGGGGTTAGCGGCGCTGGTAGTTCGCGGGGCGCTTCTGGAGGAAGGCGGTAATGGCTTCGCGCTGGTCCTCGGCGTAGGACGACAGGATCTGCGTGCGGTTCTCGAGGTCGATGGCCGCCTGGAACGACGGGATCTCGCGACTGGCCCACGACGCTTCCTTGGTCATCCACACACCGAACGGCGAGTTGGCGCAGATCTGGGACGCGATGTTGAGCGCGGCGTTGACGGTCTCGCCGTCGGGGACGACTTCGCTGACGAGTCCGTACTTGTCGGCCTCGTCCGCGGTGATCAGCCGGCCGGTCAACATCATCTCGGTGGCGCGCGACGCGCCGATCAGGCGCGGCAGCAACCACGACACGCCGACGTCGCAGCCCGAGAGTCCGATGCGGACGAACGCGACGTTGAAACGCGCGCTCTGCGAGCACACGCGCACGTCCGACGCCAGCGCCAGCGCGAGACCGCCACCGGCGCACGGTCCGTTGACGGCGGCGATGACGGGTTGGCGCAGCGCGCGCAACCGCGGCATCACGTTGGCGATGTACTGCTGCACGGCGAGTCCGGCGGCGGGGCCGCCCCACCCCTTCTGGCGCGGCGCGCCGCCGAAGCCCGTGAGGTCGAGCCCGGCGCAGAAGCCGCGCCCCATGCCCGTGAGAATGACGACGCGGCACTCGGGATCGTCTTCGATCTCGTCGCAGCGTTCGTAGAGGCGCCGGATCAGCTCCTCGTTCATGGCGTTGAGCTTGTCGGGACGGTTCAGCGTGAGCTGAGTGATCTCCGGGGTGAGTTTTTCAAGCAGGACGGTGTCGGCCATGGCGAACGTTGCCATAGCGGTGCATCGTCTGCGTGACCGACTGCTCGCGTACCCAGCGCAACATTTCGATACGGCCGACCGACGACACCGGTGCGTCGTCGACGGCGATCCCGTGCTCGTCGCACGCGGCGTAGATCGCGTCGGCGACGCGACCGAGCACGCGCACCTTCCCGGCGCGCAGGTTGCCCACGCGCGCGATGAACTCGTCGTCGCTGTCGCGGGAGATCACCAGCGTGACGCCGGCGACTTTCGCCGCAAGCTGGCAACGCTGCACGTCGCGTTCGGTCGCGCCCTCACCGACCCGCACGACGACCGGGCGGTGGTACGGCACGTAGCGAAACACGTTCGACTCCGCGGTGAGCCCCGACGGGTCGTGGTCGACGGCGAAGTGCAGCGCCCACGCGGCGGCATAGTCGGGGACGCGGGACGCGTCGTCGTCGTGCCAGCGCCCCATCGAGGCCACGTAGTTCGGACCGCCCGCCTTCGCGCCCGGACCCATGGCGGAGCGCTTCCACCCGCCGAAGGGTTGGCGGCGCACGATCGCGCCCGTGATGGCGCGGTTCACATAGAGATTGCCGGCGTCGACGCGGTCGGTCCACCGCGCCACTTCCGTAGGGTCGAGCGATTGGAGCCCCGCCGTCAGTCCGAAAGGCGTGGCGTTCTGCATGCGGACGGCGTCGTCGAGATCCTTCGCGCGCATGAGGCCGAGCACCGGCCCGAAGCACTCCGCGGTGTGGAACCACGACCCGTCGCGCACGCCCAGCTTCACGCCGGGCGTCCACGTGCGCGTCCCGATCTGGCGCGGCGCGACCAGCCACGACTCGCCGGCGTCGAGGCGCGTGAACGCGCGCAACAAGGGACCGCTCGCGGGTTCGATCAGCGGGCCCACGGTCGTGTCCACATCGATTGCGCTGCCGACTCGCAGCGAACGCACAGCGTCGGCCAACCGGTCGAGGAAGCGGCGGTCGTCGTACACCGACGCCTCGAGGATGCCGAGGCTCGCCGCCGAACACTTCTGCCCCGCATGACCGAACGCCGAGCGAACGAGATCGCGGATCGCACCGTCGAGGTCGGCAGCCGCAGTGACGACGACGGCGTTCTTGCCGCTCGTCTCCGCGTGCAGCGCCAGCCGCGGCTTCCACGAGCGAAACAGCCGCGCCGTCTCCCACGACCCGGTGAGGACGACGGCGTCGACGTCGTCGTGCGTGATCAGTCGTTTCCCCGCCTCGTCGTCGTCACACGGCAGGAACTGCACGACGTCTGCCGGGACGCCTCCGCGGACGCAGTGCTCGACGATCATCGACGCGACGAGGCGCGTCTGCGGCGCCGGCTTCAGGATGACGGACGCGCCCGCGGCGAGCGCTGCGAGCACGCCGCCGGCAGGGATGGCGTAGGGGAAGTTCCACGGCGACGCCACCGCAACAACTCGATACGGCTCGAAAGTCGCGCCCTGTGTGGGCTCACATGCCGAAGACGCGTAATACCGCGCGAAGTCGATCGCCTCTGACACTTCGGTGTCGCCTTCGGCGACGGTTTTGCCGGCGGTGTGCGCCATCGTGGCGATGGTGTCGCCGCGGTGTAGCGCCATCTCGTGCGCGACGCGACGCAGGATCGCGGCGCGTCCTTCCGCGCCGAGTGCGCGCCAATCGTGCGCGGCGCTGCGCGCCCGCGCGACGGCGGCGTCGACGTCGGCCACGGTCGGAGTAGGCCAACCCTCCGGGCACGGATCGGCCCAATGCGCCAGGTGGTCGTTGATCCAGCGCCGATTGACGGCCGAAGTGAAGTCGGTGTCGGGCTCGTTGCGGAACTCCGTCGACGGGTCGTGCTCGTGCGGCGCCAATCGGTCTTGATGCCGACGCGGCCGCGGCGGCGCGAGGTGACGCGCCGCGACGGCGGCGCGGAAGCGTTGTTCTTCGACGCGGAACTCGTCGGAGCCCGGCGTCATGGAGAACAACGCGTGCAAGAAGTTTTCGGGCGCCGCGTTCTCGTCGAGCCGGCGCGCCAAGTACGCCACCGCCGGTTCGAGGTCGCCCTCGCGCGTCGCCGGCCCGTAGAGCAACAGACCGCCCGCGGCCTTCGCCACCGCGGCCGACTGCGGAGGCGCCATGCCTTCGAGCATCTCGATCTCGAGTCGGTCCTCGGCACCGTAGTGCTCGCGCAATGTCAGCGCCCACGCGACGTCGAACAAGTTGTGCGACGCCACACCGATGCGCACGGCGTCGGCGTATTGCGGACGCAGGAGCGCGTCGAGCATGCGTTTGTAGTTGGCGTCGACGTCCGCCTTGTTGTCGAACGGCGCGCTGACCCACCCGTGCATCTCGGCGTCGACGTGTTCCATCGCGAGGTTCGCGCCCTTGACGATGCGGATCTTGATGCGCCCCCCACCGCGCGCGCGGCGCGCCGCTGCCCACTCACACAGCTCGACGAGCACCGCGTACGAGTCGGGGAGATACGCCTGCAGCACGATCCCGGCGTCGAGATTCCGGAACTCCTCCTCGTCGAGCACGGTGCGAAACGCCGCGACGGTGAGGTGCAGATCGCGGTACTCCTCCATGTCGAGGTTGACGAACTTGCTCGGCGTCGCGGCGCGGTACAGCTCGCGCAGCCGGTCCGCGATGCGATCAACGCTGTGCTCGAACGACAGCGGGTCGAGCTGCGAACAGATCGACGAGATTTTCACGGACACGTAGTCGACGTGGTCGCGTCCCAGCAGCGCGATCACGTCAGCGACGCGCTGTCGCGCTTCGTCTTCACCCAGGATCGCCTCGCCCAACAGGTTGACGTTCATGTGGATGTGCGCGGCCTCGTAGCCGTGCACCCGCGCCGCCAGCTTCGGCTCGTCCGCCGGCAACAGAACCGTGGACGTTTCCCGCCGCACCCTTGACGCCACCATGGGCATCACCACGCGCGGCACTACGTGCGCGGCGGCCGCACCCGTCTTGAGCATGAAACGGTCGAGCGGTCCGAGGAACGGCGGCATTCCCTCGTGTACGACCTCCCGCAAGCGCGCCGCGGCGCGCCGCGGGTCGTGGATGCGCAGCACTTCGTCTGCAAGTTCGAGCGTGAAGCGACGCGAATCGTCATCGGCGAGCATCCGCGCCAGCCGCTTGCGGTGCCGACGCTGTGCGCGTGTCTCAGTCTCTTGTGCGGCCTCGAGGAGTCTCGCCGCCAGCGCGACGGCGGCTTCGACGAGAACCGGATCGCGGTTCACGGACCCAGATGACGATGACGCAATGCGGCGAGCGATTCTTCGATTCTGTCAAGACCCCACGTGAGCTCGTCTTCGGTGATGGTGAGCGGCGGCGACAACCGCAACGTTTGGCCGTGGGTGTCCTTCGAGAGCACGCCGCGCGTGATCAGTTCTTCGGCCATACGTCGTCCGGTACCCATTTCTTCGGACAAGTCGATGCCGGCCCACAGCCCGCGCGCGCGCACGGCGTCGATGCCGAAGCCGATCATCTTCGTGAGCCGCGACCGGACGACCGTCTCGAGGGCCGCCGCGCGCGCGAACAGCGATCCGTCACGCACGAGATCGATCACTGCGAGCCCGACCGCGCACGCCAGCGGGTTGCCGCCGAACGTCGAACCGTGCGACCCCGGCGTCAGGACACCGAGGATGTCCCAGTCCGCCACGACGGCGGACAGCGGCACGATGCCGCCACCGAGGGCCTTGCCCAGGATGTACATGTCGGGCACGACGCCCTCGTGGTCGCAGGCGAACATCTTGCCGGTGCGGCCGAACCCCGACTGCACTTCGTCGGCGATCATGAGGATGTTGTAGGTGCGGCACAGCTCGCGCACGCCCGTCAGGAAGCCGTCGGGCGGGATGACCACGCCCGCCTCGCCCTGGACGGGTTCGATCAACACCGCGGCGACGGTGTCGTCGATGGCGGCGGCGACGGCGTCGAGATCGCCGTAGCGGACACGGCGAAAACCGGGAGTGAACGGGCCGAAGCCGTCCTTCGACTCGGCGTCGGACGAAAAGCCGACGATCGTCGTCGTGCGACCGTGGAAGTTGTGGTCGAAGACGATGATGGTGGCGGAGTTCTGCGCGATGCCTTTGCGCTCGTAACCCCACCGCCGCGCCACCTTGATGGCGGTCTCCACCGCTTCGGCACCGGTGTTCATCGGGACGACTGCTTCCTTGCCGCACAGCGCGGCCAGCTCGGCGACAAACGGGCCGAGCGTGTCGTTGCTAAAGGCGCGAGCGGTGAGCGTGAGCTTGTCGAGCTGCGCGTGGGCCGCGGCCACGAGCGCGGGATGCCGATGGCCAAAATTCAGCGCCGAGTACCC
>JBEEFR010000149.1:0-6287 GCA_041166285.1 Actinomycetota bacterium | reverse complement strand
CGGCGAGGTAAAACGCGTCGCCGCCGGACGGCAGCGGCGGCGGCCGGTGCAAGGCGTGCTTGTAGATGTCCCAGATGACGTCGCCGCCGAAGAACAGCGTCATCGCGACGGGAACGAACCACCATTCGCGCCGGCGGTCAGGCGGGAGGCGCAGCGTGCCGGCGAGCGCGAACGTCGCCGCGGCGAGCACGGCGGCGTCGTACATCAGCGCGGTGCCGAGCGAGTCGGGGGCGGCCGTGGGCGCGATGCCGCCCGCCAAGACGGCAACAGCCACGATGACGAGCGTGACGCGCTCGCTGCGAGTCAGTTGATTCACGATTGCCCCTGGCGACGCTCACGGCATCAAACGTCCTGCGCGTAAAGGTACTACTGCGTTCCGAGAATCTCCTGCGCGGCGCGTTCGCCCGAGCGCACGGCGCCGTCAATCGCTCCGTGACTGATCGTCGCTGTCTCCGTGCCTGCCCAGTGGATACGGCCGACGGGCTCACGTATCTCTTTGAAGAAGTTCGTGATCACTCCGGTGCCCATGCGCGCCATGCTGCATCCACGCGTCCATGGCTCCGCGAGCCAGTTCATGTCGACGACCTCGAGGGGCTTCGCCGCCTTCGCGCCGAAGCGCGTCGTGAAGATCGACAGGATGGCGGCGCGACGGTCGGCTTCGCTCATCCGCGCGAGTGTGCGCGCCTTCGCGCCGGCCGCGTAGCTGGCGAGCACTCCCGGCGCGCCGTTCGGCTGCGTGGTGTCGAGTGTCACTTCGGCGATGTCGTCCATCGCCGCGGATGCGCCGCACAATCCGTCGGCTCGCCAGAACGGCTCGTCGTAGACGGCAACGGTTTTGATCTCGGTCCCGCCGAGCATCGTGTGAAACAGCGCGGCGTGTTCGGCGGGTAGCACCGGGTCGTACCGCACATGGCCGGCCAGCGCCGGCGGGATCGCCATGATCACCTTTTGCGCGCGCACGGTCACGCGGTCGCCTTCGATAGTCGCATCGCTGGTGCTTTGCACGACGGCGCGCACCGGCGTGTCGAGCACGAGCGAGTCGCCGAGTTCGGCTGCCATGCGATCCGCCATCGTCTGCATGCCGCCTTCGATCTGGCTGTCCTGGTAACCGTCGGCGACCTGCATGAAGTTGATCAGCCCGCCGCCCGAGTTGATCAGGAACAGCGCGTTCAGCAGCGACACCTCGTTGAGCTCCGACGCGAACAGCGCACGGAAGGTCGCGGTCAGCAGGTCGCGCGCCGTCTTGGTCGGCACGCGCACGCGCGATAGCCACGATGCGATCGACTGCGCGTCGAGTTCGGCGGCGTTGGGCGTGTTCCACGGCGCGTCGAGCGGGACCTTTTTGGCGAGACGGTCGAGGCGGACCACGGCCTGGCCGAAGCTGGCGAGGCCGAACGGGTTGAGCCGCGGCGTCTTCGTGGCGTCGTAACGACGTGTCTTGCCGTAGCTCGCCAGCAAGCTCTTGCCTTCGAGATTCGACTTGAACGTCGACGCGCCCATCTCTTTCACGAGGGCGTGGAGACGGTCCTGGCGCGGGCCGATGAACGTGCCCCCCATGTCGAGCACGGCGCCGGTCGCGCCGCGCATCGAATAGACCCGACCCCCGACCCGGTCGCGTGCTTCGAGCACGACGACTGATTTGCCGCCTTGGTTGAGGCGGCGGGCCGCGGTGAGTCCGGCGTATCCGGCGCCGACGACGCAGACGTCGGCATCGAGAGATCGGGTTGCCATATCGCCGAAGTTACATGCGTGCCGCACGCATGTAAAGCGGTTACACTGACTCTCATGCCCACGCAGGTCGAACGCCGTGCCACGACGCGGGCCGCGCTCATCTCCGCCGCCCGCGACCTGTTCACGGAGAAGGGCTTCGCCGCGACGGGGCGCGACGAGATCGCCGAGCGCGCCGGGGTGACACGCGGCGCGCTGTACCACCACTTCGAGTCCAAGCGCGATGCGTTCGAGGCCGTCGCCGACGAGCTCGACGCCGAGCTCGGTGCCCGCGTCGTGGCGGCGGCGCGCAAGAGCGATTCGCCGTACGAGCAGATCCGGTTGAGCGCCCGCGCCTGCGTCGAGGCGTACGCGGAACCCGCCGTGATGCGCATCCTGCTGACCGACGCGGCAGCGGTGCTCGGTCAGCAATGGGTGCGCCGGTCGAACGAAACCGCGTGCGTGACCATGCTGACGCCGACGCTCGAAGCTGCAGCGCGCGCCGGCCACGTCATCCCTGGAGACGTGCACGTCGCCGCGCAACTTTTGCTCGGCATGCTGAACGAAGCCGGGGCGATTATCGCCGCGGCGCCGCACCCCAAGGCGATGTTGCGACGCGTCCAACCCACGGTCGACGCCATTGTGGAGCGGCTTCTGCGAGGCTGACGTCGTGGCAGACACCCCCTGGCAAGGCGATGCGTGTTCACTCGTCGACGCGTTCCGGCGCGGCGAGCGCAGCCCGGTCGAAGAACTCGAGGCGACGCTCGACGCGATACGCACTTCAGACCTCAACGCGTTCAGCTACGTCGACGTGGACGGCGCCCGCGCCGCCGCCGCTCGCGCCGACGTCTCGTTGCCGTTCGGCGGCGTACCGACCGGCATCAAAGAACTCGAACCCGTCGCCGGGTGGCCGTTCACCGAGGCGTCACTGGTATTCAAGGATCGCGTCGGCACGTACACGTCGCACGTCGTGGAACGCCTGCGAGAGCGCGGTGGCGTGGTCCCGGTCGGCCAGACCACGGCGAGCGAGTTCGGCGGCCTCAACGTGAGCGTCACGAAGATCAACGGCGTCACCCACAACCCGTGGCGCCACGGGCGAACCGTCGGTGGCTCGTCGAGCGGATCGGCAGCGGCGGTAGCGGGCGGGCTCGTGTCGCTGGCGACCGGCGGCGACGGCGGCGGCTCCATCCGGATCCCCGCGGGGTACACGGGGTTGCTCGGGTTCAAGGGCACCTTCGGTCGCATCCCGCGCAGCCCGCACGCGTTCATGCGGCCGAACACGGTGGTGCTCGGCAACCTGTCGCGGTCCGTGCGCGACGCGGCGCGTTATTACGACGTCTGCGCCGGCTTCCATCCGTACGACCCGACCAGCCTCCCGTCACCCGGCGGGTGGGAAGCAGGACTCGGGACGCACGAGTTGCGCGGCAAGCGCGTCGCCATCGTGGCGAACCTCGGCGGCGTCGCCCTCGAAGCCGGCGTCGAAGAACAACTGCGCGCCGAGGCGAAACAACTCATCGCCGCAACGGGGATGGTGGAAGTCGACGTCGACGTACGGCCGCCGAACCTGGCGGCGCAGTGGGCGATGGGAAACCTGGCGACGCTGCTCGAAGACCTCGGCGACAAGTGGCCCGGTTGTGCGAGCGATCTCACCGACGAGGTGGCCTTCGGCCTGTTCCTCGCCGAGACGATGTACAACCTGCACACCGCGGCGGCCGCGGAGGGCATGCGCATCGAAGCGAACGAAGCGATGGCGCGCGCGTTCGAGCAGGTCGACTTCATCGTGGCGGCGACCAACCCCGGTCCCGCATTCGCGGCCGAGGCGACGACGAGCGCGCAACAGCAACCGATCATCGACCGGGTCCTGTCGTCGGGCGCGGGCCAGTACGGGTTCCGCGCGCTGATGGGCGGCGTGCGGTTCGCATCGACGTTCGCGCCGTCGCTGCCGTCGCGCGTGCTCGACGTCGCCAGCCGTCGCGTGCCCGACATGGTGAACATGGGCGCGCTGACGATCATCTCGAACATCTACGGCAACCCCGCGGTGTCGATCCCGGCGGGCACCGTCGACGGTCTGCCCGTCGGCATGCAGGTGCTGGCGCGCCATCACGAGGATGCGCTGTTGTTCGACGTCGCACTGGCGGCGGAGCGAGAGCGGCCGTGGCCGCTCGTCGCCAACGCCGCGGCTAACTGACGGTCAGCGTGCCCGTCATCTGCGACGGGTGGTACTCGCAGTGGTACTGATACGTGCCGGCCTTGAGGTCGCTCACGGTCTGCTGGGCTGACTTGCCGGCTTCGACGTCCTTGTTGACCTTGAGGTCTTCGATCGTCAGGTTGTGCTCGGTGCTGTCGGCGTCGTTCTTCACGACGAAGGTGACGGTGTCACCGGCGGTAGCGGTCAGCGTCGTCTTGTCGAACTTGAAGTTCGTAGCGACGAGGTTGAGCGTCGTGCCGCTCTTCGCTCCCGTCGTAGGGGAACTCTCCTTCTTGTCGTTCCCGCCGCAACCGGCAAATGCAACACCGGCAAGCGCGACGACTGCTGCGGTTGTGAGGAATCGTTTCATCGGCATGCACGGTATACGTACGGTTGCGCGATGCAGATTGGTGTCGTCTACCCCCAGATCGAACTCGGCGGGAGCCCCGAGGCGCTGCGCCGCTTCGCGACCGCGGTGGAGGAGCTCGGCTACGACCACCTCGTCGCCTACGACCACGTGCTCGGCGCGGTGCACGAGGGACGTGAGCCACCGCTGCTGGGGCCGTACACCGAGAACGACCCGTTCCACGATCCGCTGATGATGTTCTCGTACCTCGCCGGCATCACGCCGCGGCTGGGCTTCTTCAGCGGCATCATCATCCTTCCGCAGCGCCAAACGGTGTTGGTGGCGCGCCAGGCCGCCGACCTCGATCTCTTCACCCGCGGGAGGTTCCGCTTGGGCGTCGGCGTCGGCTGGAACTACGTGGAGTACGACGCGCTCGGGCAGGACTTCCACACGCGCGGCAAGCGACAGGAAGAGCAGATCGCGTTGCTGCGCCGGTTGTGGACCGAGCCCGTCGTGGAGTTCGCGGGACAGTTCGATCGCGTCGACCGCGCGTCGTTGCTCCCGAAGCCCACGCGGCCTGTGCCCATCTGGATGGGCGGCTACGGGCGCGCCGCGTTCGCGCGCGCGGCGCGCGTCGCCGACGGCTTCATCTTCGGCGGACGGACCGACAACGTCATCGAGATGTGGGATCGCATGCGGGAGTCGATCGTCGCCAACGGGCGCTCGGTCGAAGACTTCGGCGCCGAAACAGTCGTGTTCTCGACCTCAGGTGCAGGGCGCGTCGCCGAACACATGGGTTCGTGGCGCGACGCCGGCGGTACGCACGCGTCGGTGTCGACGATGAATCACGGCTTTACCGACGTGGAGCAGCACATCGCCTACTTGGACGAGGTTCGTTCGGCGCTCGATAGCTAGGGTGTTGCCACATACATAACCCGTAGGTGGGGGAAGCCGGTGCAATTCCGGCACTGACCCGCAACCGTGACCAGCTCGCCAGGAGCTTGGAAGTCGGATCGCCTGCCTACGTGGTTTGGCTCAACCAACCGTCGAGTTTGCGGAACGTGAGCCCCATGGCGCAGCTGTCGCGTAGGGGTCCGTCGCCGCGGACCCATCAAGAAAGCGACACACATGCGAAACCAATTTCTGCGAACGGCGCTCGCGGTAGGCGCCGGAGCCACCCTGGTGCTGTCGGCGGCGATCCCGGCGAACGCCGCGGTGACGCCGAGTGCCACGAGGGCCGTCGACTGGTTGGAAGGCCAGATGACCGCGAACGGTCACAAGCTCGTGTCCGGCTTCACCGACCAGGACAACCACTTCCAAACCTTTGACGACGCCGGCCTCACCATCGACGGACTGCTCGGGATCGCGTCGGCAGGCCGCGGCGGCGACGCCGAAGCGCAGGCGACTGCGACTTGGGTCGCCGGCCACATCGACGATTACGTGACGGGTCAGGATCCCGGGAAATCCCTGTACGCCGGCGCGCTCGGTAAGGCGATCGTGTTCACGCTCATCTACGACAAAGACACCAACAGCATCGACGGCCACGATCTCGAGGCCGACCTGCGCGGCCGCATGCAGCCGAACGGCCACTTCACCGACAAGGCGACCGACTTCCAGAGCGGCGACCCGGTCGACTACAGCAACGGCATCGGCGACGCCATCGACGTGTTGGCGCTCGCCGGTACCGACGACGGTGCGCCCGCCGCGGCGGTGAACTACTTGCTGTTGCAGCAGTGCCCGAACGGAGGCTTCCGCGAAACGCTCGGCGACACCAAGTGCACCGACGACACCAAGGCGAGCGCCGACGCCAGCTCGTTCGCGCTGATGGCGCTCAGCGTGGTCGACGAGAGCGACGTCGTGGACGCCGCCGTCGACGCGGGCGTCGGGTACCTCGACGGCGCGGAGGGTTCGAGCGGCGCGTTCAAGGGCGCAGGCGGGGACAGCGCGAACTCGACCGGGCTGGCGTCGAGCGTGCTGCGCGGCTTCGGCGACGCGCCGCGCGCCAACAAGGGCGCGGCGTTCGTGAAGACGGTGCAGCTCACGAGC
>JBEEFR010000148.1:0-7395 GCA_041166285.1 Actinomycetota bacterium | reverse complement strand
ATAAAGGTCGGAACCCCCCGGGCGACGAGGTGGACGAGTCAGCCTACTAAAACCCGACTTATTCGCTCAACATTCCGTCTCTCCCCGACTTTCTGAATCTGAATGCCACCCGGGCGGTACTGAGATTCAGAAAGTCGGGTTAGGCGCGGAGCAGTTCGGCGACGCGGAAGGCCAGGTCGAGGGATTGGCGGGCGTTGAGGCGGGGGTCGACCATCGTCGTGTAGTTGGTGGCGAGGTCGCCCTCGGCGATGGTTTCGGAGCCGCCGAGGCATTCGGTGACGTCGTCGCCCGTGAGCTCGACGTGGATGCCGCCGGGCCACGTGCCGTTGGCGTGGTGGATCGAGAAGAAGGCCTCGACCTCGGTCAGGATCGACTCGAGGTGGCGCGTCTTGTGTCCGCTCGCCGACGTGAAGGTGTTGCCGTGCATCGGGTCGCACACCCACACGACGTTCTGCTCGGCGGCGCCGACGGCGTCGATGATCCGGGGCAGGTTCTCGGCGACCTTGTCCGCGCCCTGGCGGACGATGAGCGTGAGTCGACCGGCGGCGTTTTCGGGATTGAGCGCGCGGCACAACTCGACGACTTCTTTCGGGTCGGCGGTCGGGCCGATCTTCACGCCGATCGGATTCTTGATCCCGCGGAAGAACTCGACGTGCGCGCCGCCGAGTTCACGCGTGCGCTCGCCGATCCACACGAAGTGCGCCGAGCAGTCGTAGTAGTCGCCGGTGAGTGAGTCTTTGCGCGTCAGCGCTTCCTCGTAGCCGAGCACGAGTGCTTCGTGACTCGTGAAGAAGTCGACTTGGTGGAGAGCGGCTTCGGCGGTGAGGTCGATGCCGCACGCCTTCATGAACCGCATCGCGCGATCGATCTCGGCAGCCACCTGGTCGTACCGCCGCCCTTCAGCCGACGTGGCGACGAACTGCTGGTTCCACGTGTGCACCTGCGACAGATCGGCGAAACCGCCGGTGGCGAAAGCGCGCACGAGATTCAGCGTCGACGCCGCCTGGTGGTACGCGCCGATCAGTCGTTGCGGATCGGGCACGCGCGCTTCGGGCGTGGGTGCGTCGTCGTTGACGATGTGGCCGCGGAAGCTCGGCAGCTCCACGCCGTTGATCGTCTCGAAGTCGGCCGAGCGCGGCTTGGCGAACTGGCCGGCGATGCGACCGATCTTGACGACGGGGACGCCCGAGCCGTACTGGAGTACGACGGCCATCTGCAGGATGACCTTCAACTTGTCGCGGATGTTGTCGGCGGAGAAGTCGTGGAACGACTCAGCGCAGTCACCCGCCATGAGCACGAAGGCGTCACCGGCGGCGACCTGGGCGAGCTGGCGCTGCAGGCCGCGCGCTTCACCCGCGAACACCAGCGGCGGCAGACCGGCGAGGGTCTTCTCCGCTTGTTCGAGTGCGGACGCGTCAGGCCAGGTCGGCTGCTGCTTTGCTGGCTTGTCTTTCCAGCTCGCAGGCGTCCAAGTCTTTGCGCTCACGCATCAATGTTCGCACGTGGGCTGCAGGACCTCGCAAAGCGATTCCGCTAGCCGTTCGGGCCGAGGGTGGCGAGCCCGCCTTCGAGCGTGGCGGAGCGATCAGGCGTGAACAACATCGGCGGTTGCGTGGCACCGAAGCTCACGACGAACTGGTCGTCGTCGGCATCGATCGACGCGATGTGCATGGAAGCCGGGTCGAGTCGTGCCACCGGCGCGACTTGGGTGTGCTGAAGCGGGTCGGCGAGCGCCGCCCGGACGACGGTCATGGTCGCTCCGCCGTCGACGGGGTCGAGCCAGTAAATGGCGTCGCCGTCAGGGTCGACGGCGAATTTCGTCGGGCAGACGCACCCGTCCTCGTAACCGTTTTGGAGACCGAAGTCCTCGGCCTTTGGCAGTGGCCGAGCCGCCGCGGGCGCGCCGGGAACTGCCTTCGCAAAGAAGTTGCCGCTGGAGCAGCAGACGCCGTAGCTCGTCCCGACGATCAGTCCGTTACTGCCGAGCGTCAGTCGTGACGTTCCGACTTCCCACCCGCCAACCGAACCGAGATCTTGCGGCCGTGTCGAGGCGTCGAGGTCCAACGCGTACAGCTCCTCGTTCGGGTTGGCGGGGTCGTCGTTGTCGTAGACGGAATAGAGCAGGAGCCGTCGACCTTCGACGATGGCGAAGTCGTGGAGAGTCACGAAGCCCGATACGGCGTCGAACAAGGGCGTCGTGTGACCGCTGGCGTTGATTCGGACGACGGACGTATCCGACTTCGGCCACGTGTCGGAGTCGCGACCCGAGATGCTCGGTCCACTTCGTCGCTGCGCGACGAACGTCCCGTCGTCGAGTGCCAGCGCGGTGGTGAAGGGGTCGGATGTGACGCTCCGCGTGTCGTCGCCGGTTCGTTCGACGACGCCGTTGGGACCCACGGTGACGATGGTCGACTCGGCGCTGGGTGCGGGCACGCGTGCAGCGGTCGTGTCGGTGTCATTGCCGCCGACGACGACTCCGCCGGTGCCCTGGTTGATCACGAGCGCACCGGCGATCGCCGCGACGATGGCGGCGCCGATCGCGGTGGCGCGCTTGGCGACCGAGCGGCGTACCGGACTGGGTGCGTCGCGGAAGTCGATGTGGGGAGCGTCGGGCGCGGTCCGGACTGCGGACGTCACCAGCGAACGAATGCGGTCGTCGAGTTGGTTAGGCATCGAGCACCTTCCTCAGTTGCTCGCGAGCACGAGCGAGTTGCTTCTTCACGGAACCTTCCGAGATCGCCAGCAACGCGGCGATCTGCGCGGGGGGCAAGTCCTCCCAGTACGTCAGGTAGACGACGGCGCGCTGCTGCTCACTGAGCGTGCGCAGCGCGCGGTGCGCGTCAATGGACGCGGCATCCGGTGCCGGCGTGTCGCGATGTGAGTCGAGCGCGCGCCCCTCGCGTCGCCGGCGACGACCGGCGCTGCGTTGGTGCGACCTCGCTTGGTTGAGCACGGCGCGGAACAGATAGCCGCGCTGGTTGTCGACGGAGGTCCACTCTTTGACCGAAGCGAAGACGCGTAGCACCGCGTCGCTCACCACGTCCTGGGCGTCCGATGGGCCGACGAGCACCGTCGCGTAGCGGATCAGGTCCGCGGCGCAGTCACGGTACGTCGCACCGACATCGGCTTGTGTTGGTTCCGCCACCGCTGCAATCACACCCTACGACGCCACCGCTACGCCGTTTGGGTGACAGCTACGCGGAAATCTTGTTCGTCGGTAGTGCGGTGGCGACGAAAACCGCGGCGGCGAGCGCGACGACGCCCGAGATCATGAGCGGGATCTGTCCGTAGTGGTGCGGGTGATGGCCCGCGCCCGCCTTCCACGCGAACCCGGCCCACAGTCCGGCGACGAGGATGCCGACGCCCGTCGCCGCTTGCAGCGTTCCTTGTGTGCGGCCTTGCACTTCAGCGGGCACGAGCTTGCTGACCCACGACTTGCCGACGCCGTCGGTCGCGGCCTGGAACCCGCCGTAGACGAGGAACAGCGGCCACACCCACACCTTGTTCGTGACCACGCCGAGGCCGAAGTAGCCGACGGCGAAACACACGAGCCCGATGGCGTACACGACGTTCGACGACAGGCGGTCGGCGAGCGCGCCGAACGGATAGCTGAGTCCGGCGTACGACACGTTGTAGAGGCAGTAGGCGAGGATCACGAATCCCAGCGTCAGGCCGAGCTCGTTGGCGCGCAGGATGATCAGCGCGTCGGGAAAGTTCACGAGACTGAAGATCGCCAGCGCGGTAATCACGCGTTTCGCTTCGGCGGGGATGGCGACGTCGGGCCGCGCGAGGCCCGCGGCGCGCGCTTCCTTGAGCCGCGTGACCACGTGCGAGTCGTTGGCCAACGCCACAGCGAGCGCGCTCAACGTTCCCGGGATGACCGCGATCCACAGCAACGGCCGGATGTGATGGTGGAGTCCTTCGTACAACGCCCATCCGATAAGCGGACCGACGACGGCGCCCGCGGTGTCGGCCGTGCGGTGCACGCCGAAGGCGCGGCCGCGCGCTTCGACGGGGATGTCGTCGACGAGCAACGCGTCGCGGGGAGCGCCGCGAATGCCCTTGCCGAGACGGTCGACGCCGCGTCCGAGCAGCACGACGGGCCAGACGCCGGCGGCGGCGACGATCGCCTTGCCCGCTGCTGCCAACCCGTAGCCGAGGCCGACGATGCGGCGCGGCTGGAAGCGGTCCGACACGCGGCCGGCGACGTACTTCGCGATGGCGGCAACGCCTTCGGCGACGGCCTCGATCGCACCGACCGCGGCGATGGGCGCGCCGATGCTGACGAGGAAGATCGGCAAGACCGGATACAGCAGTTCGCTCGCCGTGTCCTGGAGAAAACTGACGAACGACAGGACCACCAAGTTGCGGGTGACCCACGTGGTCCTAGATTGAGTGGATGCGTCCATTTCGTTTCAGTGTGCAACACCACGCGGCGTCAGACGGGAAAGCTTGGCGCGATCTCGCTCGCCAGACCGAGGATCTCGGCTACACGACGTTGTACCTGCCGGACCATTTCGGTGATCAGTGGTCCCCGACGATCGCCATGACCATCGCGGCCGAGGCGACGCAGAGCCTGCGCGTCGGAGCGCTCGTGTACGACGTCGACTACCGCCATCCCATCACGCTGGCGAAGGAAGTGGCCACGCTCGACCTCGCCACGGAAGGCCGCACGATCTTCGGATTCGGTGCCGGCTGGATGAAGACCGACTACGAGGAGGCGGGCATCGCCTACGACTCGCCGGGGACCCGCATCGCTCGCATGCACGAAGCGCTCCAGGTGATGAAGGCGCTGTGGGCCGACGGCGAGTGCACGTTCAAGGGCGAGCACTACACGATCACCGCCGCGAAGGGTTTCCCGCGGCCGCACACCGCGGGCGGACCGCCGATCCTCATCGGGGGCGGCGGCAAGAAGGTGCTGACCATCGCCGCGCAAATGGCCGACACGATCGGCGTCAACCCCAACCTGCGTTCCGGTGCTGTCGACATGGAGACGGCGCGCTCGGCGATGGGCGACGTGTACCGGGAGCGGATGCAGTGGATCCGTGAGGCCGCCGGCGAGCGGTTCGACTCGATCGATCTGCAGGTGCTGACGTTCATGACGCAGGTCGTCGACAACCGCGACGAAGTGCTCGCGAACATCGCGCCGCTGTTCGGCGTCACGCCCGAAGAGGCCGCCGACATCCCGCTGGCGATGGTCGGCACCGTCGACCAGATCGTCGAGTCGCTGCAAAAGCGGCGCGAGGAGTTCGGCTTCAACGACATCGTCGTGCAGGGCGAGGCGATGGAAGCGTTCGCTCCCGTCGTCGCCAAGCTGGCCGGGACCTGACGTGCGCGTCGGCATCGTCGGGGGAACATTCGACCCGATCCATGTCGGCCATGTCGTAGTCGCCGCAAACGTGCACGCCGCGCTCGGTCTCGACGAGACCCGCGTCGTCGTCGCGGGGAACCCGTATCAAAAGGACCCGCCCGTCGCGCCGGGCGAAGAGCGGTTCGCCGCCGTGCAGGCGGCGATCGAGGATCTCGGGATTGCCGGCATCGTCGCCGACGACTCCGAGATCCGCCGTCCCGGACCGACGTACACGATTGACACCGTCGAGCAGATCGACGGCGAGGTGTTTCTCGCTATCGGCAACGACGCCGCGAACAATCTGTCGACGTGGCACCGCGTCGACGAACTGCGTCGGCTGGTCACGCTCGCCCTCGTCCGCCGGCCGGGTGCGCCGTCGGTCGAACTGCCGGGTTGGACGGTCTCGCCCGTCGACATTCCGATGCTCGACGTGTCGAGCTCGATGGTGCGGGAGCGCCTCGCGGCGGGCCTGCCGGTCGACGGTCTCGTCCCGCCGGCCGCGATGCGCGTGGTGCACAAATACGGGCGGTACGCTGGTACCAGATGACCAAGGGACTTCCCTCTGCTGGTGCGTAAAGCTGCTCGGCTAATTCAGTGTTCTGACGCCTCCCGAGGCGTCACGCTGTGACCCCAACGAAGTCCGTCATCTTCCAGTCCTGCGGAAGGAGCCCCGAATCTCGTGCCTGTTTTGACGCGTCTGAACACTGAAGCCAGTCCTGCGCTCGCCCTCGAGGCGGCGCGCGCCGCGTCCGATAAGAAGGCCACCAACCCGGTGATCCTCGATGTCGGCAACGTGCTCGGGCTGTGCGACTACTTCGTCATCGCGTCGGCGCCGAACGACCGCCTCGTGCGGGCGATCTGCGAGGAGATCGAGGAGCGCGTCAAGCGCGCCGGCGGTAACGGGCCGCGCGCCATCGAAGGTCTCGACGATGCGCGGTGGGTGCTCATGGACTTCGGTGACTGGATCGCGCACGTCTTCTTGGACGAGGCGCGCGAGTTCTACGACCTCGAACGCCTGTGGGGCGACGTCCCGCGCGTACCGTTCGAAGATGCCGTGGTGGATTGACCGGACCCGTCGTCTCCGCCATTACCTCAGCCGACTGGAAGTCTGGGAGCTAGAGCGATTCGGGCGAAGTGGCTTGAGCGTCATCTCGCGGCAATCCGTCGCGGTGCTGGTCACGACTGGCCGTCGTACGGGCGCCGTCCGCAAGACACCCGTCACGATCACGCCCTACGAGAACGGGTTCCTGATCGGCGGCGGCGCGGGCGGACAAAAGGCAACGCCTGACTGGGTCCACAACCTGCGCGCCAACCCGAACGCACAGCTCATTTTTCGGCGCCGCGACGCGCGTGAGATGACCGTCGACGAGCCGATAGGCGAGGACCGCGAGCGGGCGTACGCCGCGATGGTGGCGGCGTATCCCGACGTGCAGCGCTACGAGGAATGGGGCGAACGGCCATTGCCACTGTTCGTCCTTCGCCCCGCTTCGTCGTGAGACCCGGCTGGGGCGAGCGACATCCCGATGTGGCCACACTGCTCACGCGGGCGACGCCGATTGACGGTGACGATCTCGTGTTCGGCACAACCGCGCTGCGCCGGAGCGCACACATCGAGATGGAGGCACCTCCCGATCATTTGATCCTGTCGGTGCGATGCATCGTACGGGTCGACGACAAGTTCGTGGTGTGCACGAACGTCGACGGCGCGTCGCACCCATGGCCCGGCGGCCGCCGCGAGGCTGGCGAGACGTTTGCGGATACGGCGCGGCGCGAGGTACACGAAGAAACCGGCTGGTTAATCGACGTCGCATCGATGCGCCATCTCGGCTGGCTGCACTACGAACACATCGCGCCGATGACGCAGCCCGAGTATCCCTGGCCCGACTTCTTCCAGATCGTGTTCGTTGCGAGTGCGACGAGCCGGGCCGGCGACGACAGCTGGACCGACACGGAGGGATACGAAGCGTCGTCGCGGTTGCTGTCGTTCGCCGACACCTACGCCGCGATCGAGGGCGACGCCCTCGCCCGTGTTTTCCTCGACCGTT
>JBEEFR010000147.1:0-14398 GCA_041166285.1 Actinomycetota bacterium | reverse complement strand
GCGGGCATCGGGCTCGGCACAACCGAACAGTTCAACGCCGACGACCTGCAACTCGGCCGCCAGGCATTGCGCAATACCGCGCTGAGTGCTGACCCGCCGTCGGGGATCGTGCTGGTCCTCATGCTGCTCGTCGCCCCGGTCGCGTTTCTCGGCGCGGGCGTCGTCGTCGTGCGGCGACGGCACAGCGCGATCTTTTGACCGGCGTCCTCGAGATCCCTGACGAGCCGCCTCGTCAGTGGCGCGGGCTGCTGGCGGCGATCGTCGGCGGTGCCGCGTGCATCGTCGTCGGGGTGGTGCTGGCGCGCACGTTCGCCGTCGGCGGGTTCGTGCGCGGCCGCCTCGTTCTGGGGCTTTGCGTCCCGGTGCCGGCAGCGATCGCGGCGTGGCTGCTTGCCGGCGCCGACCGCCTGCGCACTGTCGTGACCGCGGCCGTGATGATCGTCGGCGTGCTCTTCATGCCGGTCGGCGCCGCGGGCGCGACACCGTCGCCGGCGCGGCTGAGTGCGATGGTCGACGACCTCGGCCTCCCGGGTGCGACCCTGCACGAAGTGCGCATCGGCAACGGGCGGTGCCGCCCGTCGTGCAGTGAAGTGCGGCGCGTGTCGACGGCGAAGGCGAGTTCGTTCGTCAAGGTGTCGGCGCAACTGCAAGGTGCATTACGCGTGCGCGACTTCACGGTGCGACTGTTCAGTCACCGCGTCGGCGCGCCCACTGTCATCACCGCCGAGAACGACAAGATGACGGCCAACTTCGAACTGCGCGTGGTGTCGCTGGCCGAAACGCGCATCGCCGGCACGTTCATCGCCAAGGGGCCGACCCCGGCGCACTCCGTGGGCTAGCGGTTGGCGTCGAGGAAGGCGCGCAGCGTGTCCCACCACGCGGCGGGTGCTTCGAACTGCGGGCTGTGACCGCCGCCGGGGATGACCGCCAGTTGCGCACCGGGAATCGTCTCGCTCATGGCGATCGACTGCTTCATGAAGCCGTCGTCCATCTCACCGACTATGACGAGCGTCGGCATCCGGAGCGCCGCGAGTTGTTCGAGCCGATCCTCTTGGATGGCCATGTCGCCCGCGAGGCCGGCCCACGCCGGGCCCGCGAAGTTCAGCGTCTTGTAGTCGGACCACGCTTTGTACGCGGGGTCGGCTTTGCACATCTCGATGTACGGGATCGTGTCGAGCGGCCCGGGCTCCGTGGCGTTCTTGCCGATCTCGACGAGCAACTCGGTGCCACCGTCGCGCACGACTTGCTGGCCCGCCGCGATCATCGTCGGGTCGACGTGGTCCGGAATCTTGTGACTGGTGTCCATCAGCACGAGGGCGCTGATGCGCGCGGCGTGCGCCAGCGCGAACACCTGCACCACCATGCCGCCCATCGAGTGACCGAGCACGACGGCGGAGTCCCATCCGAGCGCGTCGAGCAACCCGTCGATGTCGTCGGCGAGTTGCTTGAGTGAATAGGCCGCCTCGTCCTGCGGCTTGGACGAGCCGCCGTGGCCCCGCAGGTCCGGCGCCACCACGTGCCAGCCGGTCGCGCCGAGGCGCGGCAAGTAGTGCGTGAAGTCTTCCTTCGATCCGCCGAACCCGTGGATCAACAGCAACCGGTCCGTGTTCCCCGCGCCGGCCTCGACGATCTCGAGGTCGACGTCGTTCACGTTGACGATGCGCGTGTTCATCTCTATGAGCTCCCGAAGTCGGAGTAGTCGACGCTGACCATCTGCGGGATGGACTGGTCGTCACCGTAGGGCCGGTTCGACGCGGTGTGCACCGGCAGCAGCACCCGGCGGATGCGACCGGCTTTGTCGACGAACACGTCGGCCCACAACTCGCGGTCGGCGCCGAGGAGACCGTCGAGTTCGTGCAGGTCGGCGCGGCGCGCTTCGGGCGTCGCGGCGGTCGCCTTCGACAGGTCGATGTCGACCTCGTAACGCTTCGTGCCGTCGCCCTGGACTTCGGCGCCGCCGTAGGCGCGGACGTGGACAACGCCGCGCAACAGGTCGATTACGGCGGCCGGCTCGGTGACCCCGAACGGCGGGTGCGCACGCTTGCGGCCGCGCAGCGCCAGCGCGTCGGCGCCGGTCGCAAAGTTGACGCGTCCCGTCGCGGTGACGTCGGGCGCGGCGCCGAGGACGTGCGCGGTACCGGTGCTCATGGTGAGATCGGGCGCGTGGGACACGACGGCGTCGGGCTTGCCCGTGGGGCCGGCGTCGCCGCCACCGCCACACGCCGTCAACGCCGCACAGGCGACCACGAGGACAGCAAGCGCGCGCAACAAGGCAAGTAACTTACGCCCCGTGTTTTCCCGCCAACGAGTCATGACCGTGGCTCGGTTGGTCGGTACCGCAGTGATCGCGTTCGTGCTCGTGCACAAGGTGAAGCTGCACAAGGTCCTGCCCCATCGCAACGTCGACAACACGACGCTGCTTGTCGCGGCGCTGGCGCTCACGCTCGTCGGTGTGGTCCTCTCCGCGTTCCGGTGGCAGCGAGTGCTGGCGACACTCGACGTGCACAGCCGACTGTTTCACTTGACGCGGCTCTACCTCGCAAGCCTGTTCGTCGGGAACTTCCTGCCGTCGACCGTCGGCGGCGACGTGCTGCGCGTCACGCGCCTCGGTGCCGAAGCCGGTGACACCGCGGCGCCGTTCGCGTCGGTCGTGCTCGAGCGCATGTCGGGCTGGATCGTGCTGCCGGCGCTGACCTTCGCCGGCCTGCTGCTGAACCCGACGCTGCGTCATCTCGGCTCGGCGACGGCGTTGGCATCCGTCGTCGCCGTCGCCACGTTGTTCGCCCTCGGCGCCGTGCTCTTCGCCGCCGGTCATCCTCGCCTCGGTGGTCGCATGAGCGGCACGGCGGGGTGGCGCCGCTTCACCGGCGCAATCCACCTCGGCGTCGACCGGTTCCGCCGCAAGCCGCAGCTGGCCTTCGAAGTCATTGCCGCCGGCGTCGCCTACCAACTGAGCGTGATCGTCGCCGTGTTCCTCGCCGGCAAGGCGCTCGACATCCACGTCGGCATCACCGCCATCCTCGCCTTCTTCCCGGCGGTGGCGATCCTGCAAACGCTGCCCGTCACCGTCGGCGGGCTCGGCGTGCGCGAAGGCGCGCTGTACGTCTTCCTTCACCCGCTCGGGGTCCACAAGGAGCAGGCGATCGGCCTCGGCCTGCTCTATTACTTCTGCGTGCTGATCGTGAGCCTCGTCGGCGCGCCTGCCTTCGCTGCGGGCGGGTCGCGTCGTAAAGTGCCCGCCGACGCCGCATGACCGCCACTGTCGACGCACCCACTACCGAGCCCGTCGCGCCCCGCTTGTACTGGTGGCGCGAGCTGCTGACGATCGGCGTCTTCTACGGCGTCTACACGGCCGTGCGCAATCTCGGCATCGCCAGCGACTCGACCACCGCGGCACTGCACCACGCCAAGCAAGTGATCCGGTTCGAGCGCGCCCTCGGGTCTTTCCAGGAGCACCGGATCCAGCACGCGTTCATCCACTGGCACTTGTTCATCCAGTTCTGGGACGTCTTCTACGGATCGGCGCACTTCATCGTCACGATCATCGCCATCGTGTTGATGTTCCGGCGCGCGCCGCACCGCTATCCGGTGTGGCGCAATACGCTCGCTGTCACCGTCGCCATCGCGCTCCTCGGTTTCGCCACGTACCCGCTCATGCCACCGCGGCTGATCGACGCCCACGGCTTGCACTACGGCTTCGTCGACACGCTGCAGAAGATCGGCGGGTTGTGGTCCTTCGACTCCGGGACGATGGCGAAGATTTCGAATCAGTACGCAGCGATGCCGTCGCTGCACTTCGCATGGTCGTCGTGGTGCGCGCTCGTGCTCGTGCCCATGATCCGGCCCCTCTGGGGCAAGATCCTCATGGGTTGCTATCCGTTCATCACGCTGTTCTGCATCGTGGTCACGGCCAACCACTACTGGGCCGACGCCCTCGGCGGCGCCATCGCCCTCACGCTCGGCTACCTCATCGGCGGCCGTCTGCTGACCGGCTTCGTGCACAAGCGGCTCGGCCTGCGCGCCTCACCCGCGGCCTGAGGCGTGCGCCTCGCCCGCGCGCTAGCGCCGCTGTTTCGTCAGAAGACGAGCGGGGGAACACCCGCCGACGTGAGCTGGCCGGAGACCCACGGCTGCGTCAAGTCATCGCCAAACGCGGCCATGCCGAAGCCGTACTTCGGAGGACCGGGTTCGTGCGAGCCGTACGCGACTAACCGCACGTGATAGCCGATCGCCATCCAGGCCTTGGTGCGGTGATGCATCGCCCCGCTGTCGTCGAGTCCGGTGAAGAGACCGAAGAACACGCGCTGCCGTTTGCCACCAGGGTTGGCGCTCGTAGAACCGGTCCGGCGCTTCGCGTCCTCGACGGACTGGAGTGAATGCGCCCATGGCGCGGGCTCCATCATCCACTTCGCGAGCGAGCCGCCGATCGCGCCCCCCGACGGCGTGACGAAGGTGACGTGCAGCCGCCCGGTGTATGCGTGCCGTGGCGGTGCGACATTGACCGGTGCTGGTTCGCCTCCCGATTCGGCGAGCCCACTCAACGCCTTCGCCGGCCTGACACCGTCGGCGAAGACGCCGACATGAAAACCGCGCCCGCCGCGGCCGTGGCTCGGCGCTACTCGCAGTCCTGACTCGATCGCCAGCCACGCCGACTGGCCTTGGTATGTGCCGAACCAGACGCGGGGCGTCGCAGCCGTGAAGAAGTCCACCTTCTTGATTGCGGCGATCGCCTCGCCCCTCGTCCACTGTCGCTGAACCCCGGCGAGCGGCGGCTCGACCACGATGCCCTCGTCATTGAAGACGACTTTGAGCGCATCGTCGCGTTTCGCTACGCCGCCGCACGCAGCGAGTGACGCCGCGACTAGCAATGCGACCACGAAGCGCACACCACAGTGTGTCTCCTAGATTTCGACGATGGACATCAAGGCACTCTTCGACATCTCGGGGAAGACCGCGGTTGTCACTGGGGGAAGCCGCGGCATTGGTCGGATGATCGCGGAGGGATTCGTCTCGGCGGGCGCCGACGTGTTCATCACGGCGCGCAAAGCCGACGCGTGCGACGCCGCGGCCGCTGAGCTCAACGAGATGGGACCGGGCAAGTGCGTGTCGATCCCGTTCAACGTCGCCGGTGAGGAAGGCGCGAGGGCCTTCGCAGCGATCATCGCCGAGCGCACCCCGAAGGTCGACATCCTCGTCAACAACGCCGGAGCGACGTGGGGCGCGTCGATCGAAGACTTCCCCGACGAGGCGTGGGACAAGGTGCTCGACATCAACGTGAAGGGCCTGTTCCAGCTGACGTCGAAGCTGCTGCCGCAGCTACGCGCGGCGGCGACGGCCGAGGACCCAGCACGCGTCATCAACATTGGGTCCGTCGACGGCAACAACGTGCCGGGCACGCAGAACTACGCATAAGCCGCGAGCAAGGCTGCGGTGCACCACCTCACGCGCCAGATGGCCCACAACCTGCTGCGCGACCACATCACCGTCAACGCCATCGCACCGGGCCCGTTCTATTCGAAGATGATGGCGTTCATCCTCGACGCCGACGGCGGCGAAGAAGCCGTCGCCAAGGGCGTCCCGCTCGGCCGCATCGGCACGCCTGAAGACGTGGCCGGCCTGTCGATCTTCCTGTCGTCCCGCGCCGGTTCGTACCTGACGGGCGCCGTGATCGCCTGCGACGGCGGCATCTCGACCCGGTCCGGGTGACGTGCTAGCAAAAGTTGTACAAAGCTCTTGACAGAGTTAGCAACTGCTAACTAGAGTTAGCGCATGACCCCCACGACGATTCAGGACGAGTTCAATGCCCGCGCGCTCAAGAGCGTGAAGCAGGCGCAGGAGTTCGCAATCGACGCCATCAAGGCCGTCAGCGACCGCGTGCAGCCGGTGCTGCCGAAGATCGACAACCTCCGCGGCGTCGACCGCCTGCCGACGGCGACCGAGGTCGTCGAGAAGGCGTTCGAGCTGAGCGCCGAGCTGCTCAAGAGCGCCAAGGCTGTCGCCCTCGAGGCGACGAAGGCGTTCGCGCTGCGCGAAGGCCAGAAGCCCGTGGCGACCAAGCCGGCTTCGAAGAAGGCCGCCGCCGCCGCAACGGCTGACGCCGCTTCCTAAATCAGCTGCTCCGTCGAACCGACGGAATAGCAACGTCGCCGGGACGGTTCAAAGAAGAACCCCCGCATGACCGAAGAAGGGCGCTCGGTATCCCCCCACCGGAGCGCCCTTCTTCGCGCCAGACGACTAGTTCGGTAGTGCCGCTTCGACTGCCTTGACGAGGTCGTCGTCTTCCGGCGCGACGAGCGGACGGAAGCGCGTCACGGCACCATCGGGCGCGACCAGGAACTTCTCGAAGTTCCAGACGACGTCGCCGGCCTTCCCCTCAGCATCGGCAACCTGCGTCAGTTCGGCGTAGAGCGGGTGCTGGTTGTCGCCGTTGACGTCGACTTTCTCCAACAGCGGGAAGGTGACGCCGTAGCTGGTCGAGCAGAACGTCTCGATCTCTTCGGCCGAACCCGGCTCCTGACCACCGAACTGGTTGCACGGCACGCCGATGACGGAAAAGCCGCGGTCCTTGTACTTCTCGTGCATCGCCTCGAGGCCCGTGTACTGCGACGTGAGGCCGCACTTGCTGGCGACGTTGACGATCAAGAGCGCTTTCCCAGCGTGATCGGCGAGAGATGTCGGTTCGCCGTGCAGCGTCTTGAGCGGGATTTCATTGATTGACATGCGGCGACTCTATGCCGAGTAATTCGCCTTTGAGACGGGGATCGGCTCGACCAGTCCCTTGAACGTCCGCCGGCGCGGGCGGCTGAAGTCGATGCGCGGGATCTCGTCGCCGACGGCGTCGCGGATGTCGCCGGTGACGACGACTTCGCCGCCTTTGGCCGACTCGGTGACGCGCGCCGCGACGTTGACGACGTGGCCCACGACGTCGTCGCGCGTGACGACGACGTCACCCATGTGCAGCCCGGCGCGCAGGCGCAGAGGCGACGGCGGCGTGGCGACGAGTTCGAGGCACGCCAGCACGCCCGCTTCGGGTTCGGGGAACGTCAGCAGCAGCCCGTCGCCGATGCGCTTGACGATGCGTCCGCCGCGGCCGCGCACGATCGGTCCGACCGTCCGGTGGTGTTCGACGATGAGGTGGCTTGCGACCTCGTCGCCGTTGCGCTCGGTGAAGCGCGTGAAGCCCTCGAGATCCGTGAAGGCAACCGTCAGGTGCGTGCGCGTTCCGGCGACGCCCTCCTCTTCTTCGCCTTTGTTCGAGAGCAGTTGGATCGTGCTCAACCCGAGGCCCGCGATGAGCGAAGGCCTGCGCTCGATCGACCGTTCGAGGAGCCGCTCCACGACCTCGAGTGGCGGCGCGGTGCGCACGGGACCACCGGCGTCGGGTTCGTCGACGAAGTCGCGGCTCACGATGCCGGCGTCGGTGAAGCTGTCGAGAACCTCGGGGTCGCGATCACGCAAGGTTTCGACGATCCGCTTGGCCACGCCGCGCCGGAAGCTGTGGACCGCGGCGCGGCCGGTCGCCTTGGGGGAAGCCACGACACCGATCGTAGAATGGGTTGATGCAAGAGGCGCCCTCGAGCCTGGGCGAGATCGCAAAGCGCGTTGACGCTCGCATCGAGGAAGTTCTCGACGCCGAGATGCAGCGCTGGTCCGCGATCGACGCGTCGCTGCTCGAGCCGCTCCAGTCGCTGCGCGAGTTTGTGCTCGCCGGCGGCAAACGTCTGCGTCCCGCGTTCTGCCAGTGGGCCTTCGTGGGCGCCGGGGGCGACGAGAACGACCCGGGCGTCATCGACGCCGGCGCCGGACTCGAACTGCTCCACACGTTCGCCCTCATCCATGACGACGTCATGGACAACTCGAAACGTCGCCGCGGCAACGCGACCGTGCACGTGCAGTTCGAGGACGCGCACGACGAGCGCGGGTGGCGCGGCGAGACGCGTCGCTTCGGCGAAGGAGCGGCGATCCTGATCGGCGACTTGGCGTTCGTCTACGCCGACCAGATGCTGCGCGGCGCGCCGGCGGCGGCGATCGACGTGTTCAACGAACTGCGACTCGAGGTGAACGTCGGCCAGTTCCTCGACCTCGTCGGCACCGCCCGAGGCGACGTGTCGGTCGAACTGGCGCGCACGATCTGCCGGTACAAGTCGGGCAAGTACACCGTGGAGCGGCCGCTGCACCTCGGCGCCGCGCTGGCCGGTCGCCTCGATGAGTTGGCGGTGTCGTTGACGGCGTACGGCGACCCGCTAGGCGAGGCGTTCCAGCTGCGCGACGACCTGCTCGGCACCTTCGGCGACGCGGCGCTGACCGGCAAGCCGGTTGGCGAAGACCTCCGGGAGGGTAAGCCGACCACGATGTTCGCCCTGGCGCGCGCCGCCGCCGCCGGAGCCGATGCTCAACTGCTTGCGGCGCGCTACGGCGCGCCGGATCTATCGTCTGAGGAGGTTGCCGCGCTTCAGTCGATCTTCGAAACGACGGGGGCGCGTACTGCGATCGAGCAGCAGGTCGCACAACTGATCGACGCCGCGCTGGAGGCCTTGGTGGACGCCCCGATTACACCGGGCGCCCGCGACGAGCTGGATGCCTTGGCGCGGTTCGTCGGTGAAAGGGACTTTTGAAGGGTGCGCACTAACGTGAACAAGCAATGTTGATCGAGCGCGTGCACTCCCCGGCCGACCTCAAGAAGCTGTCGCTGGCCGAGGTAAACGAGCTCGCAGCCGAGATCCGCCAGTTCATCGTCGAGGCGGTTTCCGTCACCGGTGGCCACCTCGGCTCCAACCTCGGAGCGGTCGAACTCACGCTTGCCGTCCACCGCGTGTTCGACTCGCCGCGCGACATCATCCTGTGGGACACCGGCCACCAGGCCTACGTGCACAAGATCGTCACGGGCCGCGCCAAGTTGTTCGATCACCTGCGCCAGGAGGGCGGCCTGTCGGGCTACCCGAACCGCGCCGAGTCGGAGCACGACTGGGTCGAGAACAGCCACGCCTCGACCATCCTCAGCTACGCGCACGGGCTTGCGGCCTCGGTGGCGCGCAGCGGTTCGACCGACCGGCGCGTCGTCTCGGTCATCGGCGACGGTTCGATGACGGGCGGCATGGCCTACGAGGCGCTCAACAACCTCGGGCACTCCGGCACGCGCTGCGTGATCGTGCTCAACGACAACGGCCGTTCGTACGCGCCGACGGTTTCGTCGCTCACCGAGAACGTGTCGCGGTTGCGGTTGAACCCGCAGTACCTCAGCTTCCGCAAGTTCGGCGAGCAGATGGCCGGCGAGTTGCCGGTCGTCGGCGACCTCATGGCGAAGGCGTGGAAGGGCATGACCGCGGCGATGCGAGAGGTCGCGGAGCCGACGGTGTTCTTCGAAGCGCTCGGGGTGCGCTACGTCGGCCCGATCGACGGCCACGACGTGGCACTGCTCGAAGAGGCGTTGCACAACGCGGCCGACTTCGACGGACCGATCGTCGTGCACGTGTTGACGCAGAAGGGCCGCGGGTATCCGCCGGCGGAAGACGACGACGAGAAGTGCCTCCACGACGCGCCGATTTTCGACGTCGCCACGGGACCGGGCGCGTCGAAGCTCGCGGGGTACACCGAAGCGTTCTCCGACGCGTTGGTCGCCGAGGCGAAGGATCATCCGCAGGTCATGGCCGTCACCGCGGCCATGCCGGGGCCGACGGGTCTGCTGCCGTTCGAAGAACAGTTTCCGCAGCGCTACTTCGACGTCGGCATCGCCGAACAGCACGCCGTGACGATGGCCGCGGGGTTGGCGATGGGCGGCTTGCGTCCGGTCGTGGCGCTGTACTCGACGTTTTTCTCGCGCGCCTTCGACCAGGCGAACCTCGACGTCGGCCTGCACGGGTTGCCGGTCGTGTTCGCGTTGGATCGCGCCGGCATCACGGGAGACGACGGCCCGTCGCACCACGGCGTGCTCGACATGGTGCTGTGCCAGACGATCCCGGGCATGACGATGTTCGCTCCGTCATCCGTGCAGGAAGTTCCCGAGATGCTGCACACCGCGCTGTCGATCGAAGGACCGTGCGTGATCCGCTTCCCCAAGGGCGTCGCCCGTCAGGTCGCGGACTCCGAAGTCGGTTCGGGTCTCGAAGCCAAGCGGTGGCGTTCCGGGGAGTCGCGCCAAGTCGTGCTCATCGGCGTGGGCAAAATGCTCGCCTCAGCGTTGTCCGCCGCCGACCTCCTGGCCGACGACGGCATCGAGGCCACGGTGTGGGACCCGCGGGTCGTCAAGCCGCTCGATCCGGCGATGCTGGCCGACGCGCTGATGCACGGGTTGGTCGTGACCGTCGAGGACGGTCTCCGCGTCGGCGGCATCGGTTCGTCGATCGCCACGGCGCTGGCGAACCTCGGCGGTAGTGCGGCACCCACGGTCATCACGCTGGGCGTGCCCGACGAGTACATCCCGCAGGCCAAGGCCGACGCGATTCACACGCGGCTGGGCCTCGACGGGCCCGGCGTCGCCGACACCGTGCGCGCCGCGTTGAACGCCAGCAGCCTCGCCTAAGTTTCGGGCCGTGGCCCATTCCGAGCTCGAGTTCGTGCTGGCGCTCGCAGACGCCGCGGACAAGATTTCGCTGAAGTGGTTCCGTTCGCGGGACCTGCCGGTCGAAGCGAAGGCTGACGACACGCCGGTGTCGATCGCCGATCGCGAAGTGGAACAGAAGGTGCGGTCGCTCATCGCGAAAAAGCACAGCGATAGCGGCATCATCGGCGAAGAGTTCGGCGTTCACGAGGCCAGCGACGGCGGGACGCGCTTCGTCATCGACCCGATCGACGGCACGAAGAACTACGTGCGCGGCGTGCCCGTGTGGGCGACGCTGATCGCGCTGGAGTGCGACGGTGTCTTCGAGGTCGGCGTCGTCTCCGCGCCGGCGCTGGGCTACCGGTGGTGGGGCGTGCGCGGCGCCGGGGCGTGGCGCAACGGGGACGCCATCCACGTGAGCGACACGGCGACAATCGAGGACGCGTTCTTGTCGTCCGACAGCTACACGACCTTCGACCAGTGGGACCCCGCGCGCGCCGACGCGTGGCGCGCGCTCACCGGACGCGTGGCGCGCTCGCGCGGCTACGGCGACTTCTGGTCGCACATGCTCGTCGCCGAGGGCGCGGTCGACATCGCGGTGGAACCATCGGTGACGCTGTGGGATCTGGCGGCGAGTTCGGTGATCGTCGAAGCCGCCGGCGGCACGTTCACCGACCTGTCGGGCACGCCCGGTCCCGGCGGCGGATCGGTGATCGCTACTAACGGCGTGCTGCACGATGCGGTCGTGAAGGCGCTCAATGCCTAGCCGCGACGAGTACCTCGACTCGCTGCACCGCGACGCCGAATTGTTCGAGGCAGCGTTGCGCGACGGCGGCGATCTCACGCAGCCCGTCGACGGCTGCCCCGGATGGGATCTGGCTGCGCTGGCCGAACATCTCGGCACGCTGCACCGCTACATCACGGCCGGCATCGAAAGCGGCGGCAAGCCCGACGCCTTTCCCTCGGCACCGACCGAACGCGCCGCGCTCGCCGACTGGTTCGCCGAGGGCGCGGCGGCGCTCGAAGCCGCGTTGCGCGGGCGTCCCGACGACGAGCCGTGCTGGACGTTCTTCTCCAACGCGCCGCAGACGATCGGCACGTGGGTGCGGCGCCAGGCACAAGAGATCGCAGTGCACCGTTACGACGCCGAGATTGCGGCGGCCGGCATCGCCGAGGCTCTCGACCCCGCGATCGCCAAAGACGGCATCGACGAGTACTTCGACTTGTTCGTCCCGCGCGTGGACGCGCGCAACCCCATCCGCATCGGCGACGTCACGATCCACCTGCACGCGACCGGCGACGCCGAAGGCGAGTGGCTGATCACCTGCGGCGACAACACGCCCGTCGTCACGCACGAACACGCCAAGGGCGACGTGGCGCTGAGCGGCGCGGCGAGCGACCTCCTGCTCACGATCTGGGGTCGCGTGGATCCCGAAGAAGTCGGCGTCGCCGTGTTCGGCGACCGCGACATCTGGTCGAAGTTCCAGGCCGCCGCCGCGATCTAGTGGCCGGCTAACGGCTCGAGGAGTTCGGCGCCCTCGTTCTTCACGTTGCTGACCAACTTCGTCACGGGATAGGCGCGCATCTGGTCCGAGGGCAGCGGCACCAGCAACTTGGCTGCCTCCTCGGCGCCGACGTTCGGGTCGAGCCACGTGTCCCATACCGCTTCGGGCAAGCACACGACCATGCGATCGTGGATCTTGGCGACGAGATCGTTCGGTTCGCCGGTGATGAGCGTGACCGTGCGAAGCGGGTCCGGCGCGTCGTCCTTGCCGCGCTGATCCGGCGGCGTCCAGCGGTCCCATAGCGCCGCGAACGCCAGCGGGCCGCCGTCGGCCGACGTGATGTAAAAGGGCTGGCGCTCGGGCGTTTTCTTGCCGGGAACCTCCTTTTTCTGCCACTCGTAGAACCCGTCGGCGGGCACGAGGCAACGGCGGCGATCGAGCAGCTTCGTGAACGCGGCTTTGCTCGTGACCGTCTCGGTGCGCAGGTTGATCATGCGGTTGCCGATCGACTCGTCCTTGGCGAAGCCCGGCACGAGTCCCCAGCGCAACGCGCCCATGCGACGCTTGCCTTCCGTGGTCGTGACGATGGTGTACACGTCGAGCGTGGGCGCGACGTTGTAGCGCTCGCCGAGATCCTCGACGACGACTTCGTCGACCGCGAACTCTTCCGCCAGCTTCGACGCGGCGGTTGCCGATACGTAACGACCACACATGGTTCCTTAGTCTTGCCCGCTGTGGACGCCGTCGTATTCGACCTCGGCAACGTGCTCATCGAGTGGAACCCGCTGCGCGTCGTCAGCGAGGCCTTCGTTGCGAATTGTGACTTCGCGCGGTGGAACGCGGAGCTCGATCGCGGCGTGCGGTTCGACGACGTGGAGCAGATGTGGGCGGCGACCTACCCCGAGTACGCGGAAGAGGTGCACACGTTCCGCGCCCGCTGGTTCGAGACGCTGGGTAACGTCGACGACGCCGTCGTTGCCATCGTGCGCGAGTTGCGCGCCAGCGGCGTCGGAGTGTTCGGCCTCACGAATTCGTCGATGGAGAACGCGCCGCAGTCACCCGACGTGCAACGCGTCTTCGCCGAGTTGGACGGTGTCGTGGTCTCGGGCGACGTCGGTCTCTTGAAGCCCGAGCCCGAGATCTACGACTACACCGCGGCGCGCTTCGGCCTCGAGGCAGCGCGGACGTGGTTCGTCGACGACAACGCCGCCAACGTCGCCGGCGCCGAGGCGTGCGGCTGGAACGGCATCCACTTCACCGACGCCGCCGCCCTCCGCGCCGCGCTCAGCGTGGCGGGTCTAGTCCCAACTGGTGGGCGAAGTAGCTGAGCTGGTCGGCGCCGAGGTCGAGCGTGCGGTCCGTCGAGCGCACGCTGTGGCCGACGTCGGCTTCGCGGCGGAACAGGATCGGTTTCTCGTCGGGGTCCGACGACGTCGCGTGTTGCAACGCCGCGCACATCTTGCGCGGGTGCATCACGTCGGTACGTGAGTCGTTGTCGAAACTCGTGAACAGCACCGACGGGTAGGCGACGCCGTCGCGCACCTTGTGCACCGGCGAATAGCCGTAGAGCCACTGGAACTCGACGGGATCGTCGGCCTTGCCGTATTCGTCGTTCCACGTGATGCCGAGACCGAACTTCTCGTAACGCAGCATGTCGAGCAGCGGCGCCGAGCAGATGACCGCAGCGAGTTCGTCGGGCCACTGCGTGAGCGTCGCGCCGACGAGGAGGCCGCCGTTCGAGCCGCCGTAGATACCGAGCTGTTCGGTGGTCGTCCAGCCTTCGGCCTTGAGGTAGCGCGCCGCGGCGATGAAGTCTTCGAAGACGTTCTGCTTGTTCTCGCGCATGCCGGAGCGGTGCCACTCCTCTCCTTCCTCGGAGCCGCCGCGCAAGTTCGTGTAGGCGTACACACCGCCGGCGTCGACCCACGTCTGGATGAGCGACGAGTATGCCGGCGTCATTGAGATGTTGAACCCGCCGTAGCCGTACAGGATCGTCGGGCGCGGCCCTATCGACGCGTCGCCCTTGGCGATCACGAACATGCGGACCTCGACGCCGTCGTGCGACGGGTACGCGTGCTGGCGCACGAGGACGTCCGACGACGCCGGCAACGCGCCCGGCGTTGTCGCCCACGTGTCGAGTTGCGCAGTGTCGGTGCCGAGATGGAAGACGGTGCCGGGCGTGACGAAGTCCGTGTACACGATCCACGCGTTGGCGCTGTGGTCGTGCTGGCCCATCACCATCGCCGTTCCCGCTCCGGGCATGGCGATGGCGCGCGCCTCGCCGGTGGTCTCGTCGACGACGGAGACCTCGGTGACAGCGTGCCCCTCGTGCGCGACGACGATGCCGCCGGCCGTG